>DASRII010000328.1:0-21942 GCA_035650075.1 Micromonosporaceae bacterium | reverse complement strand
AGCCATGGGAAGTGACCAGCGCCATCGATCTCCTCGAGCTGACCGACCTTTTCCGGCAGTGCTTCGGCGATCTCCCGTGCGGCCGTTACCGGGGTCACGGGATCGACCTCGCCCACGCACACGAGTGTCGGACGACTTATGCGAGGCAGTTGGTCGACGATGTCGAGATGGCAGAGCAGTTCCATGCCGGACGGGCCCAAGTCCGTGTTTCGGATTCGGCGTGCCAGCTCCTCCTGGCTCGGGACTTGTGGACCGAACGCGGCGAACACCTTGGCCCACTCGTCGTCGGTTACCGGATCACCGCTGTAGTCTCGCCGCGCCAGCTCGGCCACCTCGTCACCCGCGACACGGCGGAACCCGTCAACCAGGCGTCCCAGATCGAATCGAGCCATGGTCGACTGCAGGATCAGCGCTCCCGCATGGTCGGGATGGCGGGCGCCGTAGAGCATGGCGATGCAGCCGCCCATCGAATGACCGAGGACGACCGGCCTGACGATTCCGAGGGCGTCGCAGAACGCATGCAGGTCGTCGGCGCAGACCTCGAAGTTCCAGTACGCCGGGGCGTGCCGTGCGGAGCGGCCGTGGTCGCGCAGGTCGACATAGACGACCTGAGCGACATCGGTCAGGCGCTCGAAGTGGGGTTTGAAGTAGGAATGGTCGTAGCTGCCCGGCCCACCGTGCACCAGAATGACCGTCGGCCGTTCGCGTAGCCGCGAACCGTCGGGCACGAGTGCTGGACCGTCGACGTCGAACCACAACCGCGTCCCGCTCACCTCGACATGCATCCCGCCAGCGTGAACCATCCCCGGCCGCGACGTCGTTCAGGCAGCCGACACCGGACTAGGTGCGTTTCACCCAGCAGAGGCAGAACGGGTGTCCAGCCGGATCCGCATACACCTGGAAGTTGTCGGGCGTATCGGTGTCAGCCGCCGCCTTCAGCAGCTTCGCACCGAGCGAGATGACCTCGTCGTGAGCCGCTTCGATGTCGTCGACCCACAGGTCGAGGTGTATCTGCTGCTGTGGCGTTCCGTCCGGCCAGTCGGGAGCCACATGGTTGGGCGCGAGTTGAACGCCCACACGCGGCTTACCGTCTACGAACACCATGTGCCAGTCATCTTCAGCGTCGACCGTGCCACCGAGCACCCCAGCCCAGAAACCGCTCTCGGCGCTCAGGTCCGCCGCGTCGAACACTACGACCTGATCGTTGATCCTCATCACGTCGGCAGCCTAGGACCCATTGCGGACGTTCTACTTCCGGAACCGCGAGAGTCACCGTGCCCACTGGTCGAGGCCGTCGTCTCTCCTGAAGAAGCTCGAGATCTAGGCGGTGCCGTCGAGCAGTTCCGCGCGCCAAACGGCGAACCGGTATCGCAGCGCGTCGAGGTCGTTGCCGACCAACCCGTACGGCGCGAAGTCGTCGGCGTCGAGAAACTGTGCCTGAGCGAGAGCGTCGGCGAACACGCGTCGATCGAAGGTGATGTCGGCGCGCTCGACGAGCCGCAGCAATGCCTGCCGGTCGTATCGACCGGACTGCAGCACCGCGTCGATGTCGATGAAGTCGCGGGCATGGGCTCTCTCGTAGAGCGCGCCCATCTTGTTGGAGACCGCGTCGTCGGGGTGCAGGACCGGCCCGATCGAGATCCAGACCGGTTCGTTGGCGCGCATGTCCACACCGAGTTCGACCTTCGCGGTCTGCACGCCGTCGGAGACGGTCAGCCGGGTGAAGGTGTCGTGGCGGCGTTCGACCTCGACGCTCAGACCGGTGGCGACGTATGCGTCGACGATGGCGCTGGCGGCACTCTCGAACTCGTCCCGACGCTCCCATGCCGTGAACAGGTCGATGTCCTCACTGGGACGTTGCAGGAAGCCGGCCGCCTGTACCGCGTACCCGCCGGCGAGCGCGAACCCGTACCGTTCCGCGGCGTCGAGGCCGATCCGGGCCAGACTCTGGTGGAACGCGTCCACGCTAGGCCGCCCCAACGCGGGACGCGGCCAGCTCCGGGAACCTGCTCTCCCACAGCTGTCGCACCTGAGGCGGCAGCCAGAGGGTGGGCCACAGCCGCACCAGCAACCGCCCGTCGATCCAGGCATGAAGATCGTCGGGGGAGCTGGCTTCGTTGAGGACGGTCCGGTACATCGAGGCCAGCCGCGCCGGCTTGTCGAGGTCGTAGCTCGCATTGCCGGACCAGTCCAGGTGCTGTGGCAAGGTCACCGTCCCGTCCGTCGGGCCGCGCAGGTCGTCGAGGCGCTCGGCCACGACGTACGGCTTACGGGCACCGTAGCTCGCGTACCCATCCGCCGGCCGGCTCGGCACGGGAGCGACCTTTCGCCGGCTGGTGTTCGTGGCCTGGCGGACCTCCGGGTGCAGGGCCTGCCGGATGGTCTCCCGGCTGTACCCCGTCACCCGCTGGAGATCGACCGGGCGCCAGCCGCGCGCGTGGAACTCGCGGAGCTGGGCGTCGCGCCGCGTCAAAGCCGCGTTCTTGGACGCCTCGTAGCCGCTCACCACTTCGCGCAGCTCCTCCTCCGTGAACGGACCCATGCCCCACAGCCTAGCACGCTAGGCCCAGCATGCTAGGCGCTGGGGCGTCTGGCTACCGGTGTGCGGTGGTCAGTTGGGCGCGCATGTTGGGGTCGAGTGGTGCCCGATCGAGCAGCCAGCCCAGCCATTGTTCGAGGCCGGAGACGATTCGCATCGAGCGGGGTACGCACACCAGGCGGCGCGGTCGTTGGAGGACCTGCCAGACCGCCTCGGCTACGCGCTCGGCCGGAATCTTTCGTGGCTCGCGCGGTATCTGGGTGGAGCGCGCCGCCATGCTGTCGAAGAACTCGGTGTGGACATCGCCGCAGCGCAGCAGGCTGACATGGACCCCGGCACGGCGTAGCTCGCGGTGGACCGCGGTGCTGTATGCCGCGAGGAACGCCTTCGTACCGGTGTACATCGCGAGTCCGGGGAAGTGCACGTGCGCGCCGCCCGAGCCGATGTTGACGATGTGACCGCCGCCGGCCGCGAGCATGTCGGGCAGCACGAGGCTGCTGAGGTGGACCGGTGCGGTGGCGTTGAGCTCCATCATGGTGCGGGCGTCCTCCCACGACATGGCGGCGAACGCGCCGTAGTAGCCGTGGCCGGCGTTGTTGACCAGTACGCCGATCGGGCCGAGTTCGCCGGCGATCTGCGTGATGACCCGTTCCCGGGCGGCCGCGTCGGTCAGGTCGGCCGGGTACGCGAAGGCCGTGCCGGCGTTGTCGGCGATCTTCGCGGCGACTTCGGTGAGGCGCTCGGCGCGGCGGGCGACCAGCGCGACGGTGAGCCCGCCGCGGGCCAGGCGCAGGGCGGTCGCCGCGCCGATTCCACTCGATGCGCCGGTGACGACTGCGACGCGGCTCGTGCTGCGCTCGTGAAGGTTCATCGGTTCCTCCAGGGGGTGTTAGGCCGTCAAGTGGAGAATCTGACACGTGATCTTAGAAAAATCAAGGTTCTCGCGTTGACATCTTAAAAAAGTCAAGATACAAATGAACGGCAAGCACACCGAGGAGAGGGGCCGAGGGTGGACTGGCAGGAACTGACGGACCTGACACGCGGACAACCGTTCGTGGTCGAGCGGGTCCGACTCGTCGGCAGCGGCGTCGTCGTCGAAGGTCAGTTCGAGCCGCCACAGCTGGCTCAGCTCGGCGTCGACGACCAAGTGTTCGTTGCCGCGTTCGTACGGTCGCACGGTTCGATCAAGGAGATGGAGCGGATCTTCGGGGTGAGCTACCCGACGATCAAGTCCCGACTGAACCGGATCGCCGAGCACCTCGACTTTGTCGACACCGACCCGGCGCCCACCGGTGCCGACGTCGTCAACCGCCTGCGGCGGGGAGAGATCAGCGTCCAGGAGGCGCTGACCGAGCTGGGGAGGTCTGGATGATTCCGTACCTGGTGACGGTGAGCCGTCGCCGTCGCAACGGCCGCTGGCTGCGGCTGTACATCCCTGTCCTGCCGGTACTGCTGGTGCTGTCACCGCTGGTGCTGCTCGCCATGCTGGTCGGACTGGTCGCATGCCTCGCCACCCGGGTGAGCCCGGTGGGCGCGCTACGCGGCGTAGGGCAACTGCTGTGTGCGCTGCCCGGCACCCACATCGAGATCGAGCAAGGCCGAACGGCCGTGCTGGTAAGTGTCAGATGAGTCAGCGGGGAGGAACAACAATGAACGAACAGCGCCGCCTAATCCTGCAGATGCTGGCCGAAGGCAAGATCACTACCGACGACGCCGACCGACTGATCGACGCCCTCGCACGAGAACAGCCCGAGTCGTCGGCCGGAATCGCGCCCCGCCCGAAACCCCGGCCCAAGTACCTGCGCGTGGTGGTGAGCTCGGCGGACAACTTCGGCGGTGACGGGCCGGGCCGGGTCAATGTCCGGGTCCCGCTACAGCTGCTGCGCGCCGGGGTCCGGCTGACGAGCCTCATCCCTCCGCAGGCGCTCAGCCAGGTCAACCTGGAGCTGAACAAATCAGGGGTACCGATCGACCTCACCCAGCTCAAGCCGCAGCACATCGAGGAGCTCATCGAGCACCTCGACGACATCACCGTCGACGTCGACCAGCCCGACGCCACGGTGCAGGTGTTCTGCGAGTGACGCCCGCCGGATCTGCCGAGGCAGCATCGAATGCCTCGGCAGATTCGACAGGTGCTATGGGGTGACAGTCACCTCTACGTAGTCGATGTAGTGGTACTTCTCGACCTCCCACACCACGCTCGTGCCGAGCGCGACCCAGAAACCACCCATGCTGTCCGCGGTGAGTGTCCACGTCTTCGTGTACTGCTTCCAGCCGGCCGCCTCTTCGGTGTTGCCGATGTGGTCGAAGTCGACCTCCTGCTCCGGGTTGTTCTTGTAGGCGATCGCGACCACCTTCCAGGCGCCGATGCTGGCCTTCACCGGACTCCATAGCTGGAAGGTGAGGGTGACGGTCACAGTCTGGTTCGGTGTCGTGAAGAACTGATGCTCGATCCAGCTCGTCCCGTCGTCGAATTGGCCATCCATGAAGATCTGCACGCTGTAGGTGCCGTGGTACGCCTGGTCGGTCGAGCGCTTTACGCTCCACACCGGGGCCAGACCGTCGGAGTCGGGCTCCCACCCGCCGAAGTCGGTTTCAAAGCTCTCCACAGCGGGACCGGCCAAGGCCGGCGTGGCCGGCATCGCGAACACCATGGCCGCGGCGATCATCGGCGCGACTTTGAGCCACTTCACTGTCTCCTCCTCGGTTCGGTCAGGCGGCGGCAGGGCGCTTCCCCGCCGGCAAGACCGTGCCGGGAATCGTGTCGGATACCGGTTGCATGGTGGTTGAATCCCAGGTCAGCACCTGGTCACGCCGGGCCGTAGGCCTCGAAGAGTCCATTCCGGAAAACGTGCTTCGGGTCGTAGCGGTCCTTGCCTTGCATCGCTGTTTCCCAGCTGGGATACGCACGTCGGATCTGTTCGTTGGTGGCATGGAGTCGGTAGGGCAGGTAGAAGCTGCCGCCCGTGGCGATCGCCGCGTCGATCAGTTCCCGGGTCATGCCCTGCATCCGTTGCTCTCCGGCCGGGGACCGATCCTGGACGAACGACATCACCAGGCCGAATACATCCTCGTGCGCATAGGCGAGCACGGTGCGATCATCCCGGCGTACATCGCGGACGGTCACATTCAGCAGGTTCCCCTGCGCGCGTGGGATTATCTCCTTGGCGTGGCCGACGAACTCCCATAGCCGGGCCTGTGGGATGAAGTATTCGTGCAAGACATCGGTGGTGTCCTGAGTACGGTTGGCGAACACCGCAGAGGGCTCATCGAGCATGCTGTTCCGGCTGGCCTGATCGGCCAACCACGGTCCGGCCTCGCGCTCCAACCACCAGCGCATCGTCTTCCCGAAGCCGCTGTCGGCCGAGTTGCGGTAGATCGCGCGCGCTACCTCGCTGTTCAATGCGGGAGTCAGTGGAAGCACCGCACCGCGGGTATCGGGTACCGGGGTGAAGGTACCGATGATGGCTTCATCCAGGAAGCTGTATGGATCGACGGACAGTCGCCCGTAGGCCATCTCGACTGGCGATCCGGCTACGTAGACGCGCTGCGCGAAGGTTGTCGCATAGTCTCTGGTCGGTACCGAGACGAAGTCTGGTGTGTAGAGCACGTTCTGCACGACCGCGATGTCCGCCTCCAGGATGACGCCGAACATCCCGTAGCCACCCAACGCCAGCCTGAAGAGTTCGGCGTTTTCCTGAGGGCCGCAGGTCACCACGACACCTTCGGCCGTCAACAGTCGAATGCTCCGCACGGTCCCTGCAATGGGGGTGCTGTTGGTGTGCCAACCGTGGCAGTTCACGCTCAACGAACCACCGACGGTGAAGTCGTTGTTGGACTGCATCACCGTGGGCGCCAAGCCCGCGGCGTTGAGGACGGGAATGACCTCGCGCCAGGTTGCACCGGCTCCGACCCGCATGACCCGGTTCGCCGTATCGGGTACTACGCCGCCAAGCGGCTGCATGTCCAGAATCCAGCCGCCGCGCAGGAGGCTCTGACCGCCCATCGAATGGCGCACACCGCAGATCGCCAGTGGTGGATCCTGACCGTCGGCGATGCGCCGCAGCAACGGTGTCAACACCTCACTGGTCGAGGAGGTGGACGATCCGGCAAAGACGACACCACGTACCGGTGTCGGATTGAGCCTGCTCGCGTCATCGAGCAAGGTTGGCGGCGCGACAGTCGGCGGGATCCGTGCGTCGTCGATCACGCGTTGGACCGCCGCGCCCGCGAACCCGCCGACGACGAGCGCCCCGGCAGCCGTGGCACCGTATTCGAGTAACCGCCGCCTCGGTACTCGCGGCGCGCTCTCCTCCTCCCCCTCCTCCGCGGCCTGATCCTGGGCCGAAGGCTCGGGCGACGGCGACGGCGACGGCGCTGGCGCGGCTTCAGCCTCCGGCTCGGCCGCGGGTAGGTCCGGCGAAGTCATGTGGATCCAATCAATCCCGAGTGCGGTTCAGCTTACGGCCAAGTCCATGCCCGGAGCGGTGGCATGATCGGCTGGTGGTGGACGGCTACGCGGAGGAGTTCAGCGTCCCGGATGCTCTTGCCGCCTCCCATGGCAAGTTCTTCGGCGACAGCGGCCACGCATGGGTTGCCGCGCTACCGCGGTTGGCCGCGGACTGCCTGGATCGCTGGGCGCTGCGCGGCGATGGGCCACCGATGTGCGGGGCGGTCGCGCTCGTGCTCCCGGTTCGACTCGCGGACGGTACCGCCGCCGTGCTGAAACTTCAGCCGATCGACGAGGAGACCACCGGCGAGCCGGCGGCGCTGCGCGCGTGGGACGGTCACGGGGCCGTACGGTTGCTGCGCCACGACCCGGATTCCGGCGCGATGCTGCTCGAGCGACTCGACGCCGACCACACGCTCGCGGCCGTCCCCGACGACTTGGCCGCGCTCCAGATACTCAGCGAGCTTCTCGCCCGCCTGACCGCCGTGACCGCGCCACCGAGAATGCGCCGGTTGGCCGACATCGCCGCCGCCATGCTCGATCGGGTTCCGCAGGCCCTGACCCTGCTACCCACGACCGATCGCCCGCTGATCCAGCGCTGCGCGGGTGCCGTCACCGAGCTGCTCCCGGAAGCCGGTGATCGGCTTCTGCACTGGGATCTGCACTATGACAACGTCCTGGCGTCGCACCCGGCCGACCATCGAGAGCCCTGGCTGGCGATCGACCCCAAGCCGCTAGCCGGAGATCCCGGATTCGAGCTACTCGCCGCCTTGCACAATCGATGGGACGACGTGGTCGCCACCGGGAACGTGCCGCGTGCGATCCGCATACGCTTCGACCTGATGACCGAGGTCCTCGGCCTCGATCGGCAACGGGCGGCCGGCTGGACACTGGGCCGCGTCCTGCAGAACATGCTCTGGGAGGCCGAAAGCGGCGACACGGTGTGGCACACCGATCCGGACCGAGCGGTCGCGCAGGCTCTGCTGCTGGACACGAGCGGCTGACCGTGATCTCGCTGAGCGTGTCGACGAGCGACTATCACACCGCGGGTGAGCCCTTCCGGATCGTGGTAGATCCGCCGATCCCCTTGCCGGGTGACTCCGTCGCCGATCGGCGAGCGCGTGCTATGGCCAGTCCGGCCGCTCACGGTCTGCGGAAGTTGTTGTGCTTCGAGCCGCGCGGGCACGCCGACATGTACGGCGGCTTCCTCGTACCGGCCGACGACGGCGACGCACACCTGGGCGTCCTGTTCTGGCACAAGGACGGGTTCTCCACCGCCTGTGGCCACGGCACGATCGCCCTCGGCGCGTGGGCGGTCGACACCGGCCGGGTGCCGGCCCCCGACGACGGCAGCGTCGACGTGGTCATCGACGTACCCTCGGGGCGGGTCACCGCCCGGGTGCACCGCACCGGCGGTCGTACAGTGGCCGTCGACTTCGTCAACGTACCCAGCTACGTCCTGGCTCGCGATGTCCGGCTGGCCACCTCCCGCGGGCCGGTCGCCGCCACCGTGGCCTACGGCGGTGCCATCTACGCCAGCATCGACGCCACGACCGTCGGCCTGCCGGTGGATGCGTCCCACTACCAGCAACTCATCGCCTTCGGCCGCGAAGTCACGCGGGCACTCGACGGCACCGAGCACGCGACGCACCCCACCGACGCCCGGCTCAGCGGCGTCTACGGCACGATCCTGCACGAGGACCTCGGCGACGACGGCACGCAGGTGCGCCAGCGCAACGTCACCGTGTTCGCCGACGGTGAGGTCGACCGCTCGCCCTGCGGATCGGGTACCTGCGCCCGGCTGGCCGTCCTCGTCGATCAGGGCCGGATGACACCCGACGGTCCGACCCTGTACCACGAGTCGATCGTCGGGTCGCACTTCACCGGCACCGTCCTCGCGACGACCACGGTCGACGGCCGGCCGGCCATCGTCCCGCAGGTCACCGGCCTGGCCCACCGGACCGGCGAGCACACCTTCGTCGTCGACCCCGACGACCCGCTCGTCCCGGGGTTCGTGCTGCGCTGAGCGAGCATAGGATCGACCGGTGGACAGGCGAGAAGCGGTCGCCGACGCCCGGTACCGGTACGCCCAGAAGAACCCGGCGAGCCGGGAGCGGTTCGAGGCGGCCCGGGCGGCGCTGCCCGGCGGCAACACGCGCACGGTGCTCTTCCACGAGCCGTTCCCGTTGGGCATCGTTCGTGGCGACGGTTGCCGGGTCTGGGACGCCGACGGCCACGAGTACGTCAACCTCGTCGGCGAGTACACGGCCGGCCTGTTCGGCCACTCGAACCCGGTGATCCTGGCGGCCGTGCGGCGCGCGCTGGACGGCGGTGTCACGTTGTCGGGGCACACGATGGTGGAGGGGCCGTTCGCGCGGGCGGTCTCGGCCCGGTTCCCGTCGATGGAGCTGCTGCGGTTCACCAACTCCGGCACCGAGGCGAACCTGCTGGCCCTCGCCACCGCGGTACTGCACACCGGCCGGCGCCGGATCCTCGTCTTCGACGGCGGCTACCACGGCAGCGTCCTGTCGTTCCACCACGCGCTGCGTACCGGCGGCGAGCCGCTGAACGTGCCGCACGAGTTCGTGGTCGGCGTCTACAACGACCGCGAAGGCACCGAGGCGCTGATTCGCCAGCACGCGGACCAGCTGGCCGCTGTGGTGGTCGAGCCGGTGCTCGGGTCGGGTGGCTGCATCCCGGGCGATCCGGAGTTCCTGGCGATGCTGCGGGAGCAGACCACCGCCGCCGGAGCTCTGCTGATCTTCGACGAGGTGATGACGTCGCGGCTGTCCGCCGGCGGCCGGCAACAGGAGTTGGGCATCCGCCCGGACCTGACCACGATCGGCAAGTACCTCGGCGGTGGAATGTCGTTCGGCGCCTTCGGCGGCCGGCGTGAGGTGATGCGGCGGTTCGACCCCACCTTGCCCGACGCGGTCGCGCACGCCGGCACCTTCAACAACAACGTGTTGACGATGACCGCCGGGTTGACGGCGATCACCGAGGTATACACGCCGGCCGCGGCCACGGCGCTGAATGCCCGCGGTGAACAGCTACGCCAACGGCTGTCCGGACTGGCCCGCGCGGCGGACGTCCCGATGTGGGTCACGGGAGTCGGCTCGATGATGGCCGTCCACTTCACGCCGGCACCGCCACGCTGCGCCGCCGACGCCGACGCGGCCGACCCGCTACTGGGCGAACTGCTGTTCTTCGACCTGCTCGAGCTCGGCATCCACATCGCCCCGCGCGGCATGATCGCGCTGTCGCTGCCGGTAGGAGACAGCGAATGCGACGCGCTGGCCGACGCGTTCGCGGCCTTCCTCACCAACCGGCAGCCCCTGCTCGCGTAGCTCAACGCCTACCATGCCGGGATGGCTTTCGACATCGACGTGTACAAACACGGTGCGGGACCGGTACCGCATGACGACCTGGACTTCACGGCGTTCGCGGAACGGCCGCTGTCTGCTGGCGCCGTGCGGTGCTTGCGGTCCATGTCGGATATCGAGAGCCATACCATCTGCTACCTGCGCGACCTGCTGGTCACACCGTCGCACACCGACCCGACGGTGACCACGTTCCTGACCATGTGGGCGGTCGAGGAGTTCTGGCACGGGGAGGCGCTGGCAAAGGTGCTCGAGGCGCACGGCGTACCGACCGGGGACGCGCACATCCGCGCGGTGCGGGAACGGCTCGGCTGGCGCGACCGGTGGGCGCCGGTGCAGCAGGCGCTCGCGGCGAACATCGTCGGTGTCGACTTCGTGGCCGTACACATGACGTGGGGTGCGATCAACGAGTGGTCGACGTACGCCGGGTATGCCCGGTTGGCCGCGCTCGAGGACCACCCGGTGCTGACCGAGCTGTTCGGCCGGATCATGCGGCAGGAGACGCGGCACGCCGCCTTCTACGCGAGCCAGGCGCGCGAGCGGCTCGAGCGCTCCAGGCGGGCACAAAAGCTGACCCGATTCGCCTTGCGCCGGTTCTGGGCGCCGGTCGGGACCGGCCTGCTCCCCCAGGCCGAGAGCGCTCACCTGGTCAGCTTCCTGCTCGGCGGCGAGGAGGGCCGCCGGCTCGTCGCGCAGATCGACGAGAAGATCGATCACTTGCCCGGTCTGGCGGGATTGGACCTGGTGCGCCGGGCTATGCGAAAGTACGGCCTGTGAGAAGAGGCTGGCTCGCCCTCGCCGTACTCATGATTGCTCTCTCGGCCTGCGGCGGCCCCGCGGAAGGCACCACCGCCCGCGGCGTCGCCGAACTGGACCGGGGGCCTTCGGCCACTCCGACCACTCAGCCCACGAGCGGCCCGTCGGCCAGCCCGACGGTGACACGAACGCCGACTCCCACGAAGCCCAGCGCGCCCAGCCGGTTCGGGACCGTGCCGCCCGGCCGGGCGCTGCCGAGCGGCGCGCAGTGCGCCACCTGGGTACGCAGCCGGCCGATCCCGGAGAACAAGGGCGTCAACCGGCAGGCGAACCGGACCACCGGCCATCGCATTCCCGGCGAGTTCTTCGACGGGGACGAGCCGCGGGCCGCGCAACGCATCGCGCCGCGCGTCGACGGACAGTTCACCGGTACGACGGCGGAGATCCTGCGCTGGGCGGCCTGCAAGTGGGGCATCGACGAGGACCTCGTCCGCGCCCAGGCTGCGATCGAGAGCTGGTGGCGGCAGGACACCCGGGGCGACTGGGGTACCGACGCCGCCGCCTGCGCGCCCGGACACGGTCTCGGCGCGGACGGCCGGCCCGGTGAGTGCCCGCAGAGCTACGGCATCCTGCAGGACCGGTACCCGTACCAGAAGACCGCCTGGCCCGGCATCGCGACGTCCACCGCGATGAACGCCGACATCGCGTACGCCATCTGGCGCGCGTGCTTCGAGGGCTATGAGACATGGCTCAACACGGTCGAACGCGGTCGCACCTACGCGGCCGGCGACGCGTGGGGATGCATGGGACGCTGGTTCAGCGGGCGGTGGCACACGACCGCCTCGGAGGAGTACGTCGGGCGGGTGCGCGGCTACCTCGACCAGCGAATCTGGGAGCAGAACGACTTCCAGCAGCCCTGAACCCTCGAATACACCCTCGCGTCATGGGCATGCTCTATCTGACGGATGGCCGTAGCCCTAGGGTGCCGGGCAGAGTGGGCCTACCCTGCCCCGCCCACACCCCGGGGGGTCGACGTAAGTGTCAGGACATTCCCGAATCGTCGCGGCCCTCGCAACGGCGTCGACGCTGACGGTCGTTGTACTGGCCCCGAGCACGCCGTCGGCGGCGGTGACGTCGACCAAGCTCTACGTGGTGCAGGTGACCGGGGAGCCGCTCGCGACATACGCCGGCACCACGCCGCTGAACGGACAGCGGTTCAACCCGCTCTCGCCGACCGCGCTGGCGTACCAGGACCAACTGGAGGAGACCCAGACCGAGGTACTCGAGCAGGCCGGCATCGACCCGAGCCGCAAGATCTACGACTTCGCGATCGTGTTCAACGGGTTCGTCGCGGACCTCACGGACGTGGAGGCGCAGCGACTGCGGCACACGCCGGGAGTGGTCAACGTCTGGAAGAACACCCTCCTGAGTGGACAGACGCTGAGCACTCCGGGTTTCGTGGGGTTGGACGGCCCCAGCGGGGCGTGGCAGACGCGGTTCGGCGACCCGACGCGAGCCGGCGAGGGCGTGATCGTCGGCGTCCTGGACTCCGGATTCTGGCCCGAGAACCCCAGCTTCGGACCGCTGCCCTCGCCGAGACCGGACCAGGCGGCGATCGCGGCGAAGTGGCACGGCACCTGTGATACCGGTGTCGAGGCACCGGTCGCCTGCAACAACAAGGTGATCGGCGCCCGGTGGTTCGACGCGGGCGGCCTGTCCGCGGCGAACGCTGGCGAGTTCTCCTCACCGCGCGACTTCAACGGACACGGCTCGCACACCGCGAGCACCGCGGCCGGCAACCACGGCGTCGCGGCGACCATCAACGGGGTACCGGCCGGCGCGCTGTCCGGCATGGCACCGGCCGCGCGGCTGGCCATCTACAAGGTGCTGTACGCGAACGCGACCAACACGCAGACCACCGGCTCGACCGCCGACATCGTCGCCGCGATCAATCAGGCCGTCGCGGACGGCGTAGACGTCATCAACTTCTCGATCGGCGACAACGCCGACTCGTTCGGGCCCGTCGAGCTGGCGTTCCTCAACGCGGCGGCGGCCGGCGTGTTCGTCGCGTCCTCGGCCGGCAATGCCGGACCGGGCGCGTCCACTGTGGACAACGCGATGCCGTGGCAGATGACGGTGGCCGCCGGTACGCACGACCGCGGCTTCACCAAGACCGTCACGCTCGGGAGTGGCCGCGTGTTCGACGGCGTCGGCGTCGGCCCCGCGCTGCCCGCCGCGCCGCTCGTCGACTCGACCGCCGCTGGCGCATCCGGCGCCAACCCGACCCAGGTCGCCCAGTGCTTCAGCGGCGGCGCGCTGTCCCCGGCCGCGGTCGCGGGCAAGGTCGTGCTGTGCGCGCGCGGCGGGAACACCCGCGTCGACAAGAGCCTCGCGGTACAGCAGGCCGGCGGCGCCGGCATGATCCTCTACAACGTCGCGCCCAACACGCTGAACGTCGACTACCACAACGTCCCGTCGATCCACGTCGACGAGACGGCCGGGGTGGCGCTGAAGGCGTACGCGGCAACGAGCGGTCCCACCGCCGCGCTATCGGCCGGCCAGCGGGTCACCGTACCGGCACCGGAGGTCGCCGCGTTCTCCTCCCGCGGTCCCTCGGTGTCGAGCGGCGGTGACCTGCTGAAGCCGGACATCATGGCGCCCGGTGTGGACGTGGTCGCCGCGGTGGCGCCGCCGGGCAACACCGGCAACCTGTGGAACACCAACAGCGGTACCTCGATGTCGAGCCCGCACATCGCCGGCATCGCCGCGCTGCTGATCGCGAAGAACCCGGGCTGGTCGCCGATGGCGATCAAGTCGGCGTTGATGACGACAGCCGGCCCGGCCTCTGGTACGCCGTTGGACCGCGGCGCCGGCGAGGTGGCCGCCGGGCGGGCGTTCGACCCGGGTCTGGTCTACGACTCCGGGCTCGCGCAGTGGCTGAAGTACGTCTGCGGCATCGGTGTGCACCTGACGACGAGCGGCGGCACGGACCTCTGCGGGGGCCTGGGCAACAGCGACCCGAGCGACCTCAACGGCCCGTCGATCGCCGTCGGGGACGTGGCCGGGTCGCAGATAGTCCGGCGTACGGTCACCAACGTCGACAGCCGCAACAGCACCTACGACGCGCGGGTCACCGCCCCAACCGGTTTCACGGTCACGGTCTCGCCGTCGCGGCTGACGCTGAAGCCCGGCGCGTCGGCGAGCTTCCTCGTGACGCTGACCCGTACCACGGCGGCGTTCGGCAACTGGTCGTTCGGCGCGCTCACCTGGGTGGACAAGCGGAACCACCAGGTACGCAGCCCGATCGCGGTACGGCCGGTGCCACTGGCCGCCCCGGCCGAGGTAACCGGTACCGGGCCGGCCGGCACGAAGACGGTGGTGGTCAAGTCGGGGTTCACCGGCACCGTGACCGCCACGGTCCACGGGCTGGTCCCGTCGGTCGTCACGGACCTGTCGCTGACCGCCGACCCGAGCGGCTTCGACCCGGCCAACCCGGCGCCGAGCGCGCGTACCGGGATGGTTCCCGTAACGGTGCCGGCAGGCTCGACGCTCGCGCGGTTCGCGACGTTCGCCGCGGACCACCCGGCCGGTACCGACCTCGACCTGTACGTGTACGCGGCCGACCCCGACGGCGGCCTGACGCTGGTCGGCCAGAGCGGCGGCGGTACCGCCGATGAAATGGTCACGATGACGGAGCCCGGGGACTACGTGGTCTTCGTCGACCTCTTTGCCGTGCCGGGCGGTTTGGGCAGGGTCACCGCCCGGCACCACCATTGGACCGTGGCCGGCGGCGGCCCGGGCAACGCGACCGTGGCGCCGGTCAGCCAGCCCGTGACCGCCGGCGGCCCGGTCCCGGTATCGGTCACCTGGACCGGTCTGGCGGCCGGCAGGCGCTACCTCGGGGTCGTGGACTTCTCCGACGGCACTGAACGTGTCGGTCGCACGATCATCGCGGTACGTGCCTAAGGGTTCGGGCGAAATGCATAGCCCGGACTAGGCCGTGGGGAGGGGGCCCCGCCGGTCCTGAATCTCCCCCGAGTTCAGGGCCGGCGGGCCGGGCCACCCCGCTCGACGACGCGGGCGAGCTGGCGGCGGTTGCGCACACCCAGTCGCCGGTAGAGCCGGGTCAGGTTCGCCTCCACCGCCTTGACCGACAGGAACGTCGCTTTGGCGATCTCCCGGTTCGTCGCGCCGCTGAGGACCAGGTTGACGATGTTCCACTCGGTCTCCGACAGCCCGTTGCCGTGCCCGCCGTCGAGCCTTGCCAGCTCGGCCTCGGCCGCGGCGAGCCAGGGGGCCGCCTCGACCGCGGCGTACCGCGCCACCGCCTCGGTCAGCGCCGCCCGGGCCGCGGCCCGCCGGTGCGCACGGCGCTCGAGGCCCGCCAGCGTGTGCCAGGCCCGGGCCAGCTCCACCGGGTACGGGTGATCGTCGTACTCCCGCACTGTGGTCGCCAGCGCCACGGCCGCACCCCGCGCATCGGCGGCGGCGGTGATCAGCGCCTCGGCCCGGCCGAGCCCGAGCCGCACGACGGTACGGCCCAGCCGCTCGGCCACCTCCCGCACCTCGTCCAGCACCCGGCTCGCCTCGTCGCGCGCCCCGACGCCCACGAGCGCCTCGACGAAGTCGGCGTGCCACATGTGCGCCGCGGGGTCCACCCGGCCGAGGCGCCGCTCGAGCGCGTACGCCGCCCGCATCGGCACGACCGCGGCCGCCGCGTCGCCGTCGACCAGGTGGATCTGGCCCCTCGTGGCGTACGCGGCCTTGAGCCAGTCCTCGTCCCCAGCCGCCTGGGACGCCTCGATCGCCTGGTCGGCGAGGCTCGCGGCCACCGAAGGCGAGCCGCCGACCATCTCGACGAGAGCGCCGACCAGCAGCCCCGGTCCCTGACCGACCTCCATGTCCAGCATCAGCCGCATGCACTCGCGGCCCGCCTGCAGCGCGGACCGACACCGGCCGGCCCGGCTGTAGACCGAGGCGACGGAGTACAGCACGCTGGCCAGGTCGCGGACGGTGCCGGACCGTTCGACCGCGGTACGCAGCGCCTCGATCCGGCGTACGCCGTCGGCGACCTCGCCGCGGAACACGGCCGACATCGCGTGCAGCCGTCGGGTGGCGATCACCTCCGGGCTCAGCGGCAGCTTCTTGGACAGCGTCACGGCCCGCTCGAGCAACTGGTCCGCGCCCGGCTTGCCCAGTGGAGCCTCCAGGCCGTACCGCGTGGCCAGCACCTCGACCAGCAACTCGGTGTCGGCGCCCTGCTCGGCGGCCTCGGCCGCGCGGGTCAGCTCGGTGGCGACCTGGTCGGCGTCGCCGTCGTAGTAGGCCTTGTGCGCCCGGTGCAGCCGGATCCGGGCGAGCAGCCGGGGATCGTCGCCGGCATCGGCGGTCGCCGCGTCGAGCAGCGGACCGTTGCCGGACTGGTCCTGTCCCGCGAGGACGACGAGGAGGAGCCGGGCGGTGACGCGTACCACCGGATCTTCCGCCTCGGCCAGCGCGGCGGTGGCCAGGCGGTGAGCGTCGGCGGTGAGACCGGCGGCGTAGGCCTGCTCCGCGGCGGCGAGCCAGCGCGCGGCGGCCAGCCCGTGCGACGGCGTCGGGGTGCGCTCGGCGGCGCGCTCTGCGAGGTCGGCGGCGACCGCGGGAGCGCCGCGCCGCCGGGCGGCCTGGGCGGCCTCGACGAGGTGGGCCGCCAGGTCCTCGTCGGCTCCCGGGCGGGCCAACGCCAGGTGTCGCGCGCGCTCGACGGAGTCGTCGACGCGGGTGGCGAGGGTCTCGTGAGCGGCGGCGCGGGCGGCCGGATCCGCGTCGGCGTAGACGAGCTCGCGCAGCAACGGGTGGGCGAACCGCACGACGCCATCCGGCTCTACCGCGACCAGCCCGGCCGACACCGCGGCCTCGAGCCCGTCCTGGGTCGCCGACTCGGTGCCGAGCAGCGCCGTGGTCGGCCGGGCGACGGACGCCGCGAGCAGCAACACCGGCGCGCTCACCGCTGGCAAGCTGGCCAGTCGCTCGGCGAGCAGGGGACGCAGCCGCTCGGGTACCGGCAAAGGCTCGTCGAAGCCGGTCGTGCCGCCCTTCGCCACCAGCGCCCGGCCCAGCTCGGCGGTGAACAGCGGGTTGCCTTCGCTCGCCCGGTGCACGCGCGCGATCGTGACCAGCGACAGCACCGGCCCGAAGCGCTCGCGCAACAGGTCGGCCGTGTCGTACTCGGTCAGCGGCGGCAGCGCCAGCTCGTGCACTGGCGGCGGGCACAGGTCGAAGTGGGCCGGCGCCGCGCCGTGCTCGATGCGCTCGGCGGCCAGGACACCCACCCGCGCGTCGCCGAGCCGCCGGGCCACGAACCGCAGCACGCCCGCGCTCGGCTCGTCCACCCACTGCAGGTCGTCGATGACGAGCAGCACCGGCTGCCGGGCGGCCAGGGCACGCAGCACCTCGAGGACGGCGAGGCGTACCGCGAGCTGGTCCTGTGGCGCGGCCGGAATCGTGCCGCGCAGCAGCGCTCCGTCGAGCGCGGCACGCAGGTGACGCGGCAGGCCGGCGATCTCGGTACCGCCGATGCCGTAGAAGAGGTCGATCAGGGTGAGGTATGGCAAACCAGACTCGATCTCGGCAGCAGCCGCGTGCAGCACCCGCCGCTGGCTCGACTGGGCCGCGAACGCCGCGAGCACCGTGGACTTGCCGATCCCGGCCGGCCCGCAGACCAGTGCGCTGCCGCCGCCCGCCAGCCGCTCCCGGATCTGGTCGAGCACCTCTGCTCGACCCACCGGTGCGCTCGAGCTGGGGTGGGCCACGCAGCGAGTCTGCCTCGTTCGTAGCGCCGGCTCAAACCCGCCGACCCACTACCCGCCGATCTGATGAGGAAGGATGAACGGTATGGCCGAGACGACTGTGACGCTGGCGGGTGGGACGGAGATGCCGCTGGTCGGCATCGGTACGTGGCAGCTGTCCGGCGCGTCTGGGTACAACGCGGTGCGCAAGGCGCTCGACATCGGCTACCGCCACATCGACACCGCCACGATGTACCTCAACGAGGCCGTGGTGGGTCGGGCCGTCCGCGACAGCGGCGTACCCCGCGAGGAGCTGTTCATCACCACGAAGCTGCCCCCGGCCAAGGTCGGCCGCGAACGGAAGACGCTCGAGGAGAGCCTGCACGACCTGGGTACCGAGTACGTCGACCTGTGGCTGATCCACTGGCCGCCGCGCGACGGGGCATCGCCCGGGACGTGGCAACACTTCCTCGACGCGCGACAGGAGCACCTGGCCCGGGCGGTGGGCGTGAGCAACTACAGCACCGCGCAGATCGACCAGCTGGTGGCCGCGACCGGTCAGGCGCCGGAGGTCAACCAGATCCGGTGGGGACCGTCGCTGTTCGATTCGCGCCGGCTCGAGGAGAGTCGCGAGCGCGGGGTCGTGCTTGAGGGGTACAGCCCGTTCAAGTCCACGAACCTGCGCAACCAGGTGCTGACCGAGATCGCCGCGGCGCACGGAGTCAGCGCGGCACAGGTCGTCCTGCGCTGGCACCTCGAGCACGGCATCGTGGTCATCCCGAAGTCCGCCCGCGCCGAACGGATCGCCACGAACTTCGACGTCTTCAGCTTCACCCTGACCCCCGACGAGGTCACCCGCATCGACGCGCTGGCTCACCTCGGCCCCCGTTGATCATGAACTTAGTTGGGGTCTCGGCGGCGTGTCGAGCCACCAACTTCATGATCGACAGCAGGTTACGTGGCGGCTAGGACGTCCACCACGAACCGCAGGGGACCCTTCGGCTGGCCGGGTTGCGGGTTCTCGCCGTAGGCCAGGGCGGCCGGGATGTCGAGCTGTACGCGGCTACCGACCTTGACGCCGATCAACCCCTGATCCCACCCCGGGATCACGCCACCGCTGCCGATCTGGAACGTGAACGCCTCGAACCTGTTCCACGACGCGTCGAACTCGACGCCGGTGTCGTAGTTGACTCCGACGTAGTTGACCGTGAGCGTCTGGCCGGACGACACGGCCGGACCGGTACCGGCGATCAGCGTGGTGACCTTCAGCGCGTTGAGCGCACCGGTGCCCTTGCTGACGGGCGGTCGCGTCTTCAGTGCGGGGTCGGCGCCCTCGGGTACCGGCGGGAAGGGCACCGCCTCGGCGGTCGATGTCGCCGACGGGGTTTCGGACGGGGTCGATGCCGCGTTGGCGGTCTCGTTCGAGCCCGAGGGGCGGAAGAACAGAACGGCGCCGACGATCACGGCGATGACGACGACGCCGGCAAGGGCTGCCTTGCCGATCTGCAGCTGGCGCCTTCGTCGGGCGGCTCTGGCCTTGGCCTCCCTGGCGGCGGTGCGTTTCTCGGCCTTCGTCATCGCCCGGTCGGGGGTGAACAGCGGGCCCCGGCTGCTTCTGGTCTGGTGGCTCACGGCAATCGACTTTCTACTGAACGCCTTTCGTGTGGTTGCCCACTGTAGCCGCATCGACTGTGATTGGCCGCCCCGGCCGCCGCACCGGTACGGCATACCGCTGCGGCATGATGTCCCGATGACCTGGACCGCACCCGACGTGACCCGGGCCGCCAAGCCATACGTCGCCGACGAGCGAACGATGCTCGACGCCTGGCTCGACTTCCACCGGGAGACCCTGCTGTTCAAGTGCGCCGGCCTGACCGCGGATCAGCTCAAACTGCGTACCACCGAGCCGTCGCCGCTGTCCCTGCTCGGCCTCGTACGGCACATGGCCGAGGTGGAGCGGGTCTGGTTCCGCCGCAGGTTCGCCGGCATGGACATCGGCCCGCTGTACGACACCGAGGACAACCCCGACGGCGACTTCCACGACGTCGACGGCGCGGACGCGGAGGCCGACTTCGCGACGTTCGGGAACGAGGTCGAGCTGGCCCGCCAGACCGTCGCGGACCGGTCGCTGGACGAATGCTTCCGACACCCGGTCCGGGACCTCGACATCAGCCTCCGCTGGATCTACGTGCACATGATCGAGGAGTACGCGCGGCACAACGGCCACGCCGACCTGATCCGGGAACGGATCGACGGCGTGACCGGTGCCTGACGCCGGTCAGCCGACCGCGCAGGCCGCGCCGTTGACGGTGAACGACGTCGGTCTGGGGTTGCTGGTCGTGTAGGAGCCGTTGAACCCGATGGTCCGCGAGGTACCGGGGCCGATGGTGGCGTTCCACGGCATGTTGGTCGCGCTGACGTTCGCGCCGCTCTGCGTCCAGGTCGCCTCCCAGCCATTGGTCACCTGCTGGTTGCCCGGGAACGTGAACCGCAGCGTCCAGCCGTTGATGGTGGCCGTACCGGTGTTGGCGATGATGACGTTCGCGCCGAAGCCGCCGTTGCCCCAGTCGTTGACCTGGTACGTGACCCGGCAGGTCTGGCCACCACCGTCACCCGGCGTTGTGACCGACACCGAGCCGGAGCGCGTCGAGCGGTTGCCGGCGCCGTCGCGCGCGTAGACCGCGAACGTGTACGCCGTGTTCGCGGTCAGCCCGCCGATCGTGGCCGAGTTCGTCGTGGGCGTGGACACGACGGTCTCCGTTGTGCCCTGCACGCGTACGACGTCGTAGCCGGCCAGTCCGCTGCCGCCGGCGTCGGTCGAGGCCGCCCACGACAGGCTCACCGACGTGGCGGTCACGTTCGAGGCGACCGGTGTGCCCGGTGTGGTCGGTGGAGTGGTGTCCGGTGCCGACCCGTACGCCAGCCCGAAGCCGTACGCGAACAGCGGTGTCTTCCCGTCGCCGTCGTTGATCGGCTGCTGGGACGCGGACTGCATCCAGGTCATCGGCAGTTTGCCGGTCGGCTGCACGATGCCGAACAGCACATCGGCCACGCCCTGTCCTTCGGTGCCCGGCAGCCACGCGGCGACCAGGCCGGCCCAGTTGGGCAGCTGCCCGGCGATGTCCAGCGGGCGGCCCGAGACGAGCACCACGACCACCGGTACGCCGGCAGCACGCAGGGTGTTGATGGTGTTCAGATCAGTGGTGTCCAGCCCCATCCCGGCCGGGCGGTCGCCGTTGCCCTCGGCGTACGGCGTCTCGCCCACGACCGCGATCGCCACCCGGTACGACGAGTCGATGCCGGAGCCGTTCTGGCTGTAGGTGACCACTGTGGACGCTCCGGCGGACGCTCGGATGCCCTGCAGGATCGTGGTACCCGGCGTGATGTTGCCGGACGAGCCCTGCCACGATATCGTCCACCCTCCGCTCTGGAGGCCGATGTTGTCCGCGCTCTTGCCGGCCACGAAGATGCGGTTGTTGTCCCGGGCCAGCGGCAGCACGTTGTTCGCGTTCTTCAACAGCACCTGGGACTGCTGAACGGCCGTTCGGGCCAGGGCTCGGTGCCCCGCACTGCCCACTGTGGACGTCCAGGTGCGGTCGGTCAGCGGCCGTTCGAACAAGCCCAGCTCGAACTTCTTGGTCAGGATGCGCCGGTTCGCGTCGTCGATGCGCGCCATCGAGACCCGGCCGGCCTGGACCTCCGAGCGCAGCATCGAGATGAACTGCTGCCAGGCGTCCGGCACCATCACCATGTCGATGCCGGCGTTGACGGCGGTACGCACCTCGGTAGCGGTAAAGCCCGGCGCGCCGTCGATCTGGTCGATGCCGTTCCAGTCCGACACGACGAACCCGGAGAATCCCAACTCTCCCTTCAGGACGGTCGAGATGAGGAACTGGTGGCCGTGCAGCTTCACGCCGTTCCACGAGCTGTACGAGATCATGATGGCGCCGACGCCCCGCTGCACTGCCGACTGGAAGGGTGGGAGATGCAACGAACGCAGCTCGGCCTCGGTCAACTGCGTGTTGCCCTGGTCCACGCCGCTGGTCG
>DASRII010000327.1:0-5073 GCA_035650075.1 Micromonosporaceae bacterium | reverse complement strand
GTAGTGCACGTTGGCGGCGATCGAGGCGTCCACGGCCGTTTCGACCGGCAGGAACGCCAGCCCGCCGAGGCTCATGTTCGCGACGCTGCGCTGCGTCTGGTTGATCTGCTGGGCGAGGGTGACGTACTCGACACCCGCGATGACTAGGTCCCACGTCGTGGATCCGGAGCACTGGAACACCCGCGCCGAGATGAGCTTGACGCCCTTGGCGACGCCGGTCGTCGAGCCGCCGATCGTGCCGGCGACGTGGGTGGCGTGGCCCTGGTTGCACGGTGCACAGCCCTCGCCCTACGGGTCGAAGCCGCACAACGCGCGGCCGCCGAACCCCTGGTGCGTCAACCGCATCCCGGTGTCGATGACGAACGCCCGCACGGTGCTGGCGGTGCTGGGGTAGAAGTACTTGGCATCCAGCGGCAGCGAACGCTGGTCGATCCGGTCGATGCCCCACGACGGCGGGCTCAGCAGCACGGCCCGCACGACATTCCCCCGTCGAAGCTGCGACGGATGCCGCGATCGTGCCGGGCGACCAGGTGCTGAGGGAGAGCGTGTTCGTCGTCCGCTACATCGGTGACGACGCAACGGTCCACGTGCAGCCGGAGTTGACGGTGGACTACCTGATCGAGACTGTCCCGATCGCCAACGTCGAGCCCGGCCCGACGTAGGCCACCGGCAGCAGACTCTACGCAGCAGGGGCACATACCTCGCCCGCCCAGGCGCCCCGCACGGCTCGAGGATCGTTGTCCGCGGCCAGCTCCGCGGCGTAGATGAGCAGCAGATCCGGTACCCGGTAGAGCCCCGGCCGAGGGGAGTCGGCGAGCCGGGCCTCCACCAGCTCCTCCAGCGCCTGGAACGCCAGCTTGGACGGCACGTTGAGCTGCGCCGCGACCTCTCGTGGCGTCACTTGCCCACTGGGCAGCAGCCCAAGCAGCCGGAACACGCGGGCAGCCAGCTCGTCCTCGGCCGCCATAGCGAGGTAGTCCGCGGCGAATCGGTCTCGCACCGAGAGGTCCTCGAACTGCAGCACGTTCAGTGGATCCTCGGCCAGCCGGGCGGCGAGCAGCGCGAGCGGCCAACTGGGACGGCTGGCCAGCCGGGCACCCAGGATCCGCAATGCCAGCGGCAGCCCTCCACAACGCCGAATGAGCGTCGCCGTACTCGCTGGGTCCTCTGCGATGCGCGCCTTGCCGACGTGGGCGGCGAGCAGCCGCCGGCCGTCGTCCAGGCCGAGTGGCCCCGGCTCCAGACGGACGGTGCCGTCGAGTGTCGCAAGTGGACGGCGACTCGTGAGAAGCAAGACCCCGCCGGAGCCGCCGGGCAGCAGCGGACGGGCCTGGCCCGCGGTGGCGACGTCGTCGATGAGGAGGAGCATCCGACGGCCGGCGGCCAGGGAGCGGTACTGCGCGGCGCGTTCGTCCGCCGTCTCGGGGACCTCGGCGGCCGGCACGCCGAGCGCGCGCAAGATCTGGCCGAGCACGTCTCCGGGGGTCCGCTCGGGCAGGTACGGGTCGCTGCCGCGCAGGTCCACGGCCACCTGCCCGTCGGGGAACTCTTCGGCGAGCAGGTGGGCCGCACGCAGGGCCAGTGCGGTCTTGCCGATGCCGCCGCGTCCGAAGACGGTGATCGCGCGCGGTCCGATCCCGGTAAGGGCTTGGCGCAGCGCGTTGGTGAGTGCGGCGACCTCGCGCGTCCGGCCCACGAACGTTCCGAGGTCCGGCGGGAGCTGCCGGGGAGTCGCTTCGATCGCTGCCCGTACGGTGGCGGCTTGCGGCGGCTCGTTCAAAGTGGCGTCGCGGTCAAGCATCGCGCGCTGGAGCGCGGCCAGCTCCGGCCCCGGCTCGATGCCGAGGTGTTCGGCGAGGGCGGTCCGAGCGTCGGTATAGGCGGCTAGCGCGGCCGCCACGTTCCCGGCCCGGTATAGCGCGAGCATGAGCTGGCCCCAAGCCCGCTCGCGCAGCGGGTGCCCGGCAAGGTGGTGACGGAGGTCGGTGACGAGTTCGGGGCCAGGGTGCGCGGTCAGCCGTGCCGTGATGTAGTCCTCGAACACGTCGAGGCGTTGTTCGTCCAATGCGGACAGACGCGCGCCGAGGCCGGTGTCGTGGGCGATGCCGTCACCGGCGGTACCGTGCCAAAACGCCAGCGCGCCGGAGAGGTGGGCCACGGCGGCCGGCGGGTCGCCGGCGGCGAGCGCGCTTCGACCGGCTGCCGCGAGCCGGGCGAACTCGGCCGCGTCGAACTCACCGTCGTGGACGCTCAGCTCGTAGGCGCGAGGGCGGGCCACCAGGCGGTTACCGAGCACGCGGCGCAGCGCGGCGGCGTGGCTGCGCAGGTTGGCTACTGCGGAGGCCGGGGGCGGGCCGGCCCAGAGCGCGTCGGCGAGCTGGCCGAGTGTGACCGGGTGGTTGGCGTCGAGCGCCAGGGCCGCCAACATCGCACGACGCTTCGCCGGACCAATCGATATCGGTTGATGTTCGAAGATCAACTTCACGGGCCCCAGTACCCGGAACTCGAACATCGCGCCAGCTCCCCCCGTCAAGCCAGACCCGGGGTACAACCTACGAGTTGGCTACAAAAGGAGCAAGCATTAATTGATGGACGTGATATGCCTCGCAGTCGTCTACGGCGTTGAGCTGCCGTACATACCTGCGTACGGGTCGGGCTCCCCGGTCCAGGGGTCGAGCCCGGCGCGGAGCCGGCGGTGTTGCTCGCCCGGGGTCAGGAAAACTGCCGACTCGATCCCGCACACGTCGGTGCCGCTGAGCGGACAGTGGTCGAAGTCCCCTTGCAGCGTCCGCGTCAGGAACTCCACCATCCCGCAGTCGTACCGGCGCCAGATCGCGTCGCCTCGAGTAACAACCAGGACGGGCCACTTGTCGGGGTCCTCATCGGACGCGTCCCAACACAGTGAGTCGGCACCAGCGGACGCGCCCCAGGCGATCAGGGCCGGGGTGATGTCGGCCAGCTCCGGCGACCGGCGCACCTGGGTCCAGAGCAGTTCAGCTGTGGCTGTTTCGTCGACCATACCGCCCTGCCCCGGGGCTTCCTTCGGCTCAGGCGAAGCGATGCTCAGGAAGTTCTGGATTGTGCCGGTCCCGTAGGTTGACATGAACTCCCGGTAGTCAGAGGGGAATCTCCTCCCCCACGACTGGCTCAGGGCGTCCCAGTCGACCGTCAGTTCGCTGTCCGACAGGGGTGGCATCAGCCGCTGGAGTGTCTCCCAGTACGACATCAGCCACCCCTTCGCTCGGTTAGGGCATGGCGCCGTGAGGCACCGCTTGCCCGGTATTCGGGTCGTTGAACGTTCCCAGGTTACGACCAGCCAGATCGTTAGGCACGTACGCGTTGATCTGAAGCCCTATGCTGCCGTCGGCCCGGTATCCGATCGCGGTGATGGTGAACCCGGTCGGTACGGTCCGGTCGCCGCTGTACTGCGGGATCACCTGGTAGTAGACATCCTGCCCCTGTTCGATCGCCTGACGCACCTGGGTCTCGTACGTGTACATGTTGTTCGGACCCTGGCTGGAGCCGGCGACCGGGAAATTCGCGGCCCGGGAGCAGGTGGCCAAGTTCCGTAGGTCGGTGCCGGACCCGCTCAGCTGCGCACCGAGCAGGTGACATTTGTTGATACTGGCCGCGGGGTTCTGGCCGAGGAAGCCCGCGGTGCGCTGGGCCCACAAGTAGCCGGGCGGGCTGATCGCCGCGTCGGTACTGCTTCCCTGGTGCGTAGCCAGATAGGCCGAGTTGAGGCAGGCGGTCACACCGGTGGCCCGGTTGCCGTGCGCCGTGTCCAGGTCACCGAACTCGACCCAGCCGCACCCTCGCGTGTTACGGCGAGGATTCCCCACCGGAATCGGGGGCGGGCGCCGCGGTTCGGGCTGCGGCTCGGCCTCCTCCGCCGCGTCGTCCTGCGCCCGCCGCTGCTCGTCGATGTGCTCCATCACCTGAGTCGCGACATATGCCACCACGACGATGACGACCACCGCCACCACGACCGCGGCCACGATGGGCAGGGCCGCGGATGCCAACGCCGCAAGGGCCGGGAGCGCGAACGCGAAGTGTCCGTCGATCTCGACACCGCTGATCGGGTTGCCGCCGCCGAACGCGTACCGGTTGCCGGTGTACGGGTTCAGCCCCAGGTTCAGGTCGGCCAGGGCACCGTTGTACGAGTCCCGGGTGAGGAACCGGTTCAGCCCTGGGCTGTAGTCCCGGAAGCCCATGTCGTACGAGCCGGAGGCCGGGTCGAACCGCTTCGCGTTGAACCGGTACGCGTTGTACGGCTCCTTGGTCGGGTCCGCCGCGTCCGGCTTGTCGATCCCGGTGAACTGCGCGACATCATCCTGCCCGTACGCGGTGTACCCGTACGTGGCCTTGCTGTCGCCCTCCTCGTCGGTCAGTTGCTCCACATCGGAGTGTGGGTTGTACCCGTAGAACGCGTCTTCCTCTGTGCCGTCGTCGTTGTGGGTCACCTGGGACAGTCGCTGACCCCACGGCGACAACTGGTACGACTTGGTGATCTTGTCGGCGACCTCCTCGTCCAGCACCTCGCTGGACAGGCCGAGGTAGTTGTAGACCGTGGTCTTCGCGTCCGCGGTACCGGCGTCGGTGGTCTTCGTGGAGGTACGGTCCAGCGGGTCGAAGGTGTACTTCGTGGTGCTCGTGCTGGCCCCGTTGTTCTTCCGGTTCTCGATGACGTGGTCGAACCCGTCGTACACGTTGCGCTCGACCACCGTGCCGGCCACCGTAATCGTGTCCAGCCGGCCGAACGGGTCGTAGTTGTACGACGACGTCAGGCCGCCCGCGGTCGAGGTCAGCAGCCGGTTACGGTCGTAGTTGAAGGTGGTGCTGACCCCGCCCACCGACTGGGAGATGACGTTCCCGTTGGCGTCGTGCACGTACGTCTCGGTTCCGGCGCCGGTGCCCGTCTTGGTCAGCGACGCGACCCGGTCCTGTGGGTCGTACGTGTAGTCGGTGGTGGTGCTCAGCGTGTTCGAGTTGTCGTCCGCGTTCATCTTGCGGCCGGCGTCATGGGTCCGATGGCCGTTGAGGTTGTAGTCGATCGTGTGCTCGGCCACCAGG
>DASRII010000326.1:0-7946 GCA_035650075.1 Micromonosporaceae bacterium | reverse complement strand
TCATCGGCGGCGTGAACCGGACCGTCAGCGTCGGCACCTGGTACACGCTGCGGATCACGGCCGCCGGCTCGACGATCAGCGGATTCGTCGACGGCGCCCAGATCGCGTCCGGATCCAACACGATGGAGGACAACGGGCGCGTCGCGTTGCAGACGTTCCACGCGACCGCATCGTTCGACGACGTTCTGGTCAGCGACACCGCCCCGCCGACGAGCACCAGTACCAGCACCAGCACCAGTACGAGTACCAGTACGAGCACCTCGACCTCCACGTCCTCGCCGCCTCCGCCTCCGCCGCCCGGCGGGCTGGTCGGCTGGGGTACCCAGGGTGGTGGCACGACCGGCGGCGGCAACGCCTCGCCCACCACAGTGAACAGCGCGTCCGCTCTGACGAGTGCGCTGTCGGCGTCGGGCACTGCGGTGATCCGGGTCTCCGGCACCATCTCGTGCTCGGGCATGCTGCGGGTGGCGTCGAACAAGTCGGTGCTGGGCAACTCCGGCGCCGCGATCGTCGGTTGTGGACTCAACGTCAGCGAGTCGAGCAACGTCATCATCCGCAACATCGCGTTCCGGGACTGGGGCGACGACGCCATCAACGTCCAGTACTCCACCCGCGTCTGGATCGACCACAACTCGTTCAGCAACGGCGCCGACGGCGCGGTCGACATCAAGCGCAGCTCGGACTTCGTGACTGTGTCGTGGAACCGGTTCTTCAGCCACGACAAGACCATGCTGCTGGGCCACAGCGACGACAACGCCGCCGAGGACCGCGGGCACCTGCGGGTGACGTACCACCACAACTGGTTCGACGGTACGAACCAGCGGCACCCGAGGGTCCGCTTCGGCAACCCGGTACACGTCTACAACAACTACTACGGCAACATCGGCTCGTACGGCGTGGCGTCCACTCTGGAGGGTGGCGTGCTCGTCGAGGGCAACTACTTCGAGAACGTGGACGACCCGTACCACCTGGGTGAGGGCAGCTCCCCACCCGGCTCGCTGGTCGCCCGCAACAACTTCCTCGTGAACTCCGGCAGCGGGCAGACCGGTGGCAGCGTCGGGTCGATCCCGTACGTCTACTCGCTCGACGCCGCGAGCAACGTGAAGTCCATCGTGACGGGAGGCGCCGGAGCCGGACGGATCACCGTCTAGCCACGGCACGGACGGCGGCGCTGCTCGCCCGTACCGCCAGATGCGGGTCGAGCAGCGTCGCCTCCGGTACCCGTTGCCCCTCCAGCTTGCGCATCAGCAGCGTGACCGCCTGGTGGCCGACGTCCTCGGCCGGAATGAGCACAGAGGACAGTGCGGGGGTGACCCGTACCGCCACCTCGTCCGGGCAGATCGCGACGATCGACAGGTCCCTCGGCACCCGGCGGTCGAGCGCCCGCAACGAGTCCAGCACGTGCCCGACGGCCGCTTCGTTGTGCACGACCAGACCCGTCAGCGCCGGCCGCCGGGCCAACAGCGCCGAGACGGTACGGCGTACCCCCTCGGCGTCTTCCTCGCACGGCTCGACGCCCGCGTCGAGACCGTGCCTGGCCGCGGCATCGGTGAACCCGGCCATCGTCCGGCGGGCGTAGCCGGTGTCCCGCTCGTAGACCACAACCGGCGCGCCCAGCAGCGCGATGTGCCGGTGACCGAACTGGGCCAGGTGGTCCACGCATACCGAACCGGCGCGGTAGAAGTCGAGGTCGACACAGGTCAGCCCGGCGGGGGAGGCGGGGAAGCCGATGAGCACGCTGGGCAGGGCGAGGTCGCGCAGCATCGGTACCCGAGGGTCCTGCCACTCGACGTCCATGAGTACCAGGCCGTCGACCATCGCTCCCGCGGCGAGCCGGCGCAGCCCGGCCGGCCCCTCGTCGGCGGTGACCAGCAGGACGTCGTGGTCGTACTGGCGGGCCGTGGTGACCACCGTGGTGGCGAACCGCATCAGCACCGGCAGGTGCATGCCGGAGCGCAGCGGCAGCACGAGCGCGATGACGTTGGCCCGCTTGCTGGCGAGAGCCCGCGCGCCGGCGTGCGGGTGGTAGCCGAGCGCGCGCACGCTGGCCAGCACCCGCTGCCGGGTAGTGGCCGAGATGGTCCGCTTGCCGCTGAGCACGTACGACACCGTGCTGACGGCCACCCCGGCGTGCCGCGCGACATCTGCGATGGTCACGAGGCCGTGCCGGCGTTGTGTCACTTACGGTCCTTCGAAGGTCAGTCTGCCCACCAGGATGCCGGCGACCTCGAAGACCAGGTACAGGTCGCGTACGCCGTCGGCTGATCCGATACTGCCGCCGACACCGGCCCAGGAGTATCGCCCGCCGGTATGGGGTACGTCGGCCGAGCCGACCACCGGGCCGGCCAATGGATCGTCGAGCCGCAGCGTGACGGCGGCCGTACCGGCGTCGGCTCCGGCGTCCGGACCGGACTCGGCCGGCCGCGCGACCCTCGCCCGCCACCGGGTCACCGGGCCGGTGAAGTCGACGCCCTCGAACGCCACCCAGGCACCGGCCTCCTCCGCCGCGACCGCGTCGCCCGCGGTACGGGTCTCGTCCAGCAGCACGACGCCGGCGTAGTCGTCGTGGTCGATCGCCCACAGTGGACCGTCGAACGGGTCGCGCGGCGGTATCCGTTCGCCCCGCACGGTGAGCGTCGCGGTCTGCGCGATGTCCGTCGACGAGCGGCCGACGAGTACCTTGTGCCGGGCCGCCTCGACGACCGGACGGCGCCGGGTCACGTCCCAGAAGGCGAGGTCCGCCGCTCGCAGCGGCAGGGTCACCGTGGTCGTTTCGCCCGGTTCGAGCCGCACCCGCGTGAAGCCCCGTAGCTGGCGCAGCGGCTGCTTGACCCGCGACCGCTGCTGGTGGGTGTAGAGCTGCACGACCTCGACGCCGGCCCGCGAGCCGGTGTTCGTCACGTCCACGCTCACGGTCACCGTGTCGTCCGGCGCGATCGCGTCGTTGCTGAGCCGCAGGTTCCGGTACTCGTACGTGGTGTAGCTCAGCCCGTGGCCGAACGGGTACAGCGGGGTCCCGCGGTAGTAGAGGTACGTGGCGTCCGTCGCCACGATGTCGTAGTCGTCGAGGTCGGGCAGCTCGATCGCGGACCGGTACCACGTCTGGGTCAGGCGGCCGCCCGGGTCGGCGTCGCCGAACAGCACGTCGGCCAGCGCGTGCCCGTACTCCTGCCCGCCGTGCGACGACCAGAGAATCGCGGGCAGGTTCTCCTGCGCCCACGTGATCGCGTACGGGTAGCCGCTCGTCACGACCAGGACCGTGTGCGGGTTCGCCTCGTGCACGGCCCGGATCAGGTCCTCCTGCGCCGGCGGCAGGCTCAGGTCCACGCGGTCCTGGGTCTCCCGCCCGTTGACCATCGGGTGGTTGCCCACGACGACGACGGCGACATCGGCATCCCGTGCCGCCGCGGCGGCCGCGGCACCACCCCCGACGAGCATCTCGACGGTCAGTGCCGTGGCGGCGCCGAGGTCCGGAGCGTCGGCCCGCACCAGCCCGTCGGTACCGACGGCGACGTACCGGCCGCTGGCCTGGTGGTGCAGGGCGACCGCGCCGTCGCTGTGCTCGACGAACCGGAACGTCTCGCGGACGATCCAGCCGTTCGGTCCGGGTTGGTCGTTGACGAGGACACCGTCGGAGTTCACCGAGACGTGCCGGCCGTTCGCGGACGCCCGCAGCGCACGGATGTCGCGGCCCCAGTCGAACACGTCGAAACCCTCGTCCGTGGCCGCTTCCACGCGCAGTGGTCCGCCGTCCGGATCGCTGGACGCGACGACGTACCGGCCGTCGCCCGCCACCCGCAGGGCCACCCGGTCCACTCCGGCGCAGTACTCGACGTGTGCCGCCCGTGCGGCGATGCCGGTGCGGGCCGTGACCGCGTACGGCAGCGTGCCGCTGTACCAGTCCTCGTAGAGCACGTCGGCCAGCGGGCCCACGACGGCGACCCGGCACGACTCGCGCAGCGGCAGGACGTGGCACTCGTCCTTGAGCAACACGACCGACTCCCGGGCCGACTCCCGGGCCAGCGATCGGTGGGCGGTGCAGTTGACAACGTCCTTGGCCTCCGCGGCCCGCTCGCCGGTGTCGAACTCACCGAGCCGCATCCGGATGTCGAGGACGCGGCGGACCGCGGTGTCCACATCGGACTCGCCGAGCAGCCCGCGGTCCAGCGCCTCGGTCAGCAGCTTGATGGTCGGTCCGGCGTCGGCGTCGTCCTGGGTGAAGCTGTCCAGCCCGGCCCGGACCGCGGCGGCGTACGCCTCGACCGCGTCGTCGTAGTAGCGCTGTGGTTCGACCAGGCAGCCCGGCGCGCCGGCGTCGCTGACCACGAGGACCTCGTCGTCCGTCCACTGTCGAACGACGTCGTTCACCAGCGGGCTCAGGTGCGCCGGCCGCCCGTTGACGAGGTTGTACGACAGCATGATTGCCACCGCCGCGCCCGCCTCGATGGGCGCGCGGAAGGCCGGTAGCTCGTACTCGTGCAGTACCCGCGGCGGCATGTTGCTCGAGCTGGTGTGCCGGTCGCTCTCGTTGTTGTAGGCCAGGAAATGCTTGAGCGTCGGTGCGGTCAGCAACCGACCCGGGTCGTCGCCGCGCAGCCCGCCGGCGTACGCGGTCGCGATGACCCCGGTCAGCCACGGGTCCTCGGCGTACCCCTCCTCGTTGCGCCCCCAGCGCGGATCCCGCAGCGGGTTGACGACCGGAGCCCATACGTTGAGCCCGGCGTGCGTGGGGTCGTCGAGGTGGAAGGCCCGGACCTCCGCGCCGACAGCCCGCCCGACGGCCCGTACCAGCTCGGGATGCCAGGTCGTGGCCAGGCCGAGCGCCTGCGGGAACACCGTGGCCGGACCGAGCCACGCGACGCCATGCAACGCCTCCGTACCCGTCCGGAAGCCCTCGATGCCGAGCCGGGCGATGGGCGGCTGGTGCTGGTGCAGAAGGGCGATCTTCTCCGCCAGCGTGAGCCGCCCGAGCAGGTCGGCCACACGCTGGGACCGGGGCAGGTCCGGGTCCCGGAAGGGTGGCTCCGTCATTTCCGAATAGCCTCGCTTTCGTGCTCGTTCTGTCGAAGCGCTTCGACAGCGGATCGCCCTCGACCGAGGTCGGCGATCATGATGCTGCTGCGGCTGCCCGGACCTGCTGATGCGTGATGCTGCACTGCCCGTCGTCGGCACGTCGTCGAAGCGCTTCGACAACGGCCGAAAATGTCGGCTCCGCTCGACCGGCAGATCACCTGCCCACGTGTTGCCGGCGTGTTATGAGGGAGCCATGTCCGAGGTTGGCACCGACTCGGTCCCGGGTCAAGGGGCGAGGCTCGGCAGGTCTCCGGCGTCGACCGAGTCGAGCGCGCGGGCCGCGGCTCCGACGGCCGCCGCGTCACCGGCGAGTTCCGAGACGACCAGCCGGCAGCCACCCGCATCGGGCGCGACGGTCCGGGCCCGCAGCTCGGCCTCGGCCCGCGGGACGAGCCACGGGGCGAGCCGCACGAAGTACCCGCCGAGCACGATGACCTCCGGGTTGACCACGTTCGCCAGGATCGACGCGCCGTAGCCGAGGTGCGCGCCGATGTCGGCCAGCGCCGCCAGCACGTGCGGGTCCTCGGCCTTCGCCCGGCGGACCACCTCGTCGACCTCCGGCTCCAGGTCGGTCAGCGGCCCGTCGGCGAGCGCCTCGGGAGCGACCCGGCGGACGAGACCCACGATCCCGGCGACCGCCTCGAGGCAGCCGACCTGGCCGCACACGCATTCGCCTCCCGTGTCGGAGACCCGGACGTGCCCGATCTCGCCGGGGAAACCCTGGCCGCCGCGCAGCAATCGGCCGTCCACCACGATGCCCGCGCCGATGCCCAGGTCGCCGGTGAGGTAGACGAGATTGGGCGTACCGGCGAACGGCCCGTAGCGGTACTCGGCCATCGCCGCGAGGTTGGCGTCGTTCTCCACGGCGACCGGATAGTCGGGCGCGCCGAGCGCCTGGACCAGTCCGTCGTGCAGGTCGACATCCCGCCAGCCGAGGTTGAGCGCGAGGCGGACCGTGCCCTTCGCGTCGACCAGTCCCGGTACGCCGATCGTCAGTCCCAGCACCTGCTTGCCTTCGCCGCCCACGCGGGACACCGCGCGCCGGGCCACGCCGGCGATAGCCGCGATGGCCTTGCGGGGCGACGCGGTCAGCCCGGGGAACGACCGGTGCCAGGACAGCAGCCGGTTGCCGGCGAGGTCGATCGCGACCGCGGTGAGGTGGTCGGCGTTGACCTCCAGACCGATCGCGGCGTACGGCGAGCCGTCGAGCACGAGCATCGTGGCGGGGCGACCGATGCGGTGCTCGGTCAGCCCGGTCTCGCGCAGCAGCCGGCGGTCGATGAGGTCCGCCACGAGGCTGGAGACCGTGGCCTTGTTCAGGCCGGTGGAGGCGGCGATGTCGGCGCGTGAGCACGGCGCGTTGGCGCGTACGAAGCGCAGCACGACAGCGAGGTTGGTGGCCCGGACATCGGCGAAGTCCGCGGGCCGCGGACCGGTCTGCATCGTGATCAACGTGTGCCCTGCTCCCGGCGCGAAGGTGTCGTTGCGAGGGTACCCATTACGATGCCTTCCCTTGTGGCGCGTGTCACGATCCGATAGTTTGTTTAGTCGCAAGACGAACTAACTGTACCTGGTCAGCCCATTCCTGACACCCCTTTTCCCCAACAAGCGAGACAACCGAAGGGAGCGCGCCGTGAACCACCCTTCAGCCGGCGCGGCTATCAACCGTCGTAACGTCCTCGGCCTCATGGGACTCGGCGCCGCAGCAGTTGCCGGTGGCGGCCTGCTCGCCGGTTGCAGCAAGGAGGCCGGTAGCCAGGGCACCGCTACCAACGTCTCGGGGCTGGACGCGGTGCTGCCGAAGTACCAACCGCTGGACCTGGTCAAGCCCGACATCCCCGGTACCCGGCCGGTGGCGGACGGGTTCCTGAAGTACCCCGCGAACCTCGTCGACGCCATCACCGACAAGCCCGGCCGCAGCGGCCAGAAGATCACCGCGATGACACCGTGGTGGGGCCCGACGCCGCCCGGGCTCGGGTCGAACTCGTACCTCGCCGCGGTCAACGCCGAACTCGGCATCGACATGGACTTCAGCGTGCAGGACGGCAACACGTACGCCGACAAGCTCAACGCCACGCTCGGCGCCCGCGACGTGCCGGATGCGTTGTGCGTACCCTCGTGGGAAATCGTCAAGATCTCGAGGTTCTCGGACGCGGTCAAGTCCCTCTTCGAGGACCTCACCGACTATCTCAAGGGCGACGCCGTCACGGGGTACCCGATGCTCGCGACGCTGCCGACCGGCGCCTGGCGCAACGCGGTCTGGGGCGGCCGGCTGTCAGCAATCCCGTGGCCGACCGACGGTCCGTTCCCGTGGGCGCTGTTCTACCGCAAGGATCTGTTCGACGCCGCCGGTGTCGCATTCCCGAAGACCATCGACGAGCTTCACCAGGTCGGCAAGCAGATGACGAACCCCAGCAAGGGCGTCTGGGCGTTCAACGACATCTTCGCCATGGTGCAGATGTTCCACAAGGTGTCCGGCAACCGCGACGGATGGCAGCGCAAGCCCGACGGTACGCCCGTGTTCAAGTACGAGACGGCGGAGTACAAGGCCGCTGTTGAGTTCATGGCCAAGCTCTACAAGGATGGCCTGGTGCACCCGGACATCGTCGCCAGCAAGGGCGCTGACTCCAAGACGCTGTTCGGCGGCGGCAAGACCGTGTTCATGCAGGACGGTATCGGTGCCTGGCAAGGCATGCAGGAGACCCAGCAGAAGGTGCTGTCGACGTTCAACATGCAGCCGACGCCCGTCTTCTCGGCCACCGGCGGCGATCCGCTGGTCTGGGGGAGCGACCTGCCGATCTTCTACACGTTCATCAAGAAGGGGCTCGGCAAGGACCGCACCGAGGAGATTCTGCGCGTGCTCAACTGGTCCG
>DASRII010000325.1:0-24789 GCA_035650075.1 Micromonosporaceae bacterium | reverse complement strand
GGCTGCCCGAGTGACAGTTAACCACCACCTTGCTGTGTGGCGAGCCAGGCTGCCGCTCTGCGCGCCGATGCGCGGGACAGCCATGCGTCCTGGATCACCTCGGCCAGCTCTTTGCGAGTCAGCTCACCGATCCGACTGGCGCGCAGCAGCACCGAGGCGTGACCGTCGAAATGCGCGGTGGTGAAGAACGGCGACGACGCGTCCTGGACCAGCGCCTGCTTCTCCGCCTCGGACTCGACCCAGAAGACGATCACATCCGGGTACCGCTCACCGGTGGCGGGATCGACGGCGTCCGGCCGCGGATTGCGGAAGAAGATGAACGACTTCCCGCCCACCTGATAGATCGGATTGTCGCCGCCGCCGTACTCGACGGTCACGTGCGGCATGGCCATGGCCAGCTCGTGCACGTCGTCGACACGGGCGGGTCTGCGGGCGTTGTCGGGCACGGCCTCAGCGTAGGCGGCGCCCCGTCCGATCGTCGCGATCGAACGGGGCGCCCACCACATCCCCTACGGTGAGCCGATCAGCCTGTCGGGGTCAGCGTGCCGGGCCACAGGAACTCGTCGGGCGGCCGGACCGTGCCCCTGGCCCAGGCGTCGAAGAAACCCTGAAGATCCTGACCGGACACCGAGGCGGCGAACGCCTCGAACTCCAGCCAGCTGGCGTTGCCGTACCGGTGCACCGACGGCCACTGCCGCAGGATCGTGGCGAAGTCCGCCTCGCCGACCGTGTGCCGCAGCGCGTGCAGCATCAGCGGGCCGCGCACGTACACCCGGCCACCGAACTCGAAGTTCGGGCCGGGATCGTACGGCTGCCTGGTCCAGAAGCCGGGGGCAGCGTCGACGCGTGCGATCTCGGACCGGTACCGCGCGTCCAGATTCACACCTTCCTTCGCTTCGTCCCACAGCCACGGCGCATAGCTGGCCAGACATTCCGCCAGGCACACGTCTTTCCACTGCTTGATGGTCACCGAGTCGCCGAACCACATGTGGGAGTTCTCGTGGATCACGATCGAGAGGTCGATCTGCAAGGCGTAGATCGGCCGCGTCTGGGTCTCCATCGAGAACCCGATGTCGTCGGCCAGATAGACCCCGCCGGCGGCCTCCTGCGGGTACGGACCGAACCGGGAGACCATGAAGTCGAGGATCTCCGGTACCCGGTCCTGCAGAGCCTTCTTTCCCTCGGCGCCGGGCGCGTACGCGCTGACCACCGGTGTCCCGTCGGTGAGCTGTCCCCGCTCGATCGTCCACCGGTTGATGGCGATGAGCGAGGCGTAGGTGGACATCGGCCTTGTCTCGACCCAGCGGTTGGTCGTCCAACCGTCCTTTGTGGTGGTACCGGCCTCGCGGCCGTTGGACATCACGCTCCAGCCCTCCGGCACGGACGCGGTGAGCCGGAACGCCGCTTTGTCCGTGGGGACGTCGTTGGCGGGGAACCACGTGGTGCCCGTGTGGGGGGCGCCGGCGGCGAAGATCCCGCCGTTCGCGCTGTACTGCCAGCCGATCGGCCCGAGCATCGGGTGCGGTATCGGCTGCGGAACCCCTTCGTATCGCACCGCCGCCAGGAACAGAGCGCCGCGCCGGAGCGTACGGGCCGGCGTGATGACCAGTTCGTGCGCGCCTTCCCGGGTGAACGATGCGGTGGCGCCGTCGACCGTGACACCGGTGACCGTCAGTCCGTCCAGGTCGAGGTTGAACCGGCTCAGGCTCTGTGTCGCCAGGGCGATGACCACCGTCCGGGCGCTCAGGAACCGGGTCTCCGGCTGGTACGTCAGCGCGATGTCGTACGCGATGACGTCGTACCCACCGTTGCCGTCGGTGGGGTAGTAGGGCTCACCGCCTCCCGGGCTGCCCACGGTACCGGCCGTGGACGGAGCGGCCGAGCTTGCCGTACCGCTGGCCAACACCACCGCCAGGCCGGCGGCGACGATCACCGCCAGTTTGCGGTGGATCGGTGTCGGACTCATCAACTGCCTCCCTCATGCATTCCGCGCCGGTCAATGTGGAGGTGACCGAGCCCCGTCGAGGAACGTGCGGGCACGGGTCATCATCCGAGGACCCGGTACAGCCGCGGTACAACACGGAAAGTGCCGCCGGATGTACCCTGAGCATCAGCCTTTCCGTCGGCGGAAGCAGGCATCATGGTCACGACCAAGACCCGGCCCGCGACATTGCCCCGGCCCTTGCCCCTCCTCGGACATGCGCTCCGGTTCCGGCGCCAACCGCTCGAGTTCATCGAATCGCTTCGCCCGTTGGGCGACGTCGTCACGATCCGGCTCGGTCCGAAGCCGGCCTACATCGTGAACAGTCCCGATCTCGTCCGGCGGATGCTGGTGACGGACGCGCAAGCGTTCCAGGCAGGCGGTGTCCTGTTGGAGAAGGTCAAGCCGTTCATCGGCAACGGCTTGATCACGCTGCGGGGAGCGACTCACCGGCGGCACCGCCGGCTGCTTCAACCCGCCTTCCACCGCAGCCAAATCGCCCGGTACGCCGAGGTGATGCGCGACCTGGCCGCGGACCGGGCCGAGTGCTGGGAAGCGGGTCGGCCGGTCGCGGTGGACGTGGAGATGATGGAGCTGGCCATGTCCGTCGTGGGCAGGACGCTGTTCTCCATGGATTTCGACCGGGACGAGGTCGACGAGGTCGTCAGGTCCATGCCGATCCTGCTCGACGGAATCCGCAAGCGCATGCTGGCACCCACCGACCTGCTGGAGAAGCTGCCCACCGCCGACAACCGACGCTTCAACGCGGCGGTCCGTCGCATTCACGAGATCGTGGAACGCATCATCGCCGACTACCGGCGGACCGGGCTGGACCACGGGGACCTCGCCTCGATGATGTTGATGGCGCGTGACGAGGAGACCGGCGAAGGGTTGTCCGACCTGCAGGTGCGCGACGAGGTTCTCACGATGCTCGCGGCCGGGACGCAGACCACGGCCAGCACGATGGCCTGGGCCTTGCACGTCATGTCGGTCCGCGACGACATTCAGGATCGCGCGTACGCCGAGATCCGTGAGGTTCTCGGCGACCGCGACGTGACGTTCGAGGACCTCGAGCGGCTGGACTACCTCCGGCGCCTGCTGACCGAGACGTTGCGGCTGTACCCTCCGGCGTGGCTGTTGTCGCGCCGCGCCTCGGTCGAGGTGGCCTTGGGTGAGCACGTCCTGCCGCCGGGCGCCTCGATCTTCTTCTCGCCGTACTCCCTGCACCGCGACCCGAGCGTGTACGCGGATCCTGACCGGTTCGACCCGGACCGCTGGCTGCCCGAGCGCGCCAGCGAGATACCCCGGCCAGCGTTCATCCCGTTCGGTGCCGGCGCCCGCCAGTGCCTCGGGGAAGGGTTCGCGTGGGTCGAGGCCACGGTGGTCCTGGCTACTGTCCTCAGGCGATGGTCTGCCCGGCCGGTAGTCGGGCAGACCATCCGAAAGGTGGCCTTGGCGACTCTCGTGCCGAACCACCTACCGCTGATCATGGAGCCGCGGTAACCCTAACTGCCCAACCGCGACTTCGCCGACATCGACGGTGACGGTCGCGACGAGATGATCTCGATCCGCCCCAACGGTGACGTCTACGCCTGGCGGAACGCCGGTAACTGGAACGGCCTCACCTACGACGGCACCTTCAAGCTGGTGGCGCAGGGCTTCACCGACGCCAGTCGGGTCCGGTTCGCCGACATCGACGGCGACGGCCGCGACGAGATCCTCAACATCAACGGCAACGGCGACGTGTATGCCTACCGCAACATCGGCGGCTGGAACAGCACAACGTACACCGGCACCGAGTGCAAGCTGGTCGCACAGGGCTTCACCGACGCGCTGCGCACCCAGTTCGCCGACATCGACGGCGACTTCCGCGACGAAATCCTCACCGTGAACGCCAACGGCGACGTGGTGGCGTACCGCAACATCGGCGGCTGGTACAGCAACACCTACAGCGGCAACGTCGCCAAGATCGTCGCGTACGGGTTCACCGAGCCGACCCGGACCCAGTTCGCTGACATCGACGGCGACGGTACCGCGGACATCATCGCCTTCTACGCCAACGGCGACGTGTGGGCATACCGGAACGTCGGCGGCTGGACCGGAACCACCTACACCGGCAGCGAGAGCAAGCTGGTCGCGCAGGGCTTCACCGAGACGACCCTCTTCGGGTACGTCGACGGGGACGGCAAGGACGAGATCGTCGCGTTCACCGGTAACGGCAACGTGTGGGCGTACCTGAACGTCGGCGGCTGGCTGAACACTACGTACATCGGAAGCTCGAGCAAGGTCCTCGGCGCGAACTTCTGAGCACACCCGCATCGGCGGCGCCCTGTCCATCTCCGGGCAGGGCGCCGCTTTGGAGAAACTCGAGAAATCGACCCGTCCGGCTCGACGTGCGGGGGGCCGTCACACCATAGAGGATGGCGAATATAAGTCGTCTTGATTGGGAGCCGACCGTGCCAAAGGTCCTTCTGCTGTCCCGCCAACCCCTGGCCCAACGGCCGCTCCAGGACTGGCTGGACGACACGGCGCACAACATCGTCCTCGTCACGTCCCGCGGGGCGACAGCCGGATCAGAGGACGTTCTCCAGCAACACTTTCCCAACCACCGACTCGTGGACGACTACTTCTCCTGGTCCGCGGAGCAAGTGGCGGAGGAGGCGGCCCGATCCTTCGGCGTCGACCTGGTGGCCAGCACCAGCGAGCCGGATGTGGTCCGGGCCGCCCGACTCCGGGCACGACTGAGACTCACCGGTCAGGACAGCGATTCGGCCATTGCGTACCGCGACAAAGTAGTCATGAAACAACTGGCGCAGCAGGCCGGTCTTCCGGTACCCGAGTTCGCCGCGGTCGACGATCCGATGGACCTACTCGACTTCATCGACGCTCAGGGCTTTCCCGTCGTCGTGAAACCCCGATTCGGGGCGGGCGCGAACGGCGTCAGCATGCTGCACAGCCCGCGGGATCTGGCCGAGTTTCTCAATCGGCAGCCGTCCACCGACGCGCCCTACCTGCCGGGTCAGTGGGCGGTCGAGGCGTTCGTGCACGGCGATTTCTTCCATGTGGACGGCATCATGCAGGCCGGCAAGATCGTGCATGGTTGGCCGTCTCAGTACAGCGGTGGGGTAGCCGAGTACCTCAACGGCGGGCCTTGTCTGAGCAGCGCCCTTCTCGCACCGGACGACGACCGTACGGCAGTACTGATGAGCCTGGCTGCCGACGTGATCGCCGCATTGCCACCGGCGCCGCTGCCCCTCGCCTTCCACTGTGAGGCGTGGATCGGCGCCGACGGCCGCCCGGTGCTCTGCGAGATCGCCAGCCGGGCCGGTGGCGCCTTGGTTCCGCAGGTCTACGAGCGGGCGTTCGGGGTGCATCTGTCCAAGGAATCGCTGCGGGCCCAGTGCGCTTGCGACCTGACCCTGTGCCAACAGCCGCAAGCCCCTGAACCGTCGAGCGGCTGGATCCTCTTCCCGACACAGCGCGGTCGGTTCGTGCCACCGGCCGAGAGTTGCCCGATCCCGGGCGTGAGTCTCACCATCACCAGGGAGCCCGGCATGGACAGCGCCGGCTTCAGCCAGATCGACGACGTGGCAGCGTGCGCGGTCGTCTCGGCCGAGACCGCTGCCCAGGTACGCGAGCGGATCGACCTAGCTGTCCGCTGGTGGTGCGAGAACACCGCGTGGACCCAGTGTGAACCGTGTTGACGGAGTGCTGGCGGGCCTTCGGGACTCGATGATCCCGACGACGCGAGGTGGCCGGATCCTGGCTGCCGGCGCGATGGTCGACTCCTTCGGCAGTGGCCTGTTTCTTGGCGCGGCCACGCTCTACTTCGTCGGCTTCGTCCACCTGCCAGCGGCGCAGGTCGCCGGGGCAATGTCCGTCGGAGCGGTGTGCGGCCTACTGAGCCCGGTCATCTTTGGTGGAATCGCCGATCGGTACGGCGCACTGCACACCTATGTCGGCTTGATGTTGCTTCGCTGCCTGATCAGTGCCGCATTCCCGCTGGTACACAACGTCGCCGGGTTTCTGCTGCTGACCTGCTTGCTCATGGCGACCGACCGGCCATGCTCGCCGTTGCTCCAGATCATCGTCTCCGCGGTGGTCGGGCCGGAGAGACGAATCCATACCTTGGCCACGATGCGGGCGGCACGCAACATCGGTGTCACCGCCGGTCTGCTGGTCGCGGGCTTGGTGTTGGCGATGGGCGTACGGGGCGCTTTCTCCGCGATCTTTCTCGCTGACGCGGCGTCCTATCTGATCATCGGAGGAATGGTGTACCGGGCGACACGCGTCGCGCGGCAATCGTCCTCACCCGCGGGCGGCCGAACGGATCCGGCCGTCGGCCCGACCTCTCCCTTCCGGAACCCGCGATTCCTGTTGTTCACCGCGGCCAACGGCGTGCTCTCGCTCTATGACACCTTGCTCGTCGCGATGCTACCGATCTGGGTGATCCAGTGGACTGTGTTACCCCATACCTGGATTCCGTTGCTACTCACGATAAACACCGTGTCGACAGTTCTTCTCCAGGGCTACGTGGCCCGATTCGCGAGGACGGTCGACGGGGCGCAACGTTTGATCTGGTACACCGCCTTCGCGCTGGTCGTCGGCTGCGCCTTGTTCGCGCTGGCCCAGCGGTCTCCCCTGACTCTCGCGGTCGCGGCCGCGACCGGCGCGGTGCTCGCCACGACGTTGGCGGAGAACATCCACGCGGCGGCCGGCTGGGAGCTGTCCGAGGCGCTCTCCCCGCCGGCCGCCCGCGCTCGCTACCTCGGCGTGTTCAGCATGGGGCTGAGCGGCCAACGGATCGTCGGGCCCGTCCTGCTGGTGTCGGTGTTGCTGCCGCTGGGCGGTTGGGCGTGGGGAGTGCTCGCCCCGCTGTTCGCCATCTCAGCGGGCATCGTCGCGTGGACCGGCCGTAGGGAGGCCCTGGACCGTGATACGGCGGGTGATCTTGCGCGACCCGGGGTCCGACGGCAGCGCCTTGTGGATCACCGAGTAGTTGTCCCAGATCAGCAGGTCGTGCTCGGACCAGATGTGCCGGTACCGGTATGGACCGTCGACCGTGGCGGCCCACAGCTGGCTCAGTAGGGCGTCACTGCTCGGTGCGTCGAGGCCGATCACGCCGCGGAGTAGTCGCTCGTGCAGGTACAGCGCTTGCCTACTCGATGCGGGGTGAATTCGGACGAGGGGATGTTGGAGGTCCCGGAGTTCGGCGAGTCGGTCCGGGTCGCTCAGCCCGGCCTTCTCGAGGTCCGCGGCATAGACCTCGCGGCAGGGATACCGACAGCGCAGCCCGGCGATACGATCCCGCATCGCGGCCGGAAGCGCGTCGTAGACCGCGCGCATGTCGACGAACAACGTCTCGCCCCCGGAGTGCGGTGCTTCCTCGCAGAACAGAATGGTTACCGTCGTCGGTGGATCACTCCAGGCTCCGTCGGTGTGCCAATACGCGCCCGCGGACTGGTCTCCGACTCCGGGCACGTTCGACTGCACCCGGACGTACGGGGTGATGGGCGATTGAAAAGGCGTGGGTTCCGCGATGTTCGGCGGTCCGAAGGTTTGCGCTATCTCCACCAGCGCGATGTCGTCCAGCGCCGCGCCCGTGATCAGGAGTAGACCGTAGGCGTGCAGGAGTTGCCGCAGATCGATCCCGGTGAGCGACCCCGGTTGCCGGACGTCCAAGTGGAGGCCGAGCCCGAAGTTGGTGAGTGTGTTCCGCGCTGTGTCCAGCATCGTCTGCTTCCTTCCAGTCGGCGCGATCCTCATTGCAGGACATAGGGAAATTGGGCGAGAAGGTCGCCGCTGAGCCCGGGGATGGATGTCATGGCCAGTGGTCCGAGACACGCGAACGGCTCCCCGTGAGCAACGCCGATCATCGCGCCGAAATAGCGGCCCTTGGCTTCGACGACCTCGAAGAATCCCGGGCTGGCGAGCGCGGTACTGCCGGCGGGCGCGGTCGGACCGAACTGGCTCCGGTATGCGCGGATCGCCACCATCTTGCGTTCCCAGGTGGCGGTCACGTCGACGACAAATGTGGGAATGAACGGTGTGTGGACGCTGTAGTGGTACGCAGCCCGTGGACGGTGCGGCGATCCCTGCGTTCCCATCTTGGCGACGCCGGCGAAGAAGCAGGCCTCGGACACGAGGCGCCCGGCCGCGCTGTGGTCCGGATGGCGATCGGCCTGGGGCTGGGGCGCGATCACGACCTGTGGACGGAAGCTGCGGATGGCGTCGATAACGGCGATCCGGTCCTGCGCCGCCGTTCCGAGATGGCCGTCCGGGAGAGCAAGGCAGACTCGTTGACACAGCCCGAGGGCCGCTGATGCCTCGTCCCGCTCCTGTCGACGCTGGTCGGTGGTGCCGTTGGTGGCCATCTCTCCGGCGGTCAGGTCCACCACCGCCACTCGCAAGCCCGACTCGGCGGCCAGTGCCAGAGTCGCGCCGCAGCCCAGTTCGGCGTCGTCCGGGTGAGCGGCGAAGGCGAGGACATCGACCGGGGTCATGGCGCGGTCAGGTAGTCGAACAGGACACTGTCTGGGCGGTCCCGATTCGGGACGGTCTCGGGCAGATCGGCGGGCACGAACAGAGGGACCGGGCTGATCCCCAGGACTGCCGTCGCGACCTTGTTGAGCACCAAGCCATAGAGTGCGGAGCTGCGGCCGACGACCGCCCCGCTGACGAGCCCGTCGACGAACAGCGGCAGACACACATCGACACTCCAGCGGCCGGTCGCCGCGAGTTCGTGCGCGGACAGGTGGCGTGCGCCAAGGTGGAAGCGGTAGGTGGCGCCGCAGCGGCAGTCGGCTACGGCCAGGTGATCGGCGGCTTCATGCCGCCGGGCGAGTCTTCTCCGTAGCCCGTCCTTCGGGCAGGAGAAATACAGCGGCAGATAGTCGTCGGGAAGGATGTGCACGCGCGGATCGATGTCGGCGTCGACCAGTGCGACGACCTGTGCGTTGAACACGGCGATGAAGTCGTCGAGGGAGTTCAGCACACCGTCGAGGGCACTTTCGAACATGCCGCTGCCAGCTACCCGAGAGACCAGCGTCGAGGGTGGCGCGAAGCCGACGTGCTCTTCGAGCATGACCGATGAAAGAGCCAGGTTCGCTTCCGCCAGAGTCTGTATCGCGGCCGGCGCGACGCTGGCGTGGAGTCGTTCCAGCCGGCTTCGCATCGTGGCCCGGGCAGCCCGGGCGAGCCGCTGATCGAGCCAGTGACCGAGCCGGTCGAGTGCGGCGCGGATGTGTACCTGGTCCATGGTGAGAAATCGCATCTCGACATCGCGGAGGCGATTGGGCACCACGCGCCCGCGGAATTCGTCGTGGCCGATCACGATCGAGATGGTGCTGGCGGCCGTTTTCGCGCGATCGGTGTCCATCCACAACGAGATCGGCGCCACGCCGGAATGGTTCCGCAGAGCCACGGTGGCGCGGAACTTGCTGGTGACCGATCGCGGATAGTCCAGCTGGGTCTGCTGGCACACGTACACGGGATAGGGCTCGTCGAGGGTGAGCGCCTTGGCCAAGGCGCCGTCGGCGGGGGCTGTGAGCCGCTGGACGAACTCCTGGACGTCACAGAAGACGCCGCGGTCGGCGAGGAATTGCCTGCCTGAGCCGTCGCTCAGCAGTTGCGCTACCGTACGCATGGGGCATCGGTGTCGATCCGCCCGTTGCTCGACGAGCGCCGCTGGGCGAGGACGAGTCGATACAGCGTTTCGTAGAGCGGGACTACCGCATCGGCGCTGAACCGCGCGGCCTGGATGAGCGCTGCCTGCGCCATGATCTGGCGACGCGTCGGATCTCGCAGCAGGCCCAGCACGGCATCGACGGCCGCGTAGTCGTCGAACCGGTCATAGAGCACCCCACCGGCGCCGACGAGTTCCGGCAGGCCGCCGACGTCCGGGGCGACCGTCGGCACGGCGCAGGCGGCGGCCTCCAGCGTGGCCATGGAGAAGCTCTCCTCGCGGCTGGTGAGTAACAGCAGGTCCGTATCGGCGATGACCGGCCCCACATCGCGCCGCAGCCCCAGGAACCGTACGTGGTCGGTGTCCGAACTCTCGGCCAATGTCTTTTGGACGTCGGGCATCATCGCCCCGTCGCCCACCAACCACAACTCGGCGTCCAACTCACGCCGTACTCGCAAGAAGATCCGGGACATCCGCTGCGGGTCCTTGACCTCGCGAAAGTTCGACACGTGCGCAAGTCGCGGCCGTCCCGGCGTCCGCACCGGCAGCGGATAGAATTTCTCGAGATCGACGAAATTGGGAATCGTCACCGGTCTGCGCCTCAGCCCAAAGGCCGCGGCGGCCTTCTCGGCGTGATTTGCCGACACGGCCGTGACCGCGTCGAATCCACGCAGAGCTTGCCGGAGCGCGCGCTGCTCGGCGGGGTCACGTTGGGCGGTGACGTCGGTCCCGTGCAGCGTACCGATGATCGCAGGGCCGGACGCCCCCAGAATTCGCCGTGCCTCCTGGGCGATGAGGGCGAAAGGAGCGGCATAGTGGAAATGCAAAATCTGTATCGATCGTTCCATTATGCTGTGCGCGAGCCCGCGGGCGGCGCGCCGGATCTCCTCGGCCGACCAACCTAGATCGAGATCCGCCGGTGCCAAGCCGGCTGTACCGCCGTTCAACGCACAGAAGGTCATCCCCGGCGAGTTCTCCGCCATCCCGAATGGCTTCGATCGGGAGAACAGGTGGACGTCGTGCCCTCGGTACCCGAGCTGAGCGGCCAAATTAATCGCTACGCGCGCGCTGCCACCGACGCTCGGGTGGCACATTATTCCAACTCGAAACCTCATACCCGATCTCCCTGACTCCACGAAGCATGTGCGAGGAAGTCGCCGCCAAACGCATTGTCACCCATCGATTGCATCGCCGCAGCGCAACTGGATTGCGCGGATCAGCGGCGGCCCTCGCCATCTGCGACCCGGCGGGCGACCGCGTCGGCGTCGATCGGCCCAGCGGAATCTAACCAGCACTCGCGGGAGACTCCAGTCGGTCCAGCTTGCCGTTCGGGTGCTGTCAGGAGACAGTGCTGGGGATGCGAAATGATCGGCGGCGGTGAACCTGTGCATGGCAGCGGTGGCTCGGTCGCGGGCCAGCCGCCCGACGAGGGCGGCCGTGGCTGGGTGTACCGGCCGGCGCTGGACGGCGTGCGGGCCGCCGCGGTCGCGGCCGTGCTGGTCTTCCACGCCCGCCCGGACTGGCTGCGCGGCGGGTTCCTGGGTGTCGACGCGTTCTTCGTGCTGTCCGGGTTCCTCATCACCGGCCTACTGCTGGCGGAGCACCAGCGGACGGGCCGGATCCGGCTGGTGCCGTTCTGGCTACGGCGGGCGCGGCGGCTTCTGCCCGCGCTGTTGCTGGTCCTCGTGGCCACGATCGGCATCGGCCGGCTGACCCTGGCGGACACCGAGTTGGCGGCGTTGCGGCAGGATGCCTTCGCGGCGCTCGGTTATGTCGCGAACTGGCGCATGATCTACCGTGGCGGCGGTTACTTCGCCGATACGGGAGCGGCATCCCTGCTCCAACACACGTGGTCGCTCGGCATCGAGGAGCAGTTCTATCTGGCGTGGCCGCTGCTCGTCCTCTTGGCGTTACGGGCATCCCGACCTGGCTTAGCGGTGCTCGTCGTCTCGCTCACCGGTGTGGTCGCCTCGACGATCGTTTCGGTACTTCTCTACCAGCCGGGCGTCGACCCGAGCCGGGTGTACTACGGCACGGACGCCCGGGCCGGCGCCCTCCTGACCGGGTGTGCCCTGGCGGCGTTGCTCAGCGGGCTGACGACGTGGCGGAACGAGCGAGCGTCGCGCGCGGTCGCGCTGGCGGCTGTGCCGGCCGTTGCCGTGCTGGGCTGGGCTTGGTGGCGCACGGACGGCGGCGACGGTTGGCTGTACCAGGGCGGGTTCACCGGGCTCGCCGTCGCCGTGGCGGTTGTGCTCGGCTACCTGGTCCTCGTTCCCGCCGGTTGGGGAGCGCGACTGCTGTCGGTGCCGCCGGTGGTGTGGCTCGGCCGGATCAGCTACGGCGTCTACCTCTGGCACTGGCCGCTGTACGGGCTGCTCAACGCCGACCGCACCGGCCTGGTCGGGGTACCGCTGACTGCGTTGCGGGTCGCCGCCACGATCGCCGTCGCGGCGGTCAGCTTCTACCTCGTGGAGCAGCCGATCCGGCGCGGCCGGTTCGGCGTCGGCTGGTCGATCGCCCGCGTGGCACCGCGTATCTCGTACCGGACCGTGGTGGCCAGTGGTGTGGCGGTCGCGCTCACCGCCACGATGACCACCGTGTTCGTCGGTACGGCCGTGTCGCCGGGTCCGGCGATGGATGCCGCGGCCGAGGCGCCGCCGCTCGCCCCGGCCGGCGAGTACGCCCAGCCCACGGCGAGACCGGCACCGAACCAGGCACCGACCGATCGGCCCAACCGGCGGCCGGGCGCCTTGCCGCGGATCACGTTCCTCGGTGACTCGGTGTCGTGGTCCGTCGCCGCGCACCTGCCCGAGCAGCCGGACCTCGCGATCGGCAACCGGACCACTCCAGGCTGCGGTATCGCCCGGCTGCCCGACATCATGTACGGCGGCGGTGGTCACACCAACCGTGAGGACTGCGATCGGTGGGACGAGATCTGGCGCCCGCGTGTCAAGTTGGACGACCCGGACGTGGCGGTCATCCTGCTCGATCGGTGGGAGCTGATGGATCGCCGGCTCAACGGGCGCTACCAGCACGTCGGTGAGCCGGAGTACAACGTGTACCTCGCGGGCGAGCTCGAGTTGGCCGTCAGCATCGGGGCCAGTTACGGCGCGCGCGTGGTACTGCTGACGGCGCCGTACACCCGGCGGCTCGAGCGCCCGGACGGCAGCCTCTGGCCGGAGGACGACCCCGCGCGCGTGGACGCGTGGAACCAGTTGCTGCACAAGGTCGCCGCCCGGCATCCGGACCAGCCGACGGTGCTCGACCTCAACCGCGTGGTGTGCCCCGACGGCGTGTTCACCTGGCGCATCGGCAACGTGCGGGTCCGTACCGACGGCCTGCACTTCACCGAGGCCGGGGTGGAGAAGTTCATCGCACCCTGGTTGCTGCCTCAACTGGCCTGGTTGGCTACCAACCCGCCGGACACGATCCGTCGACCGGATCCGCAATATACGAAGGTATCCGGCTGGTGACCACGTCTTCGGGCGAACTAGTCGTCGTGGCGATGGTCGGCGTCGTCGAACCAGTTCAGCGCCCGACGCCACACCTCAATTGCGGCGTGTGGGTTGAAGCGGGCACCGGTGTCGTTGAAGAAGGCGTGGTCGGCCTCGGCGAAGGTGAGGAGTTCGTACCTCAACCCGGCCGCATCGAGTGCCGCCTTGGCCGCGGGCTTGGTGGCGCCGACCCGCGTGTCGAGTCCGCCGTAGACCCCCAGGACCGCCGCGCGGGAGCCTTCGAAGGTGCCGCCCTCCGGGAACGGTCCGTAGAAGGGAGCGGCCGCGGCCAGGCGCGGTTCGTTGGAGGTGAGCAGGCGCCACACCATGGCGCCGCCGAAGCAGAATCCGATCGCGAACAGCTTCTTGCCGTGTACGCGACGCTTGATCTCGGTCAGGCTGGCTTTCATGTCGGCGACGTGACGTTCCGGGGGTATCTGCGCCAGCGCGGCCGCCACCTCGGCTTCGCCGGGGAACGACCCGGTGCCGCCCTCCTCGGAGAGCAGGTCCAGCGCCAGGGCGGAGTACCCGCTGGCGGCGAGCCGACCGGCGACCGTACGGATGTGCTCGTTCAGACCGCGGTTCTCATGGATGACGAGCACGCCGCCGCGCGGCTTCGTGGCGGCCGCCCACGCGGCCATCAGCGGCACTCGGGGTCCCGCGAACGTGATCGACTCACGGGCGACCGGCGCCCATACCGTCTCCGCCGGGGCGCGCCCGCCACCCCGACCGGCCAGATCAACCGGCGCGGCCGCGACCGCTTCCCCGGTCGCGAACGTGGCCAGCAAGCCGGTCGCGGCCGCACCTGTCACGCCCAACAGGCCCAGGCGTCGCACGGCCTCCCTACGGCTGATGATGCCGTCGGCAAGATCCTCCGCAACCTCCTCGGCGAGGTACCGCTGCATTTCCGTCATGGTCCCTCCTATGACCTCCGAGATCGTGGCACCGGTGAAGACACCCGCTGCCGCAGTCAACGAAAGCATAGACAGGTTTCGACCTTTTAGTCCGGCGCGTTGCGCCGTGGTCGTAGGGTGCAATCCTGTGCGGACTGTGAGTGGAAGCCTGTACGGACTGGCCTACGGCGACGCGTTGGGCAAATCGACCGAGTTCATGTTGATGCCCGACATCATCGCCGCATATGGCCCGTCCGGGCCGGTGTCCCTGGAAGGCGATCCGGCCCTGGTCACCGACGACACGCAGATGGCCCTCGCGGTGGCCTGGGCTCTGTGCGAGGCGCCGTCTCTGACCCCGGCCGACGTCGGGCCTCGGTTGCGGGAGCGGTTCCTGGCGTGGGCCAACAGCCCTGACAACAATCGAGCCCCCGGCCGCACATGCATGAGAGCCTGCTCGCTGTTGGCCGACGGCCGCCGCTGGCAGGAGGCATCGGTGATGAGCTCCAAGGGGTGCGGGGCCAACATGCGGGTTACCCCGGTCGGGCTACTGCCCGGCATCGATGTCGATACTCTCGCCGGCCTGGCCCAGCTCCAGGCCGGGCTCACTCACGGCCATCCCACCGGCCTGGCCGCCGCCGAACTCACGGCGTACGCGGTGTGGGCGCTCCTGGACGGCGCGACCCTCGCCGAACTTCCGGCCGGACTCCGGGCGCGGGCGTACGACCAGCGCACCGTCTACCGCGGCGACTGGCTCGGCGACCTATGGAAATACTTCACGTACGACCCGTCGGCCGAGGAGTACATCGCCCGGGGCTGGGACGAGTGCGTGAGCGTGCTCGACCGGCTGGAGACGGCCCTCCTGCGCCCCGATCGAACCGCCGACCCGTGCCTCTACACCGGTGCCGGTTTCGTCGCCGAGGAGGCCCTGGCCACGGCCCTGCTGTGCGCCATCATGTTCGCCGACGAGCCGGTAGCCGGGCTCGGCCGAGCCGCCGCCACCTCCGGCGACTCCGACTCGATCGCCTGCCTCGCCGGCGCCTTCCTCGGCGCCGCCCACGGCGAATCCGCCTGGCCCGAAGAGTGGGCCACCCAAATCGAGTACGCCGATCAACTCCGTGCCCTCTCGCAGGCCCTCACTGGCTGATCGAATGGCCAGACGTCTTGGTACCGATCGGATCCGGTGGGGCCGGGCGGTGGTCGAGCAGCTGATCCTGCCCGAGATGGAGAGGCTACGGGCGGTTGCCGCCGACGAGTACTCCACAGTGATCCGACTATGGCTGGCAGATCGACATGTCCGTTCGGCGCGGTTCGATGTTGATCGCTTCGACTCGCTGCTGGCGTTGGCTGACGGGCGCCTACAGATATGCCTACAGGGCCAGAATCGTCGGATCGTATTCAACATCCTTCGGTCGTTCAGTCAGGCAGAACTGCAGATCATCGCAGGCGGCCCGGATCTGGACGGCCAGGCAATCGGGCAGATTCTCATCGAAGCGACCCGTGCCGTCGTCGAGTACGGCGAGTGGGAGACAGCCGACCGAGTAGAAGGCCAGCCGATCCGGCTTACCGACAATGAGCGGGTGGCATTGGCCGGCCCTACGCTCGAGACCGTAGCGCGGGTCATCGTATTGGCCGCTGTCCGGTTTCTGGCCCGGATCTCGTACCGATGGGCCGGCAAGGGTATGCGGTTGCGACTGGATCAGTCGGGAAGACCAGTAGTAGAGGATGGAACGTGGACCTGGGAAGCCGACCCTGAGCTTCGTGCGGCGATGGACGAGTATGACGCCCGACGCCAGGCCGCGTCGTTGGCCACGCCCACTGGCCTTCCGGTCCGGCGTAGCCAATTCGAGGAGGAGAGTGCGTTTCCGTGGTTCGCGGTGAGCCTCTGTTCGGCACCCGTGCGGGTAAGCTATCCGCAGTTGAAGCGCGAGCACACGACGTACGGCTACATGATCCGTCCGGTCGACATCGCCGAGCGGCTAGCTCATTTGACCGACTGGGATCGAGAGTTCACCGCCATTTTCGGAATGAGCGTGGCGGCACTGCGACGGGTCTGTCGGGCATTATCGAACGCCATATACAACAACATTGCGTTGAACCACGTGGAGTTCGCTGACCTCACCGACGGGATCTTTCCGTTGATCAGTGGCCTGACAGACGCGGGTCTGGCCCCGGAGTACCTGCATGAGGTGTTGGCCGAAGGCTGTCTGCGGGCGCCGAAACAGGTTTGGATCGAGACACTCACCGCACCCCGGTTCGAGGCCGACGAGCCACCCTCAGCCGACGAGGTCGATGCCTTCATCCGTGCGTTCACCAGCAACACCGGCGGACCCCAACGCGAACTGCAGCCTCGACTGTTCCACGACCTGGACAAGTACACACTGCTGCTCGACCTGATCCTCGCCACCGAGTTCATCGACCTGTGCTACCTCGCGGTCGTCCAAGGAAAGGACGGCCGCGGGAAGGCATTCGAGAGGTATGCCCGCCGGGTCATCGCAGATCGGCTCGACCTGGCGCCGCCGTACCCATTCACGCCCGGGCTCAAGCTAGGCAAACTCGGACGCGAGGACGACGAGATCGACTTCTGCTTCCGGTGGGGGAACGTCCTGGTGAATCTCGACATGAAGGCCAAGACCCGCAGCCTCGACATCCATCGTGGCGTACATCCCCGTGTTCGTAACAGGGTTTCCGACTTCGCGGACGCTCTGCTGACCCGGGTTGAGCCCCGTGGCCGCGTCCTCGCCGAGCTGCTTCGCGAGCGGGGCGAGCCGGTCGACGCCGTCGTGAGCCTGTTGTGTACGGCCGACGTCGAGTATGTCCCTCCGGATCCGCGGCTTCGCTACGCCGGCGTACCCCGGCTGCTTACCGCCGAGGAGATCGCGGACCTCGTCCTCGATCCCCACCGATGGCCCCGCGTGGTGGCGGCTGCTCGATCAATCTCCTAGTTCAATTCAGAGGGCGGAGGTGGCGAGGTGTCTGAGGCGGCCGGTGTCGAGGTTATTGATGTGGTGGTGATAGGGGCGGGGGTCGCTGGCTTGACGGTGGCGAGTCTGCTGCAGCGCAGCGGTGTGGGCTGTGTCGTGCTGGAACGGCACGATCGTTCCTATGTGGAGCAACGTCAGCGTGCGGGTGTGCTGGACTACCGGGCCGAGCAGGTCTATGTGCGCGGCGGTCTGGACGAACGGTTGCTGAATGGTGTCCCGCCGTCCGGTGCGATAGAGATTCGGATCGACGGTGTCGGGCGGTTGTTCGATGGCGCTGTGCACACTGGCGGCCGGTCGGGTCGGCTGTTGTCCCAGCAGTTGTTGGTGCAGCGGCTGATCGCGCTGTTCCTCGACGGGGGTGGCGACCTGAGGTTCGACGCTGCGGATGTGGCGCTGCACGGCGTGGATGGCGATCGGCCATGGGTCAGCTATCGAGATGCGGCCGGCGGCAACCACCGGCTCGCCTGCCGCTATGTAGCTGGATGCGACGGCTTTCACGGGGTCAGTCGGGCCAGCCTGCCCGCTGACCTCGTTACCACCTACGAGGACGCGGAGAGCATCGGCTGGTTTACGGTGCTGACCGACTCGCCGCCGCCGAGGCACGCGCTGTTCGGGGTCAGCCGGCACGGGTTCGCCGCTCAGTTCGCCCGCGGCCGCACGGCCAGCCGGTTCTATTTGCAATGCGGCGTGGGTGACAGCCTGCAGCAATGGTCAGACGAGCGGGTATGGCAGCAACTGCGGCTGCGGCTCGGCGACGAACAGCTGCCAAGCGGGCCGATTGTCGACAAGTCGATCATTGATGCGCGCGGTATCGTGATCGACCCGATGGCCCACGGCAGGCTCTTCCTCGCCGGCGACGCGGCACACATCATCACGCCGATGGGCGGCAAAGGGATGAACTTGGCCATCGCCGACGCCGGGGTGTTGGCCGAGGCGCTGTACACCGCCATCCAGCACGGGGACGAAGAACTGCTGCGGTCGTACTCTGCGACCTGCCTGCCCCGGGTCTGGAGCGACCAGGAGTTCTCCCGCTGGATGAGCGAGATGATGTTCCACGCTGGCGACATCGATACGGCCGGACCGTTTCGGTGGCAGCTGGCCAGAGCCAGATTGGACCGGCTATTCACCTGCACCACCGCGGCCGCGGCATTCGCCGCGATGCTAGCCGGCACCTAGCCGTGGACGGCGACATCGCTGGCGGTGGCGTCGAGGCGGGCGGCGATACCTTCGGCGGCCAGCCGCACGGGTGGGGCCAGCTTGGTCGGTTCGACCCGGATGCTGTCGACGACGACCGCGACGGCGGCTACCGGCCGGCCATGGCGGTCCAGAACAGGGGCGGCCACCGAGCATGAACCGAGGGTCATTTCTTCGCGGGTGACGGCGTAGCCGCGGTGGACGGTCTGTTCCAGGTCGGTGAGGAGTCGGCCGGGTTCGACGATGGTGTAGCGGGTGGGCCGTGTCAGAGGCTGGGCGAGGTAGTCGCGCCGGAACTCCGGTGTCTCGTGGGCGAGCAGCGCTTTGCCGACGCCGGTGGCATGCAGGGGTAGCCGTGCCCCCACGCGCGAAATGATCGGTATCGACCGGTGGCCGGACAGCTTCTCGACGTACAAAGCGTCGTAGCCGTCGCGGACGGCGAGGTGGATGTTCTCCCGCGTGGCTTCGTAGAGGGTTTGTAGAAATGGAAGGGCGACTTCCCGTAGTCGGATGTGTAGCGGGCCGAGCAGACCCACCTCCCACAGCCGCAGCCCGACCTCGTAGTGGCCGTCGTCGCAGCGGCGCAGGCCGCGCCAGGTAACGAGTTCGTTAACCAGGCGGTGGGTGGTGGCCAGCGGCAGTCCGGCGCGGCGGGAGATCTCCGACAGCGACTGCCGGGAGTGGGCGATGTCGAAGGTGTCGAGTATCGCCAACACACGTGAGGTTACCGACTGGCCGGGCTGGCTGGTTCGTCCTGCCATGGTGCACTCCCCGCTGCGGTGCGGATGCACACCGCGGCTGACTGGAAGAGACTGCCACATCCTTCCACCCACTGGAAGCACTTGGTTGCGAAGGTCCCGGGTGGGGGCCACGGTGGTAGCTGTCTATGGAAGGACGGCAATGAGACCAAGAAGCGGTGTCTTCGCCGGACTGGTAGCGGCCGGCAGCGCGGCGATGGTCCTGTCGGCCGGTTCGAGCGTCGCCGCGGTGGGGACAGACCGGCCGGTTCGCTCGTGCGAGAGCCTCGCCGCGGTACAGCTGCCGCACACGACGATCGTGAGTGCTACGTCTGTGCCGGCTTCCGTGTCGGTGCCGGCCCACTGCGCGGTCCAGGCGGTGGTGAGCAATCCTCCGGCCGACGACCAGATCCGGATCGGCGTGTGGTTGCCGACGGAGAACTGGAACCGCAGGTTCCAGGGCCTCGGCGGTGGTGGCTTCTCCGGCGGCTCACCAACTGCCGTTCCGACCGCCGCACTACAGGCGGGATACGCCGCCGCGGCCACCGATGCCGGGCACACCGGGTTCAGCGGCAGCTTCGCGCTCAACCCGGACGGCACGCTGAACTGGCAGCTGATTGCCGACTTCGGCTATCTGGGCATCCATGAGATGACAGTGACCGCACAAGAGCTTGTCAGGCGTTTCTACGGCCGGCCGTTCCGCAGCTACTTCAACGGCTGTTCCACCGGCGGCCGACAGGGGCTGATGGAGGCACAACGCTATCCGAAGGACTACGACGGCATCGCCGCCGGCGCGCCGGCAATCAACTGGACGAAGTTCCACCCGGCCCAGTTCTGGGGGCAGCTGCAGATGCGGCTGGCGGGCAACGTCGTCGCTCCGTGCAAGCTCGCCGCGGTCACCCAGGCCGCCATCGCGGCCTGCGATCCACGCGACGGAGTCACCGACGGGATCGTGGGGGACTGGCCGGGCTGCCGGTTCGACGCCCGTACGCTGATCGGCACCGGGACGGCGTGCGGCGCCATCACGGCCGCGGACGCGGATCTCGTCAACATGATGTGGGCGGGGCCGCGCGGCGTCGACGGCGAGTTCCTCTGGTACGGCCTCGAGCGGGAAGCCAGCCTGCTGGCCCTGAACAACTCCGTGGGTGGCGTCGGGGTGCCCTTCTTCGTCGGGCTGGAGTGGTTCCGGTACTGGCTCCTGCAGAATCCGAGCTGGGACTGGCAGACCATGACGTACGAGCAGTACCTGTTGCTGTTCCAGCAGTCGGTGCTGCAGTACCAGGCGGTGATCGCGACCGACGACCCGGATCTGTCCGGGTTCCGCGACGCCGGTGGCAAGGTGGTGTTCTGGCACGGCGCCGCGGATCCACTGATCTTCTTCCGCGGTTCGGTCGACTACTACGAACGGCTGGTAGCGGCGACGGGCGGCGCCAAGCAGACCGACAAGTTCGCCCGCTTCTTCGTCGCGCCGGGCGTCGGTCACTGCGGTGGCGGCCAGGGCGCCGCGCCGACCGACGCGCTGGATGCGGTAGTCCGGTGGGTCGAGCAGGGCAGGGCACCCGCTCATTTGTCGGGGCAGCGAACCGACTCCGCCGGCAACGTCGTGCTGACCCGCCCGGTCTGCCAGTACCCGCTGGTGGCCAGATACAAGGGGCACGGCGACACGATGGACGCGAAGAACTTCATCTGCGCCAACGGTTTCAATTAGCCACCGCGCGGTGGCTCCGGGCAAGCCGCACGCTCGTTTCCGGAGCCACCGCCGGCGGGAGGATGGCGTCGAGTGAAGTCAGCTGGAGCCGCGCAGGTACCAGTAATTGGTGATGTCGTTCGGGTAGACGTCCGGGCTGACTGATCCGCGGCCGTGGAAGTGGTCGTCGATGTTGACGTAGCCGCCGGCCGCGCCCGGGCCCATGCTCGCCCATTTCTTGTCACTGGGCTGGGTGTCGATGGACGCCAAGGCCCAGGCGATGCGGACCCGGTGGGCATCGTCGAGCAGGTAGTCGGCGTAGATCCCGCCGTGGACGGCGCTGTGGTTGGCGACGGTGTCGTAGCTGTTGATCTGGTGCAGCCGCCGGAACGCCGGACCCCACCGCTCCCACCACGGGCTGTTTCCGGCGACGCCGTCGAGGACCAGGCAGGTGAACAGGCTCATCCAGTCCGCGTCGCCGTTGCCCCAGCGGGCGTCGGTGTGAGCCAGCTTGTTGTCGTTGTGGTTGCTGCAGTCGGTGAAGTAGAACCCGGTCGCTGAGCCGTGTCCCTGCCAGTAGGCGAGGTCGACGTCGTCGGTCCAGGTGGTGTCGGCGCCGCCGAGCGACGGGTCCTTGAAGTCGGTCTCCCAGGCCAGCGAGTCCAGCCAGCTGAACCGGACCGGTACGCCGTGGTCGTCGAACTCGTCGTTGAACGAGTCGAGGTTCTCGTCGGTGTGCGGCAGCCCCGAGCACTCCCCGGTACCTTCGCTGCCGACGTCGATGTCACCGCTGGCGATGGCGGCGGTCGTGGGGGCGGCGGTCAGCTGGGCCGGGTTGGAGTCTGGCCTCGGCTGGGTCGGCGGGCTCTGCTTGGGCGGCAGCACCGCGTCGAGGGCGGCGGGCACGTAGGTGATCTGTAGGGCGGCACCGTCGACGTTGGTACCCGAGCAGCGGAAGCTTGGCGTCAGCATCTGGAGCACGGTGGTCAGTGGCGGCGCCTCGTACACGTAGTCGGCCGTCACTTGCGCGCCCGGCGGGAGCCAGCGGGCACAGCGGCGGACCCCGGTGGCGCGGTCCGCGACCGCGACCGTCCCGGCCGGGCTCAGGATGCGGGTGGCGTAGGCGAGCTGGGTGACCCTACCGTCGCCGGCGTAGGTGACCCGGATCTTCGCGCCCGGCCCCTCGTACGGCAGGCCGGCGAGCGTGAACGAGTACCAGGTCGCGGTGTCCAATCGGGTCGAGCTGATCGGACTGCCCTTGGTGTCGACGGTCTCGAGGGTGGTGTGGTCGGACGTGGCGGTGGCGCCGCCGGGGTTCAGCTGCGTGGGACTGAGCCCCACGGCCTGCAGCTTGGTCTGTGTGCGACTGGTAGCCACCTCCGGCGCGAGCACCGTCAGCCGGGCCAGCGCGGGATAGTCCAGCCGGGTCAGCGTGGTCGGGCCGTCCTCGTCGGCCCGGCCGGCACCGCCGTCGATCGTCGGGATGTATTGAAAACGTGCCCTGTCGACGAAGCGGACCGTACCGTCCGGCGACGGCTGGACGGCGCCCAACCCGAACGCCTGGCCCAGGGCACTGGCCTGCTGCGGGTCGAGGCCGGACCGCTGGACGGCGAACACGGGTAGTTGGGTGGTGGTGGTGGCCGCGGCGCTCGGCGCGACGCTGCCGACCACAGCAGCGACGCCGGCCCCGGCGATCAGCGCTACAGGTCCAAGCCACCGGGATCTGACAGTTGAATACATGGAGGGCTCCTCGCGGTTCGACGGCACCGGACTCGGTGCTGTGCACACGTGTGAGGCCGGCGCCGTCCGGGGACCAACAGCTTCGCGATGTCACGTACGCGACAGGTGTCGCCGGCTGCGGGATAGGCTTCGCCTTCATGAGGATCGGCGTGATGATGCCCTTCGGCGGATCCGACGACGGGTTGCCGGGCTGGCCGCAGATGCGTGCTTTCGCGGCGCATGCCGAAGCGGTCGGGCTGGACTCTGTCTGGGTCTGCGACCACTTTCTATCTGGTTCCGGCGATGCGCCGGCCGCGGCGATTCACGAGGGTTGGACCATCCTGGCTGCGCTGGCGGCGTCGACGAGCCGGATGGAGCTTGGCCAACTGGTGATGTGCGTGTCGTTTCGCAGTCCACAGCTGTTGGCCAAGATGGCGGTCACGGCCGATCACGTCAGCGGCGGCCGGCTCGTTGTGGGGCTCGGCGCTGGTTGGTACGACCCGGAGTACGTGGCATACGGCTACCCGACCGACCACCGCGTCGGGCGGTTCGACGAGGCGCTGCAGGTAATCGGCCAGCTGCTTCGTGGTCAGCGTCTAACCTTTGCCGGCCGCTACCACCAGGTCCGCGACGCCGAGCTGTTGCCGCCGCCGGAGAGACCCATCCCGATCCTGGTCGCCGGCAACCGTCCACGGATGCTGCGACTGACGGCGCGCTACGCGGACGCCTGGAACACCGCCTGGTTCGGTCTCCCCGATGAGCGGCTGCGCCAGCGTCTGTCCAACATGGACGTTGCGCTGCGAGCGGAGGGACGCGACCCGGCCACGCTGCGCCGGACCGTCGGCATCGAGGTCGGCGATCCCGGTACCGACGATTGCCTGTTCACCGGCACTATCGACGAGCTGGCGCAGGCACTGGACGCCTACGAGGCACTCGGCATCGACGACCTGATCGTCAACCTCGTGCCCTGCACCGAGCCCTCGCTGGACCGGCTGGCGAGCGCCATCGCGATCCGCGGCCATCGGTAGGGGTACCGCCGCCACTGTCGAGGCGCTGCTAGATGAACCGCCAGAGGTGATCGTTGGTGCCGTTGTCATCCCACAGCACGATCTGGGCTCCCTGAGAAGTCGAGCCTCCGGAGACGCCGAGGACCCGGCCGCCGTTGCCGCATTGAATCCGGAAGTAGCCGTCGGCGCCGTACCGCAGCCGCCAACGGTGGTCGGCAGTGCCGTTGTCGGACCACTGGACCACCCGGGAACCGTTGGCGGTACCGGCGTTCTCCACCCCGAGTACCTTGCCGCTGTTCGAGTTGCGCAGCCTCAGGTAGCCGTTGGTGTCCACGATGGCGGTCCAGAGGTGGTCGGCGGTGCCGTTGTCGCCCCACTGGATGACCAGGCCACCGTCGGCCGTGGACATGTTCTGCACGCCGAGCACCAAGCCGCTGGCGAGGTTCTGGATGCGCCGAGCACCGTTGGGGATGAACCGCCAGCGGTTGTCGGGCGTACCGTTGTCCGGGTCCTGGACGGCTTGCGCTCCTTGGGCGGTGGAGCCGTTGAGAATGGCGAGCAGTTTGCCGGTGTGGACGTTGCGGAGCTTCTGGAAACCGTCGCCCGTGTCGACGATCGTCCACCGGTGGTCGGCGGTTCCGTTGTCGGCCCATTGCAGGGCGCGGGCATTGTCCGCAGTGGACATGTTCTCGATGCCGAGGACCTTGCCGCTGTTGACGTTGCGCAGCCGCACCGCGGTCCCGTCGACAACGATCTCCCAGTTGTGGTCCAGCGTTCCGGTGTCACCCCACTGCAGCGCGAGGCCACCGTCTACTGTGGACATGTTCTGGATGCCGAGGACGAGCCCGGACGCCGCGTTGGCCAGCCGGAAGCTGGGCCCGGCACCGGCCTGCCCGCTGGCGTTCCAGTAGACCGTGTAGTTGAAGCCGTGCGCGTCGTGGAACGGTCCCAGGTTGACCGTCGCGCCGTTGGCGGTGGCGGTGAACGCGAGAGACGTGCTGTTGGTCCGGGCGATCGACGCCGTGTTCAGCGACGGCGGGGCGCTGAGCGCCGTGTTGCCGTAGTTGCCGGCCAGCACCACCGGCCCGTACGTGATGGCCACGACGTTCGCGTTGTCGTTCGCGGCTCGCAGCGCCACCTGCATGGGCAGGCGGACGGTGACGGTGTCCCCAGAGGTCCAGGAACGGCTGAGCGTGGCGTAGGTCCCCGGCGTCGTGGCGATGGTCTGGACGACCCCGTTGACGCTGACTGTAGCGCCGGTGGCCCAGGCGGGAATGCGGATGCGCATCGACCACGTGCCAGCCACGTTGCCGGTGACTTGCAGGGTCGTGGTGTCGCTGCTCGGGTACGAGGTCGTCTGGGTGACCGTGATGCCGCGCTGGCTCCAGTTGAGCACCGACGGCGCGAACAGG
>DASRII010000324.1:0-3409 GCA_035650075.1 Micromonosporaceae bacterium | reverse complement strand
GGAGGGGAGGGCGACCGTGTTAGATCCGGCAGTCTCGGTCCCGTCCGGCCTCACGCATCACAGGTTCGTCGCGACGCCCTTGACGACCACCCTGGTGGACGTGGACTACGCGGCATACATGGCGAGCCCTGACGTCATCCGAGAGCACAGCGATGGACGCTGGACGGTCGAGGGGTTCACTGCGGCCGATGACGCGGCGCAGATCGCACAGCATGAGGTTGACCACCACGCCCGCCGGTCGTTCACGTACCTGTTGCTGGACAACGCGAAGAGCCAGTCGTTGGGCTGTCTGTACCTGAACCCGCTGCATGCATACCTTGATCGCGTGGGTGCAGACGCCGCCACGATAGACAGTTGGCCTTTGAACGCGGCGATGGTGACGTTCTGGATCCGGCAGGACCTACAGGACAGCAACCTGCCACGCGCTGTCGTTGTCGCGGTCGATGAATGGCTCATGAGGTGCTGGCCGATCCGCGCCCACGTCTACCGGATCTTGCCCGGCGAGCGGACGTCCCGCGCGGCTCTAGAGTTCGCCGGCCTCCGGAGGGTGTCTCTTGGCTTGGCTCGTGAGGACCGGCCGTACCTCTGGTATGGCCGGGCAGCGGACGATGCAGGCGGCAATGGGTTCGCCGCGAGCCGATAGCGCATCCAGCAACGTGGAAACGCAGCGAATCTCCGGCGTCGCCACGTAGGGGTCACGATGAAAATGGCTCACTGCTGTGCCGCCGCACCTGGTGCAGGCCATCGCGCGGCACGCGGACGTGAAGACCACACTCAAGATCTACTCGCACGCCAACCTTGAGGTGATGCGACAGGCGCTCGGCAAGATCGACGGGCAGCTGTCGTGAGCGACGTTGCTGTCACCGTAGCTGTCACCGGGCAGATAGCCGATCATGGCCCGGGCATCTGCCCTGGTGGGAACCGGTGGGCACGGCTGGGTTCGAACCAGCGACCCCTCGCTTGTAAGGCGAGTGCTCTTCCGCTGAGCTACGCGCCCGGATCGGCGGCTAGCTTACCCTGCCGCAGCGACACTCGGACCTTGACACAGTCGCGCACGACCCGAACCTGGCGAAATACACCGGTCAGCCCACCAGCTCGGCCAGCGCCTTCCGCCAATTCTGCTGGTCACGCGCTTGACCGGGCATGTTCATCTCCGCGAACCGGACCACGCCGTCCCGGTCAATCAGGAAGGTCCCCCGGTACGCCCCACCGTTGATCTCGTTGAACACGCCGTACGACTGGGCGACCGCCCCATGCGGCCAGAAGTCGGCGAGCATCGGGAAGTCGTACCCCTCGCGGTCGGCCCAGACCTTGTGGCTGTAGATCGAGTCGACGCTGACCGTCAACACCTGGACGTCGTCGTTCACGTACGCGCCCAGGTTCTCCTGCACCTCGCACAGCTCGCCCCGGCAGATGTTGGTAAAGGCGAACGGGTAGAAGATCAGCAGCACCACCTTGGCGCCCCGGAAGTCCGACAGGCGTACGGGCTGGTTGTTCTGGTCTTTGAGCGCGAAGTCGGGGGCCTGCGCCCCTACCTCGATCGGCATGTCGACGTTCCTCCCCAGGTGAGCGTCACACGATTGGTCGTGGCGACACGGCAGCGGCACGAGTTGCCCGCACGGCGCCACCCCGCCGGCGGGCTCACGACGGCCACGTCGCGGCCGCCCGGGAACCACCGCCCGGCCAGACGGGCGTCCCGGGTCTCACTACAGGCCTACTTGCGGTTACGGGCCGCCTTCGGGAGCACCAGCCGGGCCGCGCTCCAGTCCTTGCCGGCGTTGACCGTCGAGGTCTGTTGCAGGCCGGCGGTCGGCGCGGACTCGCTGATGTCGCTCGGCTCCACGTGTCCGGACCGGCCGGCCTTCGGCGTCAGCAGCCACACCACACCATCGGGCGCCAGCGGCCCGAGGGCGTCGATCAGCGTCTCCACCAGGTCACCGTCACCGTCCCGCCACCACAGCAGCACGGCGTCGACGACCTCGTCGGTGTCTTCGTCGACCAGCTCCCCGCAGCGGTCGGTCAGGGCGTCTCGGAGATCGGCGTCGACGTCGTCGTCGTACCCCATCTCCATGACCACCATTCCCGGTTCGATGCTGAACCGGTCCGCCAGGCTCCGTACGCCGTCGGCGGCCTGTCCAGCGGTCGCGCTCACTGTCGCTTGCCTCCTCATCCAGGACGGGCGCCGCGCGGCGCCCGCTAACGCACGGCGCCCAGCCGACGCCGATAGCGGGTAGTCCACACACTTGTGCCGCTGTGCGCAAGTGGCGCACCGAGTCGACCGAAATTTACCGTGCCAGCAGCGCTCGGGCACCCTGAGTGATGGACTCCTCCGCGACGAGCACGTGACGGCTCGCCGGACCCAGCGGGACGTACGAATCCACCGAGGCGATCCGCCTGGCGGCGCCCACGTAACCGGCGTCGACCAGCGCCGCGATCACCCCCTCCCCGACGCCGCCGGAGCGCCGGGTCTCGTCCACGACCAGCACCCGGCCGGTGGCCGAGGACTCGCGGATGATGTCGGCCACCGGCAGCGGGCTGATCCAGCGCAGGTCCATCACCCGCGAGCCGATGCCCTCCTCGGTGAGCCGGGCGGCGGCCCGCAGCGACATGCGTACCCCGTTGCCAAAAGTGATGATCGTGAGGTCCTCGGCCGAGCCGACGGCGTAGACCCGCGCCCGGCCAACCGGCACGTGGCTGGCCCCCCACTGGGTCGGCGCCGCGTACGGCGACAGCCACTGACCGTCGCCCTCGGCGTAGAGGTCGCGGGTGTGGTAGAGCGCGATCGGTTCGAGGAACACGCACACGCTGCCGTCGACGGCGGCGCTGGCCAGGCACGTGCGCAGCATCGGCCCGGCGTCCTCGGGCCGGGCCGGCACGGCCAGTACCAGCCCCGGCACGTCGCGCAGCACCGCCACCGAGTTGTCGTTGTGGAAGTGCCCGCCGAAGCCCTCCTGGTACGCCAGACCGGCCAGCCGCAGCACCATCGGGTTCCGGAACGCCCCCCGGGAGAAGAACTGCATCGTGGCGGCCTCGCCGCGGAGCTGGTCCTCGGCGTTGTGCAGGTACGCCAGATACTGGATCTCCGGCACCGGCAGCAGCCCGGCCAGCCCGGCGCCGAGCGCGAGCCCCAGGATCGACGTCTCGTCCAGCAGGGTGTCGAAGACCCGGGACGGGCCGAACCGGTCCCGCAGACCCTTCGTGACGCCGTACACGCCGCCCTTGACCGCCACGTCCTCGCCGAACACGAGCATCCCGGGGTGGGTGAGCAGCGCGTCGGTCAGCGTCGCGTTGATCGTCTGGGCCAGGGTGAGCGGGCCACCCGCCTCGGGCAGGCGCCCGCCGAAGGCGGCGGTACGGGCGGTGGCGGCGATCCCGCTGGCCCGGGTCGCCGCGTCGGCCACCGAGCGGG
>DASRII010000323.1:0-5315 GCA_035650075.1 Micromonosporaceae bacterium | reverse complement strand
CGAGCCTGTCGTCGAGCCCGAGCCCGAGGTTGTCGCGGAACCCGAGGTCGAGGTTGTCGCGGAACCCGAGCCCGACCTCGAACTCGAGTCCGACGACGAGCCCGAGCCCGAAGTCGAGCCGTCGGTCGAGAGCACGGAGTCCACTGTGGAGGTCGCGGCCGACGCCGAGCGGGACGCTGAAGCGCCCGTTCGAGAGGAGGCCACAGATGCCTGAACTGCTCATAGACTTCATCACCTCGCTCGACGGATATGGAGCCGCCGAGGGCTGGCCCGGCTGGTGGGGGTTGGAAGGTCCCGAGTATCTCGCCTGGCTGGGAGACCAGCCCGAAGCGGACTACACGGTCCTGATGGGTGCGAACACCTATCGGCTGATGTCCGGGCTCGCCGGCGAGGGCGAGCCGGGTACGGAGGCGCTGGCGAACATGTCGAAGGTCGTGTTCTCGACCAGCATGACGGAGCCGCCGTCGTGGCCGAACACACGATTGGTCACCGACGATGCCGTCGAGGCCGTGCGCGAAATGAAGGACAACGGCACCACCGGCATGCGCACCATGGGCAGCCTCACACTCTGCCGCTCTCTCCTGAACGCCGGTCTCGTGGACCGGTTCCGCGTGGTCGTCTTCCCCGTCATCACCGGAAGCACCGGCTCGGACCGGATCTACGACGGATACCCCGACGTCTCCCTCGACATGGTGAACAGCCGTACGTTCGATGGTCGGCTGCAGCTGCTCGAGTACGTCCCCACGGTTCTGGCCGGACCGCCCGGCACCACCAAGGCCGACGCCTAGCCGAGGCTCGGGGTCGGGTCAGTCGTCCAGCCAGTCGAGCGAACGGCGCTCGGAGCGGCTCGGCGACGCGGGACGTCGGGTGGTCGGCTCGTCGTAGTAGCCGGCGCCCGCGTCGTACCCCTGCTGCTCGTAACCGTTGCGCTGCTCGGGAACGCGCTCGTAACCACCGCCGCCGTACCCACCACCACGCGGGTCGTATCCCTGGTCGTAGCCGGCCGAACCGTACCCGCCGTCGTAGCTCTGTTGCGGCGGGCCGTACCCCGCGTCGTAGTTCTGCGGTGGGCCGTAACCCTGTGGGGCGCCGTAGTTCGAGGTCGCCTGGCCGTAGCCGTCGTCGTACTGCCGCGGTTCGGCCACGCCGTAGCCACCGGCGTAACCGCGGTCACCGTACTCGCCGCCCCGGTACGGCTCCGCACTGCGCGGTGCCGGCGCCGGTGGGCCGTAGCCCGGCGACGCCGGAGCCGACGGGTACGCCGGAGTGCCGTAGGCAGGAGACGGGCTCGTGGGATACGGCGGCTGGCCGTAGCCCGGCGGTGGCGGTACCGGCTGGCCGTAAGGCTGCGGCGGCCTGGGCCCGGGTGGGCCGTACTCGTTCGGCCGGTGCATCATCGTCGGCGCGTCCATCGGCTGCCGAGTGACCATCGTCCGGTCGGCCTGCGGTCCGGCGATCGCCGGTTGCGGGCCACCACCGCGGTACACGCTGCGACCAGCGGGTAGCGGTGCCGGGCCGCGCGGTGCGTACGCCGGGTTCTCGACGACCTCGCCTTCCTCGCCGTCGTCGCGGCGGCGCAGGAGCAGCAGCACGATCGCGCCGACGCCGAGCGCCACGAGCAGGCCGCCCATGACGATCAGCATCCAGGACAGGCCACCGCCGCCCTCGTCGTTGCCGGCGAGGTTGGGGTTGACGGCCTCCTCGGACGTTGTCGGGTCAGCGGTGTCGGTCGGGACGGACTGCGTCAGCTCGCCGGTTGGCGTCGGCACCGTGGCCGATACGAGCCGCATCTCGATGACCAGTGACTGCCCGGCGCGGCCCTGCCCGGTCTTGACGAGGTTCTGGTAGCCGTCCATGCCGGCGACGACCGATACTTCGCCGGGTTGGATGGGCTTCGACTGCGACGACGTGATCCGCACCTGGCCGTTGCTGCCGGCCTGAACGTTCCACTGGGTGCCCGCGGAGTCCTCGATGATCAGAAGGGCACCGGCAAGTGCTTGCCCGGTACCGGAATCGAAGACCTTGACCGTCACGTCCTTGACGTTCTGCGGAACGGTCGGCGGGGCAGCGTTGACGGTCAGAGTGAGCTTCGCGGTGTTCGCACCGGACGCAGCCTCTACACCAACAGTGACCTCGACCCCGTTCGCCGCGGGCGCACCCGACTGTGCTCTGAGCCTGATCAATAGTGGCGTTGCAGTATCGGGGGTGACGTTTCGCGGACTTCCGCAGCCGCTCGAGCACGAGACGCCTGGGGGCAGACCAGTTGGATTGATCTCAACCGATGTGTCGGTTGGGAGCTTGGTCGTGACGTTCACGGTGACGGTGACGTCGCTGCCGGCATTGACGGTGGCAGATGTCGGGCTGAGCGACACGTCCGGGGGCGCTGCCTGGGCTGGTGACGGGGCAACGAGGAGCGCGCCGACGGCAAGCGCCGCCACCACACCGGCTCGTAGCATCCATGCTCGTCGGTGTGTCGTCACATCCACGGCCTTCCGGTCACCACCCATCGCGCGTATGCACCGTGGGCAACTATGCCTTGTCTGGGTGGGTGCGCGAAAGGCGGGGGCGCCAGGAAGTGGCACGCCGGTCGGTCGTATCGTCCCGACGTGTCCCCTGCGCACAGTAAGTCCCAGGCGGTCACCACCGTCCTGGCGGCACTCGATGCCGACCAGAAACCCGAGTCTGTCGTGCTGCGTGACGCGGTCCGGTTATTGCTTGCCGAGCTGGCAAAACAGGCACCGGGCCGTTCGGTTGAGGTGCGGGTCCCACCTTACGGCGTGATTCAGTGTGGTGGGGGACCGCGACACTCCCGAGGTACACCGCCGAATGTCGTCGAGACCGATCCGGTCACCTGGGTACAGCTGGCAACTGGCCGACTTTCCTGGGCCGAGGCGGTCGAATCCGGCCGCGTGTCGGCCAGCGGGAACAGAGCCGACCTGGCGGCGTACCTGCCGCTACGGCACTAGGCTCTGCTAACCCAGGCGCCTGGACCTTCGGTCGGCGCAGATCCAACCCAAGAAACTAGGCCATCGGGCGCTCGTCGTCGGGGCGTGCGGAGGCGCGGTCGGCGGGGTGTTCTACCAGCGCGAGTACGCGGGAAGCCATGAAACGGGCCGTGCGTACCGCGGTTCCGCCGCGCGTCACCTCCGACACCTCGACGACGCCTCGCCCTATCGTGACCTCGACGCGGCGCCCGGCGCGGGTAGCGACGACGTCGTACCGCAGCGGCGCCCCGTTCCCGCCCGCGTCGACCACGATCTCGACCCGGTCGCCCTTCATACGGACAACGATACGGTTCGCACCCGAAAGATGGCTCTCTGTCAACGCCGCAGCTTCGCGTACACTGTCTGCCTGGACGCCAACCCCTACGACGGCTAAGGAGCGGCAGGTGGCGCGAGGGGACGGCCGCTTGAGCCACGACCTCGACCCGCAGTGGCCTGGCCCGCAGGACGAGTGTGGGGTGTTCGGTGTCTGGGCCCCCGGTGAAGAGGTGTCCAAGCTCACCTACTTCGGGCTGTACGCCTTGCAGCACCGCGGCCAGGAGGCAGCCGGCATCGCCGTCAGCGACGGCTCCGGCGTGGTCGTGTACAAGGATCTCGGCCTGGTGGCGCAGGTCTTCGACGAGCCGACGCTGGCCAGCCTGCGCGGACACCTCGCGATCGGGCACACGCGGTACTCGACGACCGGCGCGTCCAACTGGGAGAACGCGCAGCCCACGATCCGCGCGACGCCCGCCGGGGCCACGATCGCCTTGGCGCACAACGGAAATCTGGTCAACACCGCCGAGCTCGCACGGGCCGTGGCCGAGCGCGGGCTGCGCACCGAGGGCGCGACCAGCGACACCGCGCTGATGACCGCGCTCCTCGCGTCCCGCCCGGACATGTCGGTGGAGGCCGCCGCGCTCGACACGCTCCCCACGCTGCGCGGCGCGTTCTGCCTCGTCTTCATGGACGAGACCACGCTGTACGCCGCCCGCGACGCGTATGGCGTCCACCCGTTGGTGCTCGGCCGGTTGGAGCGGGGCTGGGTGGTAGCCAGCGAGACCGCGGCGCTGGACATCGTGGGCGCGAGCTTCGTCCGCGAGGTCGAGCCCGGCGAGCTGCTGGCCATCGACGAGGACGGGCTGCGCTCGTCCCGGTTCGCCTCGCCATCGCCGAAGGGCTGCCTGTTCGAGTACGTCTACCTGGCCCGGCCCGACACGACGATGGGCGGCCGCAACGTGTACGCGGCTCGTGTCGCCATCGGCCGGCGGCTGGCGCGGGAGCACCCGGTCGACGCCGATCTGGTGATCCCGGTGCCGGAGTCCGGCACCCCTGCCGCGATCGGGTACGCGGAGGCGTCCGGCATCACGTACGGCTCCGGTCTGGTGAAGAACGCCTACGTCGGCCGTACCTTCATCCAGCCGTCGCAGACGATCCGCCAACTGGGCATCCGGCTGAAGCTGAACCCGTTGCGGGACAACGTGCGTGGTAAGCGGTTGGTGGTCGTGGACGACACGATTGTGCGGGGCAACACCCAACGCGCCATCGTCCGCATGTTGCGCGAGGCGGGCGCGCTGGAAGTACACGTACGCATCTCCGCGCCCCCAGTGGTCTGGCCATGCTTCTACGGGATCGACTTCGCCACACGCGCGGAGCTGGTCGCCAATGGACTCGACACCGATGGAATCCGTCGCTCGATCGGTGCCGACTCGCTCGGGTACGTATCGCTTGCTGGTCTCGTTGCCGCGACCGAGCAGCCGTCGACCAGGCTGTGCCGAGCCTGTTTCGACGGGGAATACCCGATCGAACTGCCGGCCGGCAACGCCATCGGCAAACACGTCCTCGAGGGCGTGGGCCGCCGCGTCACCGCCGACCAGGCAGAGACGGCAGGTGATCGGTCCGCACCGGTCGCCGCCGGCGCGGGTGGAGCTGACGCCCTGCTTCGCCCGTGAACCCAGCACCACAGACGTCGAGATCCGCTTTCCGGGGCGTGGACAGGCGAACTCGGCAACGTAAGGGAGTGACCGTGACGCACGTGACCGAGCGCGCCAGCGAATACCAGCCGTGGACGGCCAACGGGCGCAGTGCCCGCAAGCGCACTGTGACGTACTCCGACGCCGGCGTGTCGATCCACGCGGGCGAGCAGGCCGTGGCGCTGCTGAAGTCGAAGGTGCACCGGACGTGGCGGCCCGAGGTCGTCGGAGATCTCGGCGGGTTCGCCGGTCTGTTCCGGCTGGATATGCGGCGGTATCGCAATCCGATCCTGGCGGCGTCCACGGATGGCGTGGGTACGAAGCTGACGATCGCCCAGCAGATGGACATCCACGACACGGT
>DASRII010000322.1:0-17437 GCA_035650075.1 Micromonosporaceae bacterium | reverse complement strand
GTCACCGCGGCGACGATGTCGACCTGGAAGATCGCCTCGAACGCGGCCACGACCGTGTCCGCGTACCGGGTGACCCGCGACTGGGTGGAGGGCACGGCCGGATGCTTCAACGGCGCTACGTGGTACACCGCGGCCAACGGGGTGAACTGGACCGCCCAAGGTGGTGACTACGATCCCGCACTGGTAGCCAGTCGCACGGTGGCCGCGGGCGAAGGCCCGAGTTGGCACAACTACGACGTCAAGAGTGTCGTCCAGCAATGGGTCAGCGGCGCCAAGCCGAACCTGGGCTTGCTGTTGCGGGTGTCGGACGAGAGCCGGACGGTCCAGAACAACCTCGAGTACGCCGCCTCGGACTGGGCCGACCCATCACTGCGCCCGAAGCTCGCGGTGACGTACGCCGACGGCAGCCACGCGACCGGGCCGACGGTATCGGTAGCCTCACCGGCCGCCTTCGCGCTGGCCCGCGGCACCGTACCGGTGACCATCGCGGCCTCCGACGACCGCCGCGTCGACAAGGTCGAGCTGTTCGCGGACGGCGTCCCGGTGGCGACGCGGACGACCGCTCCATGGACTTTCAACTGGAACTCCGCCACCATCTCCAACGGCACGCACATCCTGACCGCGCGGGCCACGGACGACGCCGGAAACGTCACGAACTCCGGGTGGGGACCGGTGCAGGTGGCCAACCACGCGGCACCCACCACCGCGATCACGTCGCCAGCCAACAACGCCACCGGACTGACCAACACGGTGTCCGTCACCACAGCCAACACTGTCGCAAGTGGAGTGTCGGTCGGCCGGGTCGAGCTGTACGTCGACGGTGCGCTGTACGCCACGTCGACGACCGCTCCGTACACCTTCGCCTGGAACACCCTCGACGCCGCGCTACCCGCCTACGACGGGCCGCACACCCTGGCGACCAAGGTGTACGACTCGGCCGGTCTCGTCGCCGGCTCCACGACGGTCACGGCCAGCACGGCCAATACCGCGGGTAGCCGCTACCGGGCCGGGTTCAGCTCCACCGCGGTACCGCAGGCGATCGCCTTCACGCCTGGCGGCCCGCAGCTCGTCTACCCCGTCGACGTGACCGTCACCAACACGAGCACCACCGCGTGGAGCGGTGCCACGACGTTCCTGCGTTACCGCTGGTACAGCCCCAACCCGGCCGACCCGGTCATCGAGAGCGCCAATATCTCGCCGCTCGCGCTGGCCGCGGGTGCGGCATCGGTGCCTCTACGGGTCAATGTCACCCCACCCACGCTGCCCGACGGCGTGGACGCGGCCCAGTACCGGTTGCGCTTCGACGTGGTGGACACCTCGACCACTCCGGCCACCGTGTTCGCGGCGAAGGGCAATGCGCCACTGGAGAACCCGGTAGTGGTCAACAAGGTGCTGGCCACGAAGTTGGGCCTGGAGAAGTACTACGCCTACGTCACCACGCCGGTGGGCGGCGGGATGACGCATTACGTGAATGTGGCTAACGGCAACTCGATACTGACGTTGACGCCGCTGTCGAACCCGGGTCGTGGGTTGGCCACGATGGCTCGGTTGACGTACAACAGTCTGGAGCAGAAGTCGGAGTCGCCGGTCGGCACGAACTTCTCTCTGTCGATTTCCAGCCTGATCCGGTTGGGCAACCCGCTGGACATCCACCCGAACAACGCGGACACGATCGCCGGGCGGTCCAACAAGTTCGTCACCTTCGTTGACGGCGACGGCACGCTGCACCGCTTCGACGGGACCACCGCGGGCGACGGGACGACGTACTGGACCGAGCCGGCGGGTGTGCACCTGTACCTGCGCTCCCTGACCACGGACACCACCAACCCGCGGTACTGGGCGATGACCCGGCCGGACCGGGTCACGTTCTATTTCAACGCCGACGGCTATCCGACGTTCGTGACGGACGGCAACGGAAACACCATTTCGTTTACGTTGTCGGCGGTGGCGCCGGGCGATGACCCGGGTGGGCCGAAGTTCCACGTCACCAAGGTGACGGACGCGGCCGGGCAGGGCGCCGCGCCGGCGCCGAACCGCAGCTTCGACATCACGTACTTCACGAAGGCCACCGCCAAGAAGCCACAGATCCGGGGCAAGATCTCCCGGATCACCGACCACCTCGGACACGCCGTCGAGTTCGCCTACTACGACGACGGGAACCTGCTGTCGATCACCGAGAAGGGCGGTACGAACGCCGACGGCACCGGCCTGGCCGACCGGAGCTGGATCTTCACATACATCACGTCGAACGGCGCCGACCCGGCCATCCCGGATCCGGCCCAGCGGGTCGCGCCGGACCCGAAGACCCCCAACCAGTCGAGCCTCATCTACAGCGTGCGGGATCCGATGGGTGCCGAGACCACGTTCGGGTACTACGGCCCGGGCTCGGGCCAGCTCAAGGGGAAGCTGGCCGGGGTCCTCGACCGCGCCGGCACCGGTGCGCTGTTCGGGCACGACCTGGCCAACCGGGTGACCGTCGTCGCCGCGTCGACCCCGGCCGGGGAGACCGCGCGGAACACGGTGTTCGCCTATGACGTCACCGGTAAACCGCTCACCATCACGAACCCACTGAACCAGGTGACGTCGCTCGAGTGGAACGCCGACTTCCAAGTCACCAAGCTCACCGAGCCGAACACCAGTACCCAGCGGTTCAACTACAACGCCAACGGCTACCTCACCGATGTCTTCGACCAGCTGAACAACCACACGGTGCTGACGTACCAGAACGTCGCGGTCGACCCCGGTGACGTCGCGGGGCGGTGGAAGGCCGGTCGCACGATTCCGCACATCAGCCAGCTCGCCACCAAGCAGGACCCGGTCGAGGTAGCGGCCGGCAGCGCCAACAGATGGAGCTTCGGCTACGACCCCAACGGCAACCTGACCACGGTCACCGAGCCGCTGTACCCGGCCAACCCGGCCCGCTACACCTACAACGCCGACGGCACCGTGGCCACCAGCGCGGACTTCAAGGGCAACGTCACCCGGTTCACCGCATACGACGCCAACGGGTTGCCCACCACCGTCGTCGACGCGAGCGACAGCCCGACCGCGCCGACGCATCCGGTGCGGATGCAGTTCGACTCCGGCGGGCGGCTGCTGTGGGTGCAGGACGCGAACCACGCCGCCTTCACCGGCGGCGACCCGCGGCACTACCGCACCATGTTCAGCTACGACTCGTTCAACCGGCTGGGCCGGCAGTCCACGCCGAAGTCGACCAGCCGCCAGCTCGGCGAGCTGATCTGGAGCGACACCTTCTACGACGCCAACAACAATGTGGTCAAGGCGATCGCGCCCCACTTCGGCGCGCAGGACTCCGGCACCGGCCCGACGACGACCATCGCCTATAACCCGATGGATCGGCCGACTCTGGTGACCGGTCCGGACACGAGCGCCGACCCGGCCGGCGAGCGGACCCGGTACACCTACGACATCGTCGGCCGGGTCACGACGGTGACGCTGCCGCTCGGCATGAAGGACGGTACGCCGAACAACACGCGGACGGTCAACTACACCTACGACTCGCTCGACCGGATCATCCGAACGACGCGCAACCACATCAAGCCCGACGGCACCGTCGAGACCCTGACCCAGCACACCTGCTTCGACAACGTCGGCAACGTCGTCTCCACGACCGCGCCGAAGGCGGCTCTGGCCACGGTGACCTGTCCCGCCTCGCACACCACACCGTTCACCACCGTCTACGGATACGACCTGGCCCACCGCCCGACGAGCGTGTCGGATCCGCTCAACCACAACACCACGTTCGGCTACGACGCCAACGGCAACCGCACCACCGTCACCGACGCCACGGGCAACCCGACCACGACCAGATACGACGCGCTGAACCGACCCACCCGCACCGACCAGCGGTTCGTGGCCGGTACCCCGCCACGCGACGTGACAAGCCTCATCGAGTACGACGCGAACAGCAACGTGACCCGCCAGATCAGCCCGCGCGGATACGACGCCTCGACGGACAAGGTCACGTTCACCGCGTACGTCACGAGAAACAACTACGACGCCCTCAACCGGCTGACCCGGACCGACCTGGCGGTCGACAGCGCCTTCCCGACGCAGTTCTATGTCCACCGCGGCTACGACTTCAACGGGAACCTGACCGTCGCCACCCTGCCGGTCACCCAGGCCAGCCTGGCCGCCGCTCCCGCGAATGCGAAGACCACGGTCGAGTACTTCGACCCGGGCTGGATCGCGGCCAGCACCGACCCGGCCAACCCGAAGGTGCATTTCGACTACAACGCGGTCGGCCAGCAAACCCTACGCACCCCGGAGGACGGCAGCGGCAACCTCGACCTCAGCAAGCAGATCCAGTGGACGTATTTCGTCGACGGGCTGCTGCGCGAGCGCACCGACCAGCAGGGGCAACCCGTCAGTTACACCTACAACGCCGGCAACAAGCTGGTCAGTAGCCGCGACGCGAGCGGTCTGACCACCCCGGCGGAGACGTTCGTCGACATGCGCAACGCCTACGACGACCTGGACCGGCTGCTGCGCGCCGACCACAAGAAACAGCAGGAAACGGCCTGGACGTTCAGCGCGTTCCGCTACGACGCCAACAGCAACATCACCGATATCGAATCCAACGGCAAAGAAACCGCCCCCGGCGGGACGGTCACCCAGCCCGGCCGCAACCAGCACACCGACTATGACCAGGCGAACTGGATCACCACCCAGCTCGACTTCGGTAGCAGTACCGGTGCCGCCGACGACCAGCGCATCACCAACACGTTCAACCCGGTCGGGCAACAGATACTGCGGCGCATCGAGCAGAACAACGGTTCCGGCGTCTGGAGCATCAAGCAGACCACCACCTGGGACTACTTTGCCAACGGCCTGCTGAAGACGTTGCGTACCACCAACGGAGCCGGCACCCTCACCGAGTCGCACACCGTGGACTATGTCGACCCCGCCTCGGTCTTCGTCAACGGCAACCGCACCAAGGATGTGTTCAGCCTCCGCCCGGCCACCGGCACCACGTCTCCCTGCTTCCCGGCCACCTGCACCGCCATCTACACGTACGACCCGCGCAACCGGCTCGTCAACACCAACGACGGCCATGGCCGGACGACAGGGTACACAGTGGACGGTGCCGGCAACATTCTCACCGAGGCGGTCAACGGCGCCACCACGAAGACCTACACCTATACCGGCAACCAGCTCCAACAGGTCACCGGCGGTGGCGCGACCTCCAAGTACTGGTACGACACCATCGGCCGGCTCTCCTGCGTCACCACCGCCGCCGGCTCTGCCGCCGACTGCGCCCCACCGCAGCAGCCCGCCAGCACACTGCTGGCCGACTACAGCTACGACTACCTCGACCGGCTGAGCACCTTCCGCGCCTTCACCGGTGGCACGCAGACCGACAGTGGCGAGTACACCCACGACGCACTCGACCGCGTCATCACCCAGACCGAAACCCATCCCGCCTTCCCCACCACCCCACGCACCACCACGTTCAGCTACTTCGGCCTGACCGCCCAGCAGACCCGGGAGGTTCAGACCAACTCGACCGGGACGCTGGCGGCCAAGGACTACAGCTACGACCCGGCCGGCCGCCGGCTGACCATGACCAACACGCCATTCGTGGGCGGCGTTGCCCAGGCCCCGACCACCTACACATACGGCTACGACACCCACGGCTCCACCTCACAACTTCTCGACCCCAACGGGGCCACCAAAGCCAGCTACGGCTACCGCGCCTACGGCGACGCCGACACCGATCTGACCAAGGGCGACACCGACGCCGTCAACCCGTTCAACCCGTTCCGCTACAGCGCCAAGCGGACCGACACCGGCTCCAAGACAATCGACATGGGGGCGCGCCGGTTCGGCCCGGATATCGGCCGGTTCCTCAACCAGGACGTCTTCCACGGCGCGCTGGCCAACCTCGGCCTGTCCACCGACCCGCTGACCAACAACCGGTACGCGCTCGCCGCCGGCAACCCGATCAGCTACATCGAGTGGGACGGCCACCTGGCGGACCTCGGCGGTGGCGGTGGAGGCGGAACGACCAGCGGCGGCACCAGCCAGTGCTACGACGCGAAAGACTGCATGGCCACCAGCAGCAGTACGAGGACCGGCAGCGCCGCGTCGTTCGCACGCTCGTCGACGTCGGCGGCGCGCTCCGCCGGACCCTGCAACAGCTTCCTCGGCGACCTCGTTGTGATTCTTGGTGGCGACTGCAACGGGTTCACTACCGGCACCAGAACGACCACCGGCCGCGAAGGGCGGGAGGACACCGAAACCGACACTACGGAGCGGCCACCGCCGCCGCCTCCCCCTCCCGTGCTGCCGCGCCTGGACAGAGATAACGAGGATAGGTGCATCAACGGGCACTGGTCCGGCTCGACGATTCAATACTCCCCCCTGGACTCGAGCAGTCGGGCAACCGGTGCGCAGGCCTGTTACGAAGGAGAGATCCCAGCAGGCACCAAGGCCTCGTTCTACCCGCCCGGCCACGTGCGCGGAGTGCACCATCGGGGCCACCTCATCGCCAAGATGCTCGGCGGGAGCGGCAGCGAACCGAGGAACATGGTCCCGCTGTTCCCCGAAGCGAACTACGCGATGCGCGACCAAGTGGAGTACCGGGTGCGCTCCCTGGTGAGGACGAGCTCGTTGCCCGGCCAAGGCCAGAACGTTTATTACCGGGTAACACCGGTATATGAGGATGAGGATGGTGTGCCGGAAGAGATCAAGATTCTGATTTCGACGAGCGGCGGCACCTATATGAACTGTGAGATCGAAAACACCCCCCAGGCGGCGAGCACCTGTGTCAATACGATCGGCCTCGTAGGAGATGGGTAGGAGTTGGACAACGATATGAAGCGGCGATCGCTCGTCAGCCTGGCCGCCGCGACGGTGCTCGCCATCGTCGCGGCGGTGGCGCCGGCCACCCCCGCGTTCGCGGTCGTGCCGAACGGCACGTACTCGCCCTGGACCTGGCCGGCCACCAGCACCGGCTACTACAACTTCGACCAGCGGTTGACGGTCCTCGGCCACAGCTCCGGTACGCACTACTTCTGGGCGCACCAGATGCACTTCGTCGACGGCGACGGCGGGTACCTCGGTCTGCAGATCGGATCGTTTCCGAACAACACGAAGATCGCGCTCTTCTCGTTGTGGAGCGCCAACGGCGCCCAGGGCGCGAACTGCGGAACGTTCGTCGAGGGCACCCCGGGGTACACCTGCCGGCTGGACCCGTACCCGTGGGTGATCGGCCGGGAGTACCGCCTGCGGGTCTGGTCCCTGGGCGTGGACCCGCAGGGTGAATGGTGGGGTGCCTGGGTGCAGGACACGGTGACCGGCGTGGACAGCTTCGTCGGCCAGATCCGGGTGCCGGTAGCCTGGAGCGGGCTCTATCCGTGGTCCGTGTCCTGGACCGAGTACTTCGGCGCGCGGCCGCGGACCTGCTCGCAGTTGCCGTGGGCGCGGGCGCGGTTCGCCTTCCCGACCGCCAACGCCGGTACCGTTCAGATCGCCTCTCATACCCACACCATCGGCTCGGGGGAGTGCCCGTCCGCCAGCCGCATCACGGAGGTGCCCGGGGCGGACATCCAGGAGATGGGGCGGCCGCCGCATTGACAATCGTCGCCATTGACGATGTTGTGTCCGTGTGGCCGCGGGGACCATCGAGTTCCGGCTACTCGGACCCGTCGAAGTCTGGGCCGGTGAGCGGGAGTGGACGGGGACGTGGGTTCGCCCCCGGGCGCTGCTTGCGGCGCTGTTGCTCGAGCTGAACGCGACGGTGCCGGTCGAACGGCTGGCCGAGGCGGTGTGGGACGACAAGCCGCCGCGCACGGTCCGCAACAGCCTGCAGGCACTGGTGTCGCAGGTACGCCGGGCGCTCGACGCGGCCGGCGCGGGTGGTTGCGATGTCGCGCTGCGGACCGAGCCGGGCGGCTACCGGCTCTGGGCCGATCCGACGCTGGTCGATGTGTGCCGATTCCGGGTCAGTGCGGCCGCGTTCCGGGCGGCGGCGGCCGTGGGGGACCGGCGCCGCGCCATCATGCGCGGTCGGGACGCGTTACGGGAGTGGCGCGGCGTCGCGCTCGCCGGCCTCGCCGGCGGCTGGGCCGCGCGCGCTCGCGAGGGCATGGCCCGCGAGCACGTCGAGCTGCTGTCGCATTTTTTCGAGGTACGCCTGAACGACGGCGAACACACCGCCGTCATCGACGAGCTGCAGCAGGCCGTGTCGCGGTACCCGCTGGCCGAACAGCTCGCCGGTCAACTCATGCTCTCGCTGTACCGGTGCGGGCGCGAGGCGGAGGCCGTCGACCGGTACACGGCCGTCCGCCGGTCGGTCGCCCGGGAGCTGGGGGAGGAGCCGGGCTCGGCGTTACAGGAGTTGTACCAACGGATCCTGCGGCGCGACCCGTCACTACGCGCACCCGCGATACCCCGAGTGACGGTCGAGCCATGCGGGTCCGGCGCGACCGCCGCCGGCAACCAGCTTCCGCTCGGCGCCGCCGATTTCACCGGCCGGGGCGCATTGGTCGACCAGACCGTGGCGCGCCTGATCGGCTCCGGAGCGGTCGTCGCCATCTCCGGCATGGCCGGGGTCGGCAAGACCGCGCTGGCGTTGCACGTCGGTCACCGGCTCGCGCCCCGGTTTCCCGACGGCCAACTGTTCATCGGCCTCGGCGGTACCACCGGCCGGCCGGTCCCACCGCGCGAGGCCGCGGCCCGGCTGCTGACGATGCTCGGCGTGGACCCCACCGACATCCCGCCGGGCGACGACGAGCGAATGGATCGGTACCGGGCGGTGCTGGGCGGCCGGCGCGTGCTGTTCGTGTTCGACGACGCCGTCGACGAGGCGCACGTCCGGTCGATCCTGCCGACCGGTGCGGGCAGCGTGGCACTGATTACCAGTCGACGGGGCTTGACGACGCTCGAGTGCGCATGGTCGGTACCGCTTGCCGTGCTGGACCATGACGAGGCCGTCAGCCTGCTCGCCGCGGTGGCCGGCGACGACCGGGTCGCGGCGGACCCGGCCGCGGCCGAGCGGATCGTCCGGCTCTGTGGGCGCCTGCCGCTGGCGATCCGCATCGTCGGCGCGCGGCTCGCGGCCAGACCGCACTGGCTACCGCGACGCCTGGCCGACCTGCTGGCCGACGAACGGCGGCGGCTCGGCGAGCTACAGCAGGGCGACCTGGCGGTACGAGCGAGCTTCTCGCTCAGCTACGACGGGCTGGACGACCGGGCGCGACGCCTGTTCTGCGGTCTGGGCTCCCTGGGCCCGCGCAGCTTCCCGAGCTGGGTCGCCGCAATGCTCGTCCCGGACGCCGGATCGGGCGGCGCGGCCGACCCCGGTGGTCTCGCGGTCGTGGAGGAGGCCCTCGACCGGCTGGTCGACCGGCAGCTGCTCGACCTGGCCGGACGCGATGCGGCGGGCCGGCAACGGTACCGGATGCACGACCTGCTGGCGGTCTTCGCCCGCGAGCGCGCCGGCGAGTTGGCGGCCGACCGCACGCGGCTGGGCTTCGCACCACTCGTCGGCGTGTGGCTGAACATCTTCGACGCCACCGAGGCCGGCTTCGGCCAGCCGCACCGCCACCGGTACCCGCTCGGCTGGCTGCCCGCCCAGCAGCGGACGTTGGCCCGGATCACGCGCCCGGACTCGGACACGTTCTGGGAGCTCGGCTGGCCCATCACCTTCTCGACGATCGCGATCGTCTTCGAGCTGCGCTCGCACTGGGACAGTTGGCGCCTCACCCGTGACGTGGCGGTGCGGTCCGCCCACCGGGTCGGCGACCGGCTCCGCCTCGACGCCGGCCACTACCGCCTGCTGCCGGGCCAGCGGCATCCCTGGACCCCGGTCGTCGCCGACATGGAATCGGCGCTCGAAGGGATCGAACAGCCGCACTGGCACGGCGTGATCCTGGTGACGCTCGGAGCGCTCTACCGCGCGCAGGCGAGGTACGAGGCGGCCGCCGAGGCACTGGGTCGGGCCGTCGAGGTATTCCACGACCTGCGCCACCGCGGCTGGCAGGCCGCCGCGCTATTCAGCATGGCCAGCGTGCATGTCGTCGACGGCGATCTGGACGCGGCCCTGCGACGGTACGAGGAGTGCCAGGACAAGCTGCCGGACGAGGACCGGGCGCTGTTCACCGCGTACGTCGACCGCGCGGTCGGCTACGCCTGCCAGCAGCACGGCCGGTACCAACAAGCCACCGACGCGATGGACCGGGCGCTGGCCGCCTTCCGCAGTCACGACGATTCCATGTGGTACGACCACACGCTACTGACGCTCGGGTACGCCCGCCTCGGCCTGCGCGACACGGAGGCGGCGGTCGGCGTACTCGCCAGCGCCGAAACGGCGTTGCGTCGCAGTGGTGACCGCCGCGGCAGCGCGATGGCCCTGCGCGCACTGGCCGCGGCCGAACGGCAACGCGGTGACTTCCAGTCGGCGGCCCGGCTCCTGGAGGCCGGGCGCCAGGTCTTCGTCGAGCTGGACGACGCGATCGGGCAAGCCGTTACCACCGCCGATCTTGCGTACACCCACCGGCGCCTGGCGCGTACCCCCGAGGCCCGCCGCTACCTGCGGCACGCCACCGAGATGCTCACCGGGACCGGCCTCGTGCGCCCGGGCCCACCGCCATGGGGTTGAGGACCGACACAGAGTGAACGGTCCAGGCGGTCCCTCGCGTACTAGAAGGGCGTGACCTCCGACACGCAAGCTGACGGGCCGGATGGGCACGTCGAACTCGTCCGGCGGTACTACGACAACAACACCGCCGTCTTCGTCAGGCTCGGGCGGGGCGGCGGGGCGATCCATCGTGCGGTCTGGGGACCGGGCGTGTCGACCGGGGCGGAGGCACTCCACTTCGTTGATGAGCTCATCCTGCGGTCCCTGCCCCCGGACGTCGCCAGGCCCGCGGTCGTAGACCTGGGCTGCGGGCTCGGGGCCAGCCTGCTGTACCTGGCCGGCCGTACCGAAATGACCGGCGAAGGCATCACCATCAGCTCGGTGCAGGCCGAACGCGCGACCCGCCGTATCGCCGAGGTGGGTGCCGCCGACCGAGTCCGGTGCCGCCAGGGCAACTACCTCTCGGTCCCCAACGACTTGGCCGGCACCGCCGACCTGACCTTCTCCATCGAGGCGTTCCTGCACGGCCCTGACGCCAACGGCTACTTTCGCGAGGCCGCTCGCACCCTACGCCCCGGCGGCAGACTCGTTGTCTGCGACGACTTCCTCGCCGAGAGTGCCACGTCCGCCCCACCCCGCGTCGCCCGACGGCTGAAGGAGTTCCGTACCGGCTGGCGCATCGGCTCGCTGCTCACCGTCGATCAGGTACGCGACCTGGCCGCAGCCCACGCCCTCACCCTCGTCGGCGATCTGGATCTGACGCCTCACCTCGAGCTGCGCCGCCCGCGCGACCGCTGGGTCAGTCTGCTCGTGACCGTCGGCCGCCCCTTCCGCCTCCGAGGTGACTACTGGCAGTCCCTCCTCGGCGGCGACGCCGTGCAGTGGTGTCTCGTCCACGGCGCGCTGCAGTATCGCGTTCTGCAGTTCGCGTGTGATGTGTAGACCGGCGGGTTGAATCAGCTCGCGGCCTCGTGGTCCTGCCACCATGTGCGGGCCATGCGTTGCCAGCGCGGGTGCCGTTGGAGGAGCAGACGTCTGGCCTGCTCGCCGCTCCACTGTGGAGGGAGCAGGCTGGGGGGCAGGCCGGGGTCGGCGAGGAGGAGGCGGCGCCACTGGTAGAGGAGGTGCGCGAGTTCCACGAGGGCGCGTTGCGGTGAGGTGGGCCGCACGGCGGTGAAGCGGTCGATGAAAGCCCGGTACTGCTGGTCGAGTTCGGTGACGTCCCAGGCTTGGTTGACTAGCCGTTGCCGTTCGTCGGGGTTGTCCAGGCGGGCGTGCAGGAGGGTGCCCTGGACGGGCTCGCCTAGCGAGGCGAGCACCTGGCGGGCCTCGGTGGCGTGGGACGGGTGCGGGCTGAGCCAGACGCCGGAGCCGAGGGAGCCGAAGCCCGCCCAGCCCAGCAAGGTACGCAGCCGGTGCCGAAGATTGCGGTGGTTCTCCGGGACGGTGGCGAGCAGGATGAGCCAGTCGCCGTTCCAGTCGTGTTCCGGCCCGGTGGCGAAGAGCCGGTGCTTGGCGGCGGTCAGCGCGTCATGGCCCTCTAGTGTGAGGTGCCAGCGGGTGCGGCGTCCGATGCGCTGCGGGGTGAGCAGACCCGCGTTGGCGCTGCGGGTCAGGGCTTTCCGGGCGGCTTTCTCTTCGAAGCCGACGAGGCCGAGCGCGTCCACCACGGTCTGGGTCCATGCCGCCTCGGCATGGTCGAGGGTGTAGTCGCCCAACAGCAGCAGCAGATACGCGCGCGCGCTTGGCCCGCGGGCCGGGCCGGGACGCCGGTGCGAAGGCTCGGCGTCGTCGGTCAGGTCCTCATCGAGGTCGAAGGCCGACTTGACCATTTCGTTATCGTGCCACCACCCTCAACATTCCCCTCTAGCTTGACGTATGACTATAACTGTGTCGCATGATATGCGTGTCGCGTCGGCGCCGGGAGGTGAGGCCCGTGTCAGCAGCCTCGCCGGCGCGGGCGGCGTACGGCCGGTCGGACACCGGTGACCGCGTCGATCCGCTGCTGCGGGTGCGGGACCTGCACGTCTCGTATGTCGGCGGAGTGCGGGCGCTGCACGGCGTTTCGGTCGACCTGCCGCACAGCGGCGTGATGGCGGTGCTGGGCGCGAACGGGGCGGGAAAGAGCACGCTGCTCCGCGCGATCTCCGGCACACTGCGGCTGGCCGGCGGCTCGATCGATGCCGGGTCGGTGGAGTTCGACGGCCGCCGGCTGGACCATGTGGATCCCGCGGCCGTGGTCCGAGCCGGGGTCGTGCAGGTGCCGGAGGGCAGGCAGGTCTTCGCGCACCTGACCGTCGAAGAGAACCTGCGCGCTGGCGGCCTCGCGACGCCCCGGCGGCGGCGCGGTCCGGCCCGCGACCGAGTGTTCGAGTTGTTTCCCGTGCTGCATGAGCGCGCGAGCCAGCCCGCCGGGCTGCTCTCCGGTGGGGAGCAGCAGATGTTGGCGATTGGCCGAGCGCTGATGGCTGACCCCCGCGTGCTGCTGCTGGACGAGCCGTCGCTGGGGTTGGCGCCCAGGATGGTGCAGCGCATCGGAGATGTGATCGCCGAGGTCCATCGGCAGGGCACGGCGGTGGTGCTAGTGGAGCAGAACGCCGCTCTGGCCTTGGACCTGGCCGATACGGCATACGTGCTGGAGGTCGGGCGGGTGGCGCTGCACGGGCCGGCCACCCGGTTGGCCGCTACCGACGAGGTGCGCGACCGATACCTCGGGGTGGGCGGGCGGTCCGCACCGGCCCGGCCGCCACGGCGGAACCGCGGTGGCGCGGTGCCGGAGCTGGTGGTGGAGCACCTGAGCGTGCGCTTCGGCGGGGTGGCCGCACTGTCGGACGTATCGTTGACCGTCGCTCCGGCCTCGGTGCACGCACTGATCGGGCCGAACGGGGCGGGCAAGTCCACCTGCCTGAACGTGCTGACCGGCGTCAACCGCGCCGCCGGAGGCAGCGCCCGGTACGGCGGAGTGGAGCTGACCTCGCTTCGTCCACATCGGATAGCCCGGCTGGGTGTCGGCCGGACGTTCCAGAACTTGGCGCTGTCGGCGTCGGCCACGGTGGCGGAGAACCTCATGCTCGGCCGGCACCGGCTGGGCCGGGCCGGTTTCGTCGCCGCCGGGTTGCGTACGCCGGCCGCCCGGCGGGAACAGGCCGCCCAGGAACGGCGGGTGGCCGAGATCGCCGAACTGGTCGAGCTGGGCGAGGTGCTGCACCGGCCGGTAGCGGCGCTGCCGTACGGCATCCGCAAGCGGGTGGAGCTGGCGCGAGCGCTGTGCGCGGAGCCGACACTCCTGCTATTGGACGAGCCGGTAGCCGGGATGACCGCCGACGAGTCGGCCCGGTTGGCCGCCACCGTGGATCGGGTCCGCGCCGAGTTGGGTGTCTCGATACTGCTGGTCGAACACGACATGGCGTTCGTCATGGGCATCGCCGACGAGGTGACGGTGTTGGACTTCGGCCGGCGTATCGCCAGCGGCAGCCCCGACGAGGTGCGGCAGGACCCCGAGGTGATCCGCGCTTACCTCGGCGGCGCGGCCAAGGAGGCGGCGCCATGCCATCCAGGCGAGGGGGCCTCGCCACCCTCGCGCTCCCCCGAGGTGCGGCCATGAACCAACTCGTCGAGCTTGTCGTCAACGGCGTATCGCTGGGCTGTATCGACGCGCTGATCGCGCTCGGGTTCGTTGTGGTGTTCAAAGCGACCCGGGTGGTGAACTTCGCGTACGGGTCGCTGTTGTTGCTCGGCGCCTACGTGGTGGGCCGCTACCACGAACCGCTCGGGTTTGCGGTCGCGGTGCTGCTGGCGGTCGTTGTCACCGCGGCCGTTGCCATCGGAGTCGGCGTGGTCCTGCTGCGGCGCGTGCGCCTGGCAGATCCCGGCACGTTGGCGATCCTCACGCTGGGCGTAGACATCATGCTGGTCACGGAACTGACCCGGCGCATCGGCACCGACCTGCTCACTACCGGCGATCCGTGGGGCGCCGAGGTGGTCACTGTGGGCAGTGTCCACATTGCACAGACCAGGCTCGCTGCCGCGGCCGTGGCAGTGGTCGTGGTAGCCGCGTTCCTGATCGCGCTGAAGATCACCGACTGGGGTGTGGCACTTCGCGCGTCGGCGGAGCGCCCGGCGACCGCGGCGCTGATGGGCGTCCGGCTGAGCCGCGTCGCATCGGGCGTTTGGCTGCTGGCCGGTGCGCTGGCCGCGATGGCCGGTCTGTTCCTGACCGCGTTCCCATCGCCGGGCATCAGCGGCACGGTGGGGCTGGCCGCGCTCGGGGCCGCGGTACCCGCAGCGGTCATCGGCGGGTTGGACTCCACCACCGGCGCGTTGGTCGGTGGGCTGGCGGTCGGGCTCACCGCGACACTCGCCGCCGGCTACCAGGATCACCTGGCGTTCCTCGGCCGCGGCTTCGGTGGCGTCGCCCCGTACCTGGTGATGCTGCTCGTGCTGCTCGCCCGTCCGACCGGACTGTTCGGCAGCCGGGAGGTCACTCGTGTCTGACCGGCTGAGTGCCCGGAGCATCTGGCTCGCGGCATGGGTACCCGTCGCGGTACTGGCGTTGGCCGCCCCGCTGTCGTTGGAAGGCTTCTGGCTGCAGACCGGCCTGTTCGCGATGGCCGCCGCGATCGGGGCGATCGGCCTTACCTTGCTCGTCGGGACGACAGGACAGTTGTCCCTGGGGCACGCGTTCTTCGTCGCGCTGGGCGCGTACGGGTACGCCTTTCTGGCCGGGCCCCGCGACGGCGATGTCGCCGGTGTCGGGCTGCCCGCACCACTGGCGTTGGTCGGTGCCGTGGCGTTGGCCGGTGCGGCGGGCGCGATGTTCAGCCCGATCGCGGGTCGGCTGCGCGGCATCTACCTCGGCCTGGCCTCGCTCGGGCTGGTGTTCCTCGGCCAGCACATCCTGCACAACGCCGCCTCGGCAACCGGCGGCTTCAACGGCCGCGACGTTGCGCCGTTCGAGGTCTTCGGCTTCTCGTTCACCGCGACGGATCCGGAGCTGGTCATCCTGCACGTGCCGTACGGGGGACTGGAACGATTGTGGTACCTCGGCCTGTTGCTGGTGGTGCTCGCCTATTGGTACGCGCGCAACCTGCTCCGGGGCCGGCCCGGTCGGGCGCTGGTTGGCGTGCGCGACAGTGAGGTCGCCGCCGCCGTCATGGGTGTGGACGTACGCCGGTACAAGGCCGCCGCGTTCACCGTCTCATCCGGCTATGCGGGACTGGCCGGCGTGCTACTGGCGCTGGCGTTCGGCCGCATCGTGCCGGACACGTTCGGGTTCGTCATGTCCATCGACTTCCTCGCAATGATCATCATCGGGGGGCTGGGATCCATTGCTGGCAGCGTCGCCGGCGCGGTGATCGTCACGACCCTGCCCCTGGTTCTGAGCCACTACAGCGACGCCCTGCCTTTCCTGGCCCAACCCGGCGAGTCCGGTGTCGGCGCCGCCGAGGCGGCCCGGCTGCTCTATGGCGCCGCGGTCATCGCGGTGCTGCTGTTCGCGCCCGGTGGCTTGGCCCAGCTCCTCCGCCCGTCCCGTCCTAGCAGTGCCAACCAAGGCACCGGGACCTTCGATCGGCGCAGATCCAGCCCAAGAGACCAACAAGGAGCGTCCCCATGAATCTTCGACTGCTGGCCCTGGCGGCCGCGCTGTGCTTGGCGCTGACCGGATGTAACAAGGCCACTTCCGGCGACCAGGACGCCGGTGGTGTGAAGACCGGCGTCGGCGTCACCGATACCACGATCAAGCTCGGCAGCCTGGTTGACCTGACCGCGGTGTTCGCGCCGTTGGCCAAGAGCGTGGTGCAGGGCACGCAGCTGTTCTGGAAGCAGCAGAACGCTTCCGGCGGCGTGTGCGGCCGTACTGTCGAGATCGTTGTCAAGGACCACGGCTACGACCCACAAAAGGCCGTCGCGGTCTACCGGGAGCTGGCCGGCGACGTGTTGGGCATGCAGACCGTGCTCGGCTCACCGGTGGTCAGCGCGTTGCGCCCGTCGATCGGCCAGGACAACATGTACGTCGGCTTCGCCGGCTGGTCGGCGTCCGTGCTCGCCGATCAGCACATCCAAGTCCTCGGTACGACATACGACATCGAGGCCATCTCCGGTCTCGACTTCCTCATGCGCACAAAGGGACTCACGTCCGGGGACAAGGTTGGGCACGTGTACTTCGAAGGCGACTTCGGGGAGAACGCGCTGAAGGGTAGCCAGTACCTGGCCGCGCAGAAGGGCCTGACGATCGTCGGGCAGAAGATCCGGCCACCGGATACCGACCTGTCCGCTCAGGTCTCCACGTTCCGCAGTGCCGGTGTCAAGGCGATCCTCGTGTCGGCCGGTCCGACCCAGACCGCGTCCGTGGCGGGCGTGGCCAAGTCGGTCGGGCTGAACGTCCCGATCGTGGCCAACGGTCCCGGCTTCACGCCGCAGCTGCTGGGCAGCCCGGCCGGGCCGGCGCTGAAGGAGAACCTGCACATCGTGTCGAGCATCGCACCACCCGGCCTGGACACGCCCGCGGCCCGGCAACTGCAGGACGCGTTCGCCAAGGAGTACCCCGATGCGGTGCCCACCCAGGTCGGGTCGGTGTTCGGCTACGTCCAGGCGAAGGTCACCAAGGAGATCCTGCAGAAGGCCTGCGACAACAAGGACCTCACCCGCCAGGGCGTGCTCACCGCACTACACCAGCTATCCGGCCTGGACACCGGCGGGCTGGTCGCCGGCACACTCGACTACACCAAGACCGGGCAGCCACCGTCCCGCACGGTCTACATCTCCCGTGTCGACTCGACTGTCCCCGGTGGACTGACAGTAGTCGATGGTCCGGTGGAGGCCGAGCCGGCAAAG
>DASRII010000321.1:0-4151 GCA_035650075.1 Micromonosporaceae bacterium | reverse complement strand
GTCGCCCAGGAGCGGCAGCGTCACCGCCACGACCAGCGGGTGTAGTGGCGTGCCCGGCACCCCTGGCACGCCGACGGTCACCGGCACCACCTCCAGCTCCATCTCGCTGAGCTGGGGCGCCTCCAGTGGGACTGTCACCGGGTACCGCGTCTATGAGGGCACGACGGTGCGGGCCACGGTCTCTGGGACCAGTGCCACCATCGGCAGCCTGGGCGCGTGCACCACGCACACCTACACGGTCGCCGCGTACAACGCCAACGGGGAGTCGCCCAGGAGCGGCAGCGTCACCGCCACGACCAGCGGATGCCCGACAACGGCCATGAAGGGCGCCCCTTACCTCTACCTCGGCTGGGGAGACCCGCCCAGCGCGACGTCGGTCATGTCCGCCACCGGCATCAGGGCGTACACGATGGCCTTCATCCTCTCCGGCGGCGGCTGCACCCCGGCGTGGGACGGCGTGCGGCCGCTCACCGGCGGCGTCGACCAGAGCACCATCAACGCGATCCGTGCCGCCGGCGGCGACATCGTCCCGTCCTTCGGCGGCTGGAGCGGCAACAAGCTCGGCCCGAACTGCAGCAGCGCCAGCGCGCTCGCCGGTGCGTACCAGCAGGTCATCAACGCCTACAGCCTCAAGGCGATCGACATCGACATCGAGAACACCGACGAGTTCGAGAACGAGGTCGTGCAGGACCGGATCCTGAACGCGCTGAAGATCATCAAGCAGAACAACCCGGGCATCAAGACGATCATCACCTTCGGCACCACCACGACCGGCCCGAACTGGTGGGGCACCCGGCTGATCAACCAGGCGGCGGCACTCGCGGCCAACATCGACATCTTCACCATCATGCCGTTCGACTTCGGCGGCGGCGCGGACATGTACGGCAACACCGTCAACGCGGCCGAGGGGCTCAAGACGAGGCTGAAGACCGCGTTCGGCTGGTCGGACGCGACAGCGTACGCGCACATGGGCCTGTCCGGTATGAACGGCCTGAGCGACCAGCAGGAGCTGACCTCACCGACAACCTGGACGCAGATCCGGGACTGGGCGAATTCTCGCCACATCGCCCGGCTGGCGTTCTGGTCGGTCAACCGCGACCGGCCCTGCCCTGGCGGCGGCGTGGTCTCCAACTGCTCCGGCATCAGCCAGACCAACTGGCAGTTCACCTCCATCACCGCCGGGTTCACCGGCTGAGTACGGCACCGGGTACGGTGGCCGTCCGAGCGTGACCGGGCGGCCACCGGCCGGAACAAGTTGCAGCACCCAGCGTCGGCCATCCGCGCTCGCTGTCCTCTTTGTCTGGTTCCCTCGCGCGGGGTTTGTGACAATTCAAGCCATGGAGCGCGGACAGCGGTGCAGGAGCTGCTGAGCTGGCTCGGCGAGCTGCCACCGCTCGCCGTGTACCTGGTGGCGGCGCTGGTCGTCTTCGCCGAGACCGGCTTGATCATCGGGCTGGTGCTGCCCGGCGAGATCACGCTGCTCTTCGTCGGGTTCCTCGCCTACGCCGGCACTCTTCGCCTGCCCACCGCGGTCGTGGTGATGGTGCTCGCCGCGCTGAGCGGCGATGCCGTGGCCTACCTCGAAGGCCGGCGGACCGGGCCGAGGCTGCGCGGCAGCCGGCTCGGGCGCTGGGTCGGGGAGCGGCGCTGGGCCAAGGCGGATACGCTGTGCGCCCAGCACGGCGGCCGGGCGGTCGGCCTCGGCCGTTTCGTCGCCTTCGCCCGCACTCTCACGCCTCGGCTGGCCGGGATGTCCGGCGTCGCGTACCGGCAGGTTCTGCCGTGGAACGTCCTCGGCGTGGCGGCCGTCGTGGGTGGCTCGGTCGTGCTCGGCTACCTCGCCGGCACCTCGTACGCGCGCCTGGCCGACGTCTTCGGTCGGGCGACCGGCGCCCTGGTGCTTCTGGTGCTGGTCATCGTCGCGCTGGTACTGGTCGCGCGGTATGTGGGCCGGCATCGTCATCCGGTGACGGCTTTCGGCGCCCGGCTCGTCCACACCCCGCCCCTGCGGTGGCTGGAGCGCCGGTACCAGACCGGGTTCTGCTGGCTGACCGCCCGGTTCGGCTCTGACGGCGCGGTCGCGGTGAACTTCGCCCTCGGGGTCCCGGCCCTGCTCGGCGTGGGGCTCGGGCTCACGTGGGCGATCGACCGGCTGGTACGGCACAGCGGCTTCCCGCTGGTCGACCCGATGGTCGCAGAGTGGCTCGCCGCCCGGCGTACACCCGATGTCATGGACGCCGCGCTGACCACCCTCACGCTGCTGCGCGGGTGGTTCCTGGTCCTGGCGGTCGCCGCGGTCGGCCTCGCGCTCAACCCTCGGCCAAGGACCTGGCGCGGCGACCTTCTGGGTGCGTTGACCACCGTGGGCGCACCGGTCTCGCTGCTCGTCCTCGCCCTCGCCGCCGACTGGGCCCGGCCCGCGGGCATCGCCGACGCGTTCTTCCCCAACCAGGTCACGCTCGTGACCGCGAGCCTCGGCATGCTCGCCTGGATGCTCGGCCGGCGGCTGCCCTGGGGCGCCTCGGTCGCGGCGTGGACCGCTGCGGTCGGCGGTGTCATCCTCGTCGGCGCGGCGCGGCTGTATCTCGGTCGTGACTGGCCGAGCGAGGTTTTCGCATCCGCGCTGCTGGGTGCGCTATGGGTGCTTCTCTTCGTGGTCGCCGGGCGCACCCGCGACCGGCTGCCCGCCGCCTCGCCGGTCTCGAGCGCCAACCCGCCCTAGCCCAGCCGGCTCGACCTTCCGCTACTTGATGACGATCCGCAGCAGGCCCACCATGTCCCCGTCCTCGATGGTGGTGGCCAAGCCGACCGCCTTGACGGCCTCCGCCTGTCCACGGTCGTCGGTCGTCCCGGGTCGAAGCTGCTCATCCGGTTGACCGTCGCGGCACGGTGTTGCTAGCTTCGGCGGGTAAGGACCAGGCGCCGCACAGGCGCCGTCCAGGCCGAGAGGCGCTGCGACGGATCCCATCCGCCACGCTCGGCCTGTGACCTCCCGCAAGGGCGCCTCCGACTCGAGGAGGTGCCCTTTTCGTCGGCCCGGGCGATGTCACGCCCGCGTCGGATCGCCATCCCACGTCGCAGGAACTGGAGATCGTCAATGAACACAAGGCTGCAACGCGTCAACGACCTCGGCTTCGCCGTCGCGGACCTGTCCCTCGCCAGGGCTGGCCGGCACCAGATCCGCCTCGCCGAGCACGAGATGCCGGGCCTCATGGCGCTGCGGCACCGGTTCGCCGCAACGCAACCGCTGCGCGGGGCCCGGGTGGCGGGCTCGCTGCACATGACCGTCCAGACGGCCGTACTCATCGAGACCCTCGCCGCGCTCGGTGCGCGGGTCCGCTGGGTGTCCTGCAACGTCTTCTCGACCCAGGACGAGGCCGCCGCGGCGGTCGTCGTGGGTCCGGCCGGCACGCCGGACCGTCCGGCCGGCATCCCGGTGTTCGCCTGGAAGGGCGAGACCCTGGCCGAGTACTGGTGGTGCACGCGGCAGCTGTTCGACTTCGGCGCCGGGTCGGGGCCCAACATGCTCGTCGACGACGGCGGTGACGCGACCCTGCTGGTGCACAAGGGTGTCGAGCTTGAGGCGGCCGGTGCGGTGCCGCCGCCGGACGAGCACGACCATCCCGAGTACCGCCTGATGCTGGAGACCCTGGCCGCGAGCCTGGCCGAGGACCCCCATCGGTTCACCCGCATCGCACAGGGGATGCGCGGCGTCACCGAGGAGACCACCAACGGCGTGGCCCGCCTGTACCGGCTCGCCCGCGAGGGCCGGCTGCTGTTCCCGGCCATCAACGTCAACGACTCGGTCACCAAGTCGAAGTTCGACAACAGGTACGGCATCCGGCACTCGCTCGTGGACGGGATCAACCGCGCGACAGACGTCATGCTCGCCGGCAAGCTCGCCGTCGTGTGCGGGTACGGCGACGTCGGCAAGGGCGCCGTACAGTCGCTGCGCGGCCAGGGCGCACGCGTGGCGGTCACCGAGGTCGACCCGATCTGCGCGCTGCAGGCGGCTATGGACGGCCTGCAGGTGGTCCGGCTGGACGAGGTCGTGTCCACAGCGGACGTCTTCGTCACGGCGACCGGCGGCACCGACATCATCACCGCCGGACACATGGCCCGGATGAGGCACAGCGCGATCGTCGGCAACG
>DASRII010000320.1:0-15037 GCA_035650075.1 Micromonosporaceae bacterium | reverse complement strand
CGGTACAGCCGCTCGGCCTCGATGCGCTCACCTCGCTCGTCGAGCAGGCTCGCGAGACTGTACAGCGCATCGAGGTTGCCGGCATCCATGGCCCGCCGGTACAGCTGCTCTGCCTCGGCCAGGTCACCGCGTTGTCTGAACAGGTTTGCGAGCCTCCACAACGCGTCGCGGTCACCGGCGTCTGCCGCCCGCTGGTACAGCTGCTCCGCCTGGGCTAGGTCACCGCATCGCTCGAGCAGTCTCGCGAGGCCGCCCAGCGCGTCGACGTGGCCGGCGTCGACGGCCCGCCGGTACAGTTGCTCGGCCTCGACGACGTCATCGCGCACGAGCAGGTTCGCTAGGCGGTACAGCGCGTCGACGTCGCCGGCGTCGGCCGCCCGCCGATACAGATCCTCGGCCTGATACCGCTCATCCCGCATCTCGAGGACGTTTGCGAGGTTGTACAGCGCGTCGAGGTGGCCGGCGTCGGCCGCCCGCCGGTACAGCTCCTCCGCCTCGCGCAGATCACCGCGACCCCGTTCGTCGAGCAGGTTCGCGAGGTTGTACAGCGCGTCGACGTCGCCGGCGTCGGCCGCCCGCCGGTACAGCCGCTCCGCCTCGACGCCGCTGTCGGGAATGACGATGTCTTCGTCGCTCAACGGAAGATCTCTCGTGACTCTGTCTGCTGGCATCGAGTTCCCAAGTATCTACGCACCCCAGACAGGCGGCAAGGCTCGGAGGGGGCAAGCACGTATCCTTCTGTGGTGGTACTGCGGTTCCGGACACGCGCATCCGACTCGCCGTGGGTCGACACCGTTTGGACTTGCACGAGCGAGCAGGTCACGGAGATGACCTCGGTTGCGGCGGTGTGCTGGGGCCTGGTGTTCTGGCGGCGCGACGGCCGGGCGTACGCCAGCATCTCCGGCCCTGAGACAAGGAACGGCACCGCGCCGGTGCCGGAGGGTGCGACCTTCGTCGGCATCGAGTTCGCGGTGGGCACGTCGCTGCGGTCCGTGTCCACACTGGACCTGGTCGACGGGGGCGTCGAGCTCCCGGACGCGACCCACAGGACCTTTTGGCTCGACGGTGTCCGCTGGGAGACCCCAGGCCCCGACGACGCCGAGGCCCTGGTCGACCGCCTCGTCCGCGCTGGAGCCGTGGTGCGTGACCCGCTCGTCACCGACGTTCGCCGAGGCCACCATCCAGCGATGTCGAGACGCACCGTCGAACGACGATTCCGAGCGGCAACAGGGCTCACCCAAGGCGCCGTACGGCAGATCGAACGCGCACGCACAGCCGCAACACTCCTGGCCGCCAGCGCACCGGTCCCCGATGTCGTCTCCCGGCTCGAGTACTTCGACGAGCCACACCTGACCCGAGCGCTGCGCCGGTACGTCGGACGAACGCCGCGGCAGCTCCGCGACGGCACCGGCGGCGCGCTCGCCCTGGCGCTGGATCAGCTCACGACGTCGTAGATCAGCTTGACGATACCGTTCGGGTAGGCAGCGGAATCGCGAAGACTCAACACCTGCTTGTCCTTGTCCGCTCGGCTGAACAAACTCTTTCCGGCTCCGAGCAGCACCGGGAAGACGAGAAGGTGGTACCGGTCGATCTGACCCGCATCCGCCAGACGCCGGGCAAGTTCCGCGCTCCCGTGGATGAAGATTGCGCCGCCCTCGCGCTTCTTGAGCGCCGCGACGTCGTCGGTCGAACGCAGGATCGTCGTCGGCCCCCAACCGTCGACGAGCGCGTCGTCGGACAGCGTGGTCGAGACCACGTACTTGGGCAGCTCCTTGTAGGCGGCATGGTCGTCGGACTCGCGCCAGACTGGCGCGAACACCTCGTAGCTTCGGCGACCGAACATCAGCGCCGTCGTACTCTCGAGCTCCTCAGATTTGAGCGAGAAGGCTTCGGGCAAGAACTCGATATCTCTGACCACCCAGCCACCGCCGCGGTGCTCCTCTCCTGGCCCACCACCTGGTGAGTCCACGACACCGTCGAGCGACATGAAGCCGGTGTAGACCAGATCAGCCATGTGCTGTTCTCTCCTCATCGTCAGGCGAATGGTCGCCGGGCGCCGACACACCATGCACAGCGCCCGCCCATGGTAGAAAGCCCCCAGGCTACCGTCTTGTACGGAAACGACAGCGCCGACCGAGCCGGCAAGTCCACATCGGACCCGGTGGTGCTCATGAGCAAGACGGCGGCCCGGAAAGTATCATGGCCCGATCCGGCGATCCAAAGCTGAGGCGGTGCGGATGGACTGGGCGGGATGGGCTGTGTTCGGCCTGATCGCCACCACAGCGCTGACCGCTGCCATGATTGCTGCACAACTGCTGGGACTCACCCGCCTCGACCTCCCGCTGCTGCTCGGTACCATCCTCACCGAGAACCCCGACCGGGCACGAGTCGCCGGATTCTTCATTCATCTTGCTGTGGGGCAAGGATTCGCCCTCGGTTACGCCCTGTTCTTCGTACTGCTCGGCCGGGCAACGTGGTGGCTCGGCGGTCTGCTCGGGTTGCTCCACAGCGCCGTCGCGTTGACCGTGCTGGTTCCACTGCTCGCGGGGGTGCATCCCCGCATGGCCTCCTACCGCGCCGGTCCGGCTTCGCGGGCGGTACTCGAACCGCCCGGCTTGCTCGGCCTCAACTACGGCCCGCGGACGCCACTGGTCACCATCGTCATGCATCTCATCTACGGAGTCGCCCTCGGTGTACTGCTGAGGATCGGCTGACATGGGCGGGCCCGACCCAGACCAACCACCGATCGAGGACTACGGTCTGTTGGGCGACACCCGCCTCGCCGCCCTCGTCTCCTCCGCCGGTGCCATCGACTGGATGTGCGTTCCGTACTTCGATGGCCAACCCGTCTTCGGCCGCTTGGTCGGCGGACCCGAGGCGGGAACGTTCCGGCTCGGCCCGGCGAACCGGTCGACCGTTGTCTCCCGTCGCTACCGCCAAGAGTCCGCAACGCTGGAAACCACGTGGGAGACCGCCACCGGCCGGCTCACCCTGACCGAGGGTATGGTCGCCGAAGTCACCGGTCGGCTCATGCCGCCGACCCTGCTCGTCCGCCGGCTCACGGCAACCGGCGGACCGATCGAAGCAGTCGTCGAGTTCGATCCGCGCCTCGGCGAACAGCACCGGCGGCCAGACAGCCGGCGCCACAAGGAAATTCTGGTCTGCGGCTGGCCGGGACTCGCCATCGCGCTACACACCGCGCCCCATATAGCAATCACACCGAGGCAGCCGACGACCGTCCGCATCGAGCCAGGCGAACCCTTCACGGTCGCGCTCGCCGTGGCCGCGCGGGAGCCGCTCGTCCACGTTCCTCCCGCGGCCGCGTGGGACGCGCTCGAGGCCGACGAACGCCGGTGGCGCGCCTGGTGCATGGACGTCCACCAGTCCTTGCCCCGGCGCGAAATGGTGTTGCGCAGTCTGCTCACCCTCCAACTGCTGACCTACTCACCGTCGGGTGCGCCGGTCGCGGCTCCCACCACCTCGCTACCCGAAGTGCTCGGCGGCACGCGCAACTGGGACTACCGGTACGCCTGGCCGCGGGACGCCAGCATCGGCGTCGCCGCGTTTCTCGGCGTCGGCAAACAGGACGAGGCTCGGCGGTTCATGGCATGGCTGTTGACCGCTACCCGTCTGGACCGCCCGCGCATGCCGGTCCTCCTGACCCTGTTCGGTAGGCACCCGCGGCCGGAACGAGTGCTCGACCAGTGGCCCGGCTACGCGCGCAGCGTGCCCGTGCGGGACGGCAACGGCGCCGCCGAACAACACCAGCTCGACGGGTACGGCTGGGTCATCGACGCCGCCTGGCTACTGACGAAGTCCGGACACCCCCTGTACGGAGAGACCTGGCGGGCCATGGCCGGGTTCGCCGATACGGTCGCGGCCCGGTGGCGCGAACCCGACGCCGGGATCTGGGAGGTCCGCGGCGACCGAGCACACTACGTGCATTCCAAGCTCATGGGCTGGCTCGCCCTGGACCGCGCGTTGCGCATCGCGGACAACCACCGGATATCACGCCGACGAAAGGCACGCTGGGCGGCCGAGCGCGATGCACTCGCCGTCGACATCATCGAGCGGGGGTACGACCCAGCGCGGCAGACTTTCACCCGCAGCTATGGCTCGGCCGACCTGGACGCGGCTCTGCTCGTCCTGCCCCTCCTCGGCGTCGAGCCGGTCGACTCCCCACGGGTACGGGGCACCATCGACGCGATCCGCCGGGAGCTGACCGCCGACGGACCACTGCTGTACCGGTACCCGCCAGGCCAGGACGGGCTGCCCGGGACCGAGGGCGCGTTCCTGCCTTGTTCGTTCTGGCTCGTACAGGCTATGGCCGCCACCGGAGCCGTCGACGAGGCGACAGAGTTGTTCGACGCTCTCATCGACCTCGGCAGCCCGCTCGGACTCTACGGCGAGGAGATAACGCCGGTCGACGGCCGTTGTCTGGGCAACTTCCCGCAGGCGCTCACCCACGCCACACTCGTCCAAGCGGCCCTCGCCCTTCGCGACGTCGACGGATCCTCGAGAAGACTCTGACGTCGGCCGAGCACCTGACGTGATCTACCTGTCGATCGGCGGCGGCGACCTGCTCGAGCCCCGCCGCCGAGGTGGGTTCAAGTACGTCCACTTTGGACGCTGCGTTCGATATGCAGACGTCCGCGTCCAGGCCGTGCTGGACCCCGCACCCTGGCGCCGTTGTCAGCTCGTGCCGGCCGTGTAGTGAGCGAAGACGCGAGACGCGGACAGCGCGCTCGGGTATACAGCTACTTCGTCGATGGACCCGTTGAAGTAGTCGGTGGACGATGAGCCGGTACGGCCGATCGCGAACAGCCCGGTGCTCGTGTTGATTGTGGCCGTGACCGTCGTGGTCGCGACCGGCAGGCCGTTGACGTATAGCGTCAGCTGCGACCCGGATCGCGTCATTGCCAGGTACGTCCAGTTGGTCGTGCTCGGAGTGCCGGGATCGGTGACGGCGTACGCGGTGGAACCGGAGAAGATGGTGCCGCGCCATTTGCCGGTGGAGGTGAGGCTCAGCCGGTACTGCCACACCGGATTACCGGTTGAGCCACCCTTGTGCACAATGGCGCCGCCGACACCGTTCAGCGCGGTCGGCCGGACCCACGCCTCCACCGTGAAGTCGGCGGTCGGGTTGAGGTTGGACCGGTTGGTCACTGACACATATCCGTTGCCGTCGAACCTCATCGCCGTGTTCGGATCGTCTACCAGCGCGCCCGCCATACCGAGTGTCACGCCGTTCTTGATGGTCCCGGCCGGGGCGCCCGTTGCGTCCGCCGCACTCGTACCGGAGGTCTCTCCCAACCGCCAGTATCCGCTCGGACCGTCCGAGAGCACCGTGGCGTCGTACGCGTCTGGAGGCGCTGACACGGTGACGGTGATCAATGCGGTCTTGGTGATGCTGTCCGATCCGGTGTAGTTGCGCACGGTCAAGCGCACCGAATAGGTACCCGCGCCGGGATAGAGATGGGTCGGGTTCTGCTGGGTCGAGGTGGTGCCGTCGCCGAAGTCCCACGCCCACCCGGTGGGGTCACCGATGGACTGGTCGGAGAAGACGACGGCGAGCGGCGCCTCGCCGGCCGTTGGCGAGGCGGCGAAGTCGGCGGTGGGCGCCGGCGGCGGGGCCGGTGGGCTCGCGACACATGTGCCGACGCCTGCGTCGGAGAATCCGGAGCCGCCAGGTACCGGCACGAACTGCCAGTCATAACTCGTTTCGTGCAGCGTCAACTCGAGCACACCGAAGTCTGCGGCGTTACGCGCCACACTGTTGGCCTCGATCGTGCCGAAGTTGGTCAAACTCTTGCCCCCAGTGCCGACCACGATTTCGCGCAGGCCATGGTTGGCATCGAGGTTGCCGCGGGGATCCATCGGGGCGAAGCGTTCGTAGTCGTGATCGTGGCCGTTCACGATCAGCTCGGCGCCCGCGTAATAGAGATCCTCCCAGAATGTGGCGGTGGACAGGTCGTCTCCATGGTTGGCGCCCGAGCTGTACCGGGGCTCGTGCCAGATCGCGGCGGTACATGTGGTGGGGTGCGCCGCCAGGTCGGCGCGCAGCCACTGCTCCTGCGGGCTGCCCGGACCGCACCCGCCGATCTGGTCGCATTCGGCGTTCAGGACGACGATGTGCCATGCGCCCACGTCATAGCTGTAGTACCCCCGCGATGGATCGCCCGCCGCGGCGCCGAAGTAGCCGTAGTACCCGGCCGCACCGGGAGTGTTGTATTCGTGATTGCCCACCGCCGGGCGGGTCCGGGATTTGAACTGCCCCCAGCTCGGGTCGTAGCAGTCGGCGAACTCGCTCGCTGTTCCGTTGTCGTAAACGTTGTCGCCGACGGTGAAGACGGTGCCGGGGATGTTCGCCACCAGCGAAGCCGTCGCCTCGTCACCGGTGGAGGAGCAATCGGCGATGTCGCCCGCGCCGACGAGTACCGGGTCGGCCATGGCGGCCACCACGTATGACGGCTTGGTAATGGTGTCGGACCCACCGGCGTTCGTCGCGGTGAGCGAGACTGTGTAGCTGCCTGGCGACGAGTAGGTGTGTACCGGGTTCTGTTGAGTGGCTGTGCCGCCATCGCCGAAGTCCCAGTGCCAAGCGGTCGGGCTGTGCGACGAGAGGTCGGTAAACGCGACGTCGAGCGGCGCGGCACCCGAGGTCGGTGTGCCGCTGAAGTCGGCGGTTGGTGGGAGCGGCGGAGTGACGGTCACCGCCTCCGATTGCGTCGCGGTCGATGCGCCCGCGGCATTGGTCGCGGTGAGCGAGACGGTGTACGTCCCGGCGGCTGTGTACACGTGTGTCGGGTTCTGCGCCGTCGATGTGGCGCCGTCGCCGAAGGTCCAGCTCCAGGATGTTGGACCACCCGTGGACCGGTCACTGAACACCACCGTCAATGGGGCGGTGCCAGTTGCCGGCACGGCGACGAAGTCGGCCGTCGGCGGCGCCGTGGGGATCGCAGACCCGATCGTGTAGTGGTTCGCCACCTGGGAGGCCGTCAGGGCGACGGGATAAACGGCCACTTCGTCGATCCAGCCGCGGAAGTAGTCGCTGGAGGCGCCGCCGGTGCGGCCGATGGCCAGCACGCCCGTGTTGGTGTTGATGGCTCCGGAGTACAAGGCCGTCGCCACGCTCTGGCCGTTGACGTAGAGGGCGAGGCGGCCCGCCGACGCGGTCAGCACGAGATGGCTCCAGCTTGTGGTGCTGGGCGTGCCAGGGTCGGTGACGGTAATCGCCGTCGAGCCCACGTACACAGTCCCGCGCCATTTGTTCGCCGACGTCAGGCCGATGCGGTATTGCCAGACGGAGTTGCCGGTGGAGCCGCCCTTGTGCACCACGGCCTGCGTCACGCCGCCGAGCGCGATGGGCTTGGCCCACGCCTCTACGGTGAGGTTGTTGGTGATGTTCAGTACTGGCGAGTTGGGCACGCTGACGTATCCAGCACTGCCGTTGAACGCCACGGAGGTGTCCGCGTCGGCCGGCAGCGCGCCGATTGCACCGAGCGTCGTACCTGCCTTGTATGACCCCGGATTCGCTCCGGTCGTGTCGGCGGCCACCGATCCGCCGGCCTCACCCAAACGCCAATAGCTGACCGGTCCGTCGGCCGCGACCGTCATGGCATACGCTCCGTCGGCCAGCGCCGGGCTGGCGAGCAGCAGGGACGCGGCAACCACGGTGAACGCAATCGCTGCCCGAATCAGTCTCGGCATCGTCCGACCTCCGTTGGACGCGATTCCCTCCCCGCTCAAAACGTTGGCTCGCGGGCGAAGGCGTAGCAACCGCGAAACGGGCGCACCTGGAGGCCGAGAGACGAACGAGGCGACTGCACAGCCGCCCCGCTCAGCCGATACGGGGATGGTACCCTCGCCGACCGGTGTAGTGGTTTCCAACTGGCGCGACACCAATGGATCAAATACGTCGACACGCAAAGGCGATCAATGTACCAACGGCTGCGTGTGTATTACGGGTAGGTCGGCCTCGAACACCGATCATCGCGAGCCAAAACGCGAATGCTAATCGATATACGGGAAGAGCCACCGCAGGCTAGTCGAGCGGTAGCGGCTCGGCGGTGGCCTTTCGACGGTGCGGCGGCTCCGAACGGTTTTTTGGATCAACCAGATACCTGAGTTGCGCTCGTCCCGTTCGACGGGCAAAGGGCTTTCCGTTCATCTTTCGTTTTATCATCCGTCACTACATAGACACGCAGAGAAATGGGTTCTATCGTCGTTCACGCATCACCCAGCGAACCGCTCATCGGTTCGACGCAGCCGGCCCCGGGGGGCCCAATGCCGCGCCGTGCAACGGGAGGAGGGTGCCTGATCACTCGTTTTTGAGTTGCCAGATTAGGGATCAACCCAAGCCGACAACGTAGCCGGGCTTCCTTCGGTGTGCCAAATGATTATCGACTAAGCGGTGGTGCGTGGCGCCCGTGCACGCGATGTTGCTGCAAACGTCAGGTCAGCAACATACGTCGATTAATCGTTTCCCGCCGGCTTTCCACTCGACAAATCTGAGTACACCCTGGCCAGGGACGATGCCACGACATCGCCCGGCCTCCACGCGCCTCGAATCCACAGCAGTCCAATCAACGGAGTGCCCATGAACGCCATACCCGCTGCCGCCAACGCTGGGAGCTTCCACAATGTCCCCACCCCGCCCGCGTCCGAGCAGCCTGCCACATCGGTCGAGCCATGGCTGCCCAGCGCCGCACAGGCCGGGAACGGCCACGCCGGGAACGGCAATGGCGACACCGGACATGGCGGTGCCGGCAAGGGCAACGGCCACGCCGCCTACCGCCCCGTCGACGCGGCCGCGAACGGCGGACGCCGACCGACGATAAGCGTCGTCGTCCCGGCCTTGAACGAGCAGGAGAACATCGCGTGGGTGCTCGAGCGCATGCCGGCCGCCGTCGACGAGGTCGTCCTGGTCGATGGGTACTCAGTCGACCGCACCGTACAGCGAGCACGCGCCGCGCGTCCGGACATCGTCGTGGTCGCCCAGAACGCACACGGAAAAGGTGAGGCGCTCCGTGCCGGGTTCGCGGCGGCGAGCAGCGACATTGTCGTCATGATCGACGCCGACGGCAGCATGGATCCCGCGGAGTTGTACCGCTTCGTGATGCCACTGACCATGGGCTACGACTTCGTCAAGGGCTCCCGGTTCCTCGCTGGGGGCGGCTCGACCGACCTGACGCCTCTGCGCCGCCTGGGTAACCGGGTCCTGGTAGGTATAGCCAACGCGTTGTTCCTCATCCACTTCACAGACCTCTGTTACGGCTACTGCTCGTTCCGCCGCGAATGCCTGTCGGCACTCGCGCCGACCGCATGCGGCTTCGAGATCGAGAGCGAGTTGGCGGTACACGCCGTAAAGGCGAGCCTGCGTATCGCGGAGGTACCGAGCACGGAGCTGCCTCGCCGGTACGGCATGTCGAACCTCCACGCGTTCCGGGACGGTCAGCGGGTGCTTCGCACGCTGATCCGTGAGTGGATCAGCCGGCGGCCCCGCCCGGTCGTCGATCCGATCGACCCACGTGCCTTGTACGGCTGGCTCTCGAAGGCCGGCACCGAGACCGAGTACGCGGTGCGGGAGCCGGCGATGAGAGGGGTGACGACGTGATACCCGGTAGCCGCGTGATGCGGCTGTTCGTCGGGGCGCTCGTCCTCGCGACCTGGGCGCTGTGGCCGCTAGCACCCGGCGCCGAAATGGCATACGCCGCGACCGGGGACATCGGGTACGTAGGGCCGTCGTCGACCGGCGACGGCTCTGCTGCCACCGGCGAAAAGCCGGAGAGCAAGCTGTGGTGGAACGACGGTTCCTGGTGGGCGGTGCTGTTCGACACCGTCAGCCAGACCCACCACATCTTCCGGCTGGACCGCCCGGCCGAGCAGTGGGTGGATACCGGCGTCATCGTGGACCGCCGGCCGAAGACGCGGTCGGACGTCCTCTGGGACGGCGCACACCTCTACGTGGCCTCTCACGTGCGCGCCAGTTCCTCGACCGGCGCCGCGTCCGGCAACCCGGCTCGGCTGTTCCGGTTCGGCTACACGGTGGCGACCGGGACGTACGTGCTGGACGCTGGCTTCCCGGTACCGATCAACAACTACTCGAGCGAGACGCTCACCCTGGACAAGGACTCCACCGGCATCCTCTGGGCAACCTGGACACAGGCCGCCAAGGTGTACGTGAACAAGACGACCACGTCCGACACGACCTGGGGCACCCCGTTCGTGCTCCCGGCCACCGGCGCCACTGGGCTCGACAGTGACGACATCAGCGCCATCGTGTCCTTCGATGGCCAGATCGGTGTGATGTGGAGCAACCAGGTGGCGTCCGCGATGTACTTCGCCATCCACAGCGACGGCGCGACCGGCACTACCTGGCAGGTCAGCCGTACCGCCGTGCAGGGTCCGCGTAGTGCCGACGACCATGTCAACCTCAAGTCGCTACAAGCCGACCCGACCGGTCACGTGTTCGCGGCCATCAAAACCAGCCTCGACGACGCCGGCGGTACCACGTCCGCGCCCCAGATCCTGCTCCTTGCTCGCGACCCCGTGACCGGGGATTGGACCAGTGCCCCCGTAGGGAGGGTCAGCGACTGCCACACGCGACCAATCGTGGTCCTCGACGCCGAGCATCGGACGGTGTACGTGTTCGCCACCGCGCCGGACACCGGCTGCCCGTTCTCGGGAACGCCGGGCACCATCTTCATGAAGAGTTCGCCGATCGATTCCCTGTCGTTCCCGCTCGGACGCGGCACACCCGTCATGCGGGACAGCGGCTCGGCGAACCTGAACAACGCCAGCTCCACCAAGCAGGTGGTCACCAGCGGAACAGGTCTGGTGGTCATCGCGAGCAATGACGTGACCCAGTCCTACTGGCACGCGGACCTGCCGCTGGGATCCCCGTGACGGCCGCGCTCGAGCCGCGCTCGAGCCAGGCACCTCGCGCGCGATCCGTCTCGCCCGAAGGCCCGGTACCGGAACAGGTGTGGGAGGAGGTCCTGGCGACGGCGCCCGGCGCGCTGCCCACCCAGACCCCGGCATGGCTGCGGTGCGTGAGCGTGGTGGACGGGCACGAGGACTCGTCGCAGCTTTGCCGGACGCCCGACGGGCGGCGGTTGATCCTGCCGCTCGTACGCCGCCGCCGCGGCGGTCGCGCGGTGGGCCATGTGGTGGGGCCGGCGCTGGACACTGTGGCCGGGCTGCCGCCGGGCTGGGGAGTCGGCGGGCTGCTGGCCGACGGCGGGACCATAAGCGCGGACGACGTCCGCCTGGCCGTTACCGCGCTGCTGTGCCGGCGAGCGCTGCGCGTGGTGCTGCGTCCGGATCCAGCCACCGCCGCGACATGGGCGGCAGGTATGCCGGCATGGGTACCGCGAGAGCCGCGCATGGCGCAGACTGTGCCGCTGGACGGCGGGTTCGACAGCGTGTGGCGGCGGTTCCGCGCTGACACCCGCACTCGGGTCCGCCGGGCGGAGCGCGCGGGGGTCGTGGTGGAGTGCGACGACACGGGCCGCCTCGTACCGGCGTTCCATGACCTGTACGCGAAGTCGATCGCCCGCTGGGCGCGGCGGGACGGCATCCCGCTGTCGATCGCCCAGCGGCTGGCCGCACGCCGTGAGCCAGCGCGGAAGCTGCCCATGGTGGCCACCATGCTCGGCCCCAGGTGTCGGGTGTACGCCGCGTCCCGCGACGACAGACCCGTGGCGGCGATCGTGGTGCTGTACGCGGCGCACACCGCCGCGTACTGGCGCGGGGCTATGGACGCCGAGCTCGCCGGGCCGTGTTATGCCAACTACCTGCTGCACCGCGTCGCGATCGAGGACGCGGCCGAGGCCGGCTGCACCGCATACCACATGGGTGACTCCGCGCCGGGTTCGGACCTGGCGCTGTTCAAGAGCCGATTCGGTGCGATCGAACAGCACTACGCCGGCTTCCGGATCGAACGGTTCCCGATCGGCCCGATGGCGAACCGGGTGCGCGACGCCGCCAGCCGTCTCCTGCGGCTGCGACAGGAACGGGGCTAGCGCATGCGCCGCACACCTACAGATGTCCTCCGCCGGGCGGTGCCGGTGGCACTGGCTGTGGCCCTGCTCGTCGCGGTGTTCAGCACCGTGATCGAGCACGCCGGGCCGCGGGCCGTGCGTCCCTCGGCAGAGTTCAACGCGGGTGGGTACGACTGGACTGGGGTGCATCGGAATCGGCCCGGTCCGCAGCGGTTGTCGATCGGCGTCACCCATGCGCAATATTCGATCGACGATTGGGGTAACCAGGGCGCGCGCGTATCAGCGAGGAACGTACTCGCGGCGACGGCGACGTATCAGAACCAGCACATCTTCGGTTGGGGAACGCTGAATCCGGAGCCCAGCCCGGGCGTGTTCGACTGGTCCTCCCTGGACCGCCGCATGAAGCTGATACGAGACACCGGCGGCACTCCGGTCCTCACGCTGTGCTGTGCGCCGGACTGGATGAAGGGCGGCCGGGCCGGGCAGACCGACTGGAGCCGGCTTCATGCGGCGCCCACTCCCGAGCACTACGCCGACTTCGCCGCGCTCGCCGTAGCGGTAGCCCGGCGCTACCCCGACGTTCGGCACTTCCTGGTCTGGAACGAGATGAAAGGCTTCTGGGACAACGCCCAGAACCGCTGGAGCTACGAGGCATACACCGAGCTGTACAACGCCGTGTACGCCGCGCTCGAGAAGGCGGTGCCCGGTGTGGCCGTCGGCGGGCCGTACGTGGTGCTGGACACGTGGGCCGATCGGGATGCCGGCGGCCGACCGTCGACGCTGTCCGGCGAGTGCGGGACCGTGGACCAACGCAGCATCGACGTGCTCGACTACTGGCTGAAGAACAAAATCGGTGCGGACTTCGTCGCGGTCGACGGGGGTTCGATCACACGCGACGCGGCCGTCGTCTCGTCGACCACAGTGGCCAGCGCGGTGTTCGGTGCACTGACCCGGTGGCTGCGCCAGCGGACCTCGCTACCGGTGTGGTGGGCCGAGTTCCACGTCGGCCAGGCCACCGACGACGGGCAGCGCCGGCTGGTCGCCAGCTCGGTTGCCGCGCTGCTGCACATGGTCCGGGAAGGTGCTTCGGTCGCCCTTGTCTGGCAGCCCGAGCTCGCCTCGGACAACCCTCATGAGCCATCCGCGCCGGCGCTGTGGACCTCGACGCACAACAAGGCCGGTGGCCGCCCGCTGGCCTTGGCCGAGGCGGTGGCCCGGCTACAGGATCTGCTCGCCGGTCCCGCGGACGGCGACCTGGTCTGGTGGCCGCTCGCCGACCTCGGCGTGCTGGCCGGGCCGGAGGCAATGCTCATGGTCAACACCGCCGACCATGCGGTGGCGACCCGGGTCCGTGGGTTGTCGGTGCGGCTGGCGCCGTACGAGGTCCGCTACCTACCTGTACCGCCCGGGCTACCGCCGGTGCCGCCGCAATGGTGGACCCCCGCCGTCGACCAGTGCCTGCGCGAGGCACCGCAGGCGACGCCATGAACGGGCTCCAGATCGACGCCCGCCCGCTGACCAGGCGGCTGCTGGCCGCGCTCGACGAGGCCGGCGTGCGCTGCTGTCTCCTGCGGCCCACCGCCGGCGGCGGCGACATCGACATGCTCGTCGACACCGCCGACCAAGCTGCCGCCATTGCGGTGATGGACCGGCATCGGCTCCTGCGCCTGGCTGCGTACGGTCGCGGCACCCATGCGTTCTACCTCGGGTTCGACCAGTCAACCGGGTCGTGGGTGGAGTTCGACCTCGTCACCGAGCTGACGTTCGGACGGCACTGCGAAATCCGCACGGCGGCGGCCGCGGCCTGCCTCGCCCGACGCCACCGCGAGGACGGCGTATGGGTGCTCGGCACCGACGATGAGTTCTGGGCGCTGCTCCTGCATTGCCTCCTGGACAAGGGCGGGTTCGCCGAGCGTCACGTGCGGCGCCTGGAGACGTTGGCGCCGCTCGCGTCACTCGACAGCCCGCTGGTCCGTACCATGCCGCTACGGATCGACGCCGCGGCGCTGCTGGCACATGCGCGGGCCGGACGAGTGCCGGCGCTCATCGCGGCGAGCCAGGGCATCCGGCGCGCCTGGTGGCGCGCGGAGCCGGCGATCGTGGCATCGGCCTACCTGCGCGCCGCCGCGCTCCGGCTGGTGGAACGCCCACTGCAGGCCTGGAGCCGGCGCGGTCCGAGCGTCGCAGTGCTCGGCCCGGACGGCGCCGGCAAGTCCACCCTCGCCGCCGGGCTGGAGTCGCGGTTCTACTTTCCGGTACGCCGTGTCTACATGGGACTGTGGCCGAGCAGGGATGTGCCGGACGGGCCGGTTCGAGCGGCCTTGCGGGTCGCGCACCGGCCGTTCCTGGCGTGGTGGCGGTACATCGGCTCGCTTCGCCACCGCGCCGTGGGCCGGGCGGTGGTGTTCGACCGCTACGTCTATGACGCCCGGCTCCCCCCGCGTGGATCACTGCGGTGGCTCAAGCGCTTGTACTTCTGGGTGCTCAGCCGGACGTGCCCGGCGCCGCGGATGGCTGTGCTGCTGGACGCGCCCGGCGAGGTCATGTACGCCCGCAGCGGCGAGTACGACCCAGCGCACCTCGAGGCCGAGCGCCGCCACTATGTCAGGTTGGCCACCCGGATTCCGCGGCTGGTGCGCGTAGACGCCAACCGGCCGCCGGATGAGGTGCTACGCGATGTGCTCAGTCACCTGTGGGAGTACTACCGGAGGAGGGCCGGGCGGTGAACGCTACCCGCCCCCGCCCTTGGCGTGCATCGATGGGCCGCCTACGCCGCCGTGCCTGGCGGCACCGACTCCGGCGGGCCTGGCTGTCCCACATGGCGCCTCGGCTCGTAGCCGCCGCCGTGCCGGGCACCTCGTCGAGCGCTTGGCGGACCGAGTCGGTGGCGGTCAGCGACACGTCGGTGGTCATGGCTGTGGTCGCCTGCGCCAGCACCGCACGGCGCGTCCTCGTCAAGGTGCCGTCCACTGTGGAGGGAGTGGAGAACCTCCGCCGGCAGGCCGACATGCTCGCCACCTTGCACGCCGACC
>DASRII010000319.1:0-71470 GCA_035650075.1 Micromonosporaceae bacterium | reverse complement strand
ATCGCGGCCGGGACCGCGACGGTGGCCTGGACGATGAGCGCGTTGATGGCGTTGGGCAGGATGTGCCGGCCGAGCACGACCGCGTCGCTGGCGCCGTCGGCGACTGCGGCGGCGACGTAGTCCATGGCGCGCAGCCGCAGTGTCTCGCCGCGGGTGACCCGGATGACGGCCGGGATCTGCGCCACGCCGATCGCGACGATCGCGGTCGTCAGCGACGGGCCCAGGATGACTGCGAGGCCGACCGCGAGGACGAGGAACGGGAAGGCGAGCATGGTGTCGGCGAGCCGGGACACCAACGGGTCGAGCCAGCCGTAGAAGCCGGCGAGCAGACCGAGCGGTACGCCGATCGCCAGAGACAGCGCGACCGACATCGCGCCCACGATCACCGAGGCGCGCAGTCCAAAGAGGACTCTCGAGAACTGGTCCCGGCCGAGCTGGTCGGTGCCGAACCAGTGCGCCGGCGACGGTGGCTGCAGGAAGGCGGAGAAATCGGTGTGGTCGTACGGGGTTGGCGCCACCACGTTGGCCAGCAGCGCGGCGAGCACCGACACCGCGACCACGAAGAGACCCATGACCGCGAGCGGGTTGCGCAGCACCCGGCGCCAGGCCCGGCGACGGCTGCCGACCGGTGCCGCCGTGGGTAGCGCCGCGTCGACAAGCTCCACAGTGGTCACAGCTTCAAACCCCCCACCCGGATGCGTGGGTCGATCACCGAGTACAGCAGGTCCACCAACAGGTTGATGCCGATGTACGCGGTCGCGGTCACCAGGACCACGCCCTGGATCATCGGGTAGTCCCGGGTGAACACCGCGTCGATGGTGAGCTTGCCGAAGCCGGGCAACACGAAGATCTGTTCGGTCACCACGGCTCCCGAGATGAGCGCACCCAGCTGCAGTCCCACGATCGTGGTCACCACGATCAGGCTGTTGCGCAGGGCGTGCCCGAGTACGACCTGGCCCCCACCGAGTCCCTTGGCCCGAGCCGTGCGCACGTAGTCGGCGTTGAGCGCTTCGAGCATCGCCGACCGGGTCTGCCGCATGATGATGGCGGCGAGGCCGGTACCGAGTACGACCGCCGGCATCAGCAGGTGCCGGAAGCTCTCCACGGGATCGTCGAAGACGCTCACGAAGCCCGACGCGGGCAGGATCGGGTACGCGATCGCGAACACCAGCACCGCCATCAGACCGAACCAGAAGTTCGGTACGGACAGTCCGATCAGCGCCACGCTGTTGGCCGCCCACTCGGCCGCGGTCCGCCGGCGCACCGCCGCGACCACTCCGGCAGAGATGCCGATGAATATCGCGATGGCCATGGCGAACAGGGCCAGTTGCAGGGTGACCGGCAGCGCGTGGCCGATCGTGGCGGCGACCGGCAGCCCGGTACGGGCAGACTCGCCGAGGTCACCCTGCATCGCCTTGCCGACGTACCGGGCGTACTGCACCGGGACCGGTTGGTCCAGCCCGTACTCGTGCCGGATCGCCGCGATCGTGGCCGGGTCGCTCTCCTCACCGCCCAGCGCGCGGGCGGGATCGCCGGGGAGCGCCCGGATGCCGATGAACACCACGATCGTCACGAGTACGAGCGTGACCGCCGACTCGAGCAGCCGGCGCAGGACGTAGCGACCCACGCCGACCTCCTTTCTATGCGGCAAACCCCGCTGCGCCGAACCTCAGGATCCCGTCGCCGTACACGGCCACCCCCGCGACCTTCGCCGAAACGCCGGTGAAGTTCTTCTGCCGGTACAGGTAGATCAGCGGTACCTCCTCGTGCAGCTTGGTGACGAGCTGGCCGTAGAGACCGCGCCGCGCGGCGATGTCCGCGGTGGCGCGACCCTGGTCGATGAGCTGATCCATCTGCGGGTTGCTGAAGCCGGAGATGTTCTGCGATCCGTTGGTCTGCAGGAAGTTGGCGATGTTCCCGTCCGGGTCCACCCGGCCGGACCAGCCGATCTGGAACAGCTGGAACTTGCCGGCGTCCGTGGCGTCGAGCGACGCGGAGAACTCCATCGGTTGTAGCTGGATCTCGAAGCCACCCTCACGCGCCTGCGCCTGAATGGCCTCGCCGAGCAGCCGCTGTTGTGGCGTGTTGCCGATGACCATGCCGATCTTCACCGGCGTGGACACGCCCGCCTGGGTCAGCAACTCCTTCGCCGCGGCCGGGTCGTGCTTCGAGCACGCCTGCGCCGCGTCCGACGACAGTGGACTCGCCGGGCTGATCGGGCTGCACGCGGGGGCGAACTTGCCACGGAACACCACCCGGTTGATGGCTTCCCGGTCGATGCTCATCTCCAGAGCCCGGCGTACCCGAGCGTCGGTAGCCAGCGGTCCGGCGTACGGCGAGGCGAGGCGCGCCGGTGGCTTGCCCACTCCGTTGACGTTGCCGAGGTTGACGGTGATGCCCTGGTATCCGAGCGAGTCCGACTCGAAGAGCCGCAGGTTGGTGTCGGCCTTCAGCGCGTCCACATCGGTCGCCGCGACCGTGTCGAGCACCTCGACGTCACCTGAGCGCAGGTTGTTGAACCGCGTCGTGGCGTCCGCGATGATCTTGTAGATCACCTTGTCCAGCTTGACGTTGGCGGCGTTGTAGTAGTTCGGGTCCTTGACGACCTCGATCCGGTCCTGCGCCACGCGGGTGCTGAACTTGAACGGCCCGATGCAGACCGGGTTGGTGTCGAACTTGTCGCCCTGCGCGGTAAGCGCCGCCGGCGACATGATCATGCCGGCGCGGTCGGCGAGCACGGCGGCCAGGGGCGCGAACGGTACCTTGAGCCGAAGCCGGACGGTCTGCGGGTCCACCACGTCGACACCGTCCACACTGGACAGTTCGCTGGTGCGGGCGGAGCCGGTCAGCGTGCGATGCCGGTCGAGGGAGGTCTTGACCGCGGTGGCGTCCATGACGGTACCGTCGGCGAACTTCAACCCGGTCCGGATCTTGAACGTCGCCACGGTGTTGTCCTCGCTGAACGTCGGCAGCTCGGCCGCCAACTGAGGCACGATGTTGAGCTTTTCGTCGACGTCGTACAGCTTCTCGCAGATGGCGTTGAACACCGTCCGGCCGACGAGGGTGCGGGCGAGGGTGGGGTCGAGCTTGTCGGGTTCATTGGCGAGCGCGACCCGGAGTTCACCGCCGGCCCGGATGGGCCGGTTGTCGGCGCCCGGGTTCGTCGACGGGCTTGGCGCTTCGATCGCGCTGCAGGCCGCTACCGCCGTACCGAGCGTGACGAGGACGGCAGCGCAGCGTATGAAGGGGTGGGAACGCATCGTTGTCCTCCGATCCCTGGAGGACCCGAACGTAACTCCCGACCGATCGAAGGTCAACCATTCGTACTAGGTGGCCATCAGGAGGATGGCTACCACGCCGAACAGGACCATCGCGACGACGGTGAGCAGCAGACCTTGCTCGCTGGCGGTGTTCATGGCTACGACGGTAGGGCGATACCGAGCTCGGCTAATCCTGGTTTCGTGCCGTCGTCGGCGACCGCCCGGGCCTGCGCCGGCGGCAGCAGCGCGAACCACCGCCGAGCCAGATCGTTACCGACCGGCTCGCCGTAGAGCCGCAGCCGCGCCATCCCGCCGTCGGGGTAGACATCGAGCCGCACGTGCGTCACGGTCGCGTCCGATCCGATGCGGAACCGGTGCCGGGTGTCGGGTCGCAGCGGCGTGCGCGGCAGCAGATCGACCCAGTCCTCCCCGGCGGGGTCGCCGTTGGTCGCCCGCAGCGCCGCCGCACCCGGGGCGTTGCCCTTGAAGTGCGTCGTGTCCAACTCGGCCAGCCGCACCACACCCGGCGCGGCCAGGCGCACCACGACCCAGTCGTTGCCGCTGTCCCGCCGCCGCCGGGTCTCCCACCCCTCGCCCATCACCCGCGCGAGGCCGGGCAGCAGCAGGTTGCCCGGTGCGCCGTAGAACTTGTCGCTGCACGCGACCACCAGGCCGCCGAGTTCGGCCGCCGCGAGATCCACCGGGCCCTGGCCGAGAAACCGCGGATCGGGTACCGCTTCACCATGCACCCGCAGCCGGGCCACCCCTCCATCCGGGTACACGGACAGCCGTACATGGGTGAACCGCTGCTCCACGTCGACCGCGAACGCGTTGCGGGTGTCGCCGGTCAACGCAGACTTCGGCACGATCGGCGTCCAGTCCACAGTGTCGATCCCAGGTGAAGCGGCCAGATCCTCGGGTGCCGGGTAGCCCTCGACTCCACACGCCTCGACCGACGCGAACGGCGGATAGTTGCCGGTGAAGAAGGCGGTATCGATGACGACCCCGCGTATCACGCCCGGCGCGCCGAGCCGGACGATCGCGTGGTCGTGTCCCGGCTCCCGGCGGCGGCGGGTCTCCCAGCCGTCGTACACCTGCCCCTTCGGTCCGAAGGTCCGCGGCGTGAACCCGGGCGGCTCCGCGGTGACGAGATTGTCGGCCGCGGCGAACAACTCGTCGTTGGCGTACACGACGCCACCGCCGAGTGCTCGCGACGCGAGGTCCGGCAGCGCGGTGAAGTCGTTCATCGTTCCTCCCGGCGCAGCAGTGTCCCCAATGGACGGTCATCGACCGGTACGCCGCGCAGCCAGGTGCGGTGCACGACGCCGCGCAGCGTCCGGCCGGCGTACGGGGTGACCGGATGCCGGTGGTACAGCCGGGCCGGGTCGACCTCGAACGACTCGTCCGGCGCGAACGCGACGAGGTCCGCGTCGCCTCCCACGGCGATCCGGCCCTTGCGCGGCAAACCGGCGATCTCCGCGGGCCGTTGGGCCATCCAACGCACCACGTCGTGCAGCGCGTAGCCGCGCTCGTGCGCCTGGCTCCAGACCAACGGCAGACCGAGCTGGAGGGAGGCGATGCCACCCCACGCGGTCGCGAAGTCCCCGCGTTTGAGGGCCGGAGGGCAGGGTGAGTGGTCGGACACCACGCAGTCGAGCGCGCCGGCCGCGAGCCCGGCCCACAGCGCCTCCCGGTTGGCTCGCTCGCGGATCGGCGGGCAACACTTGTACTCCGTCGCGCTGTCCGGCACCTCCTCCGCCACCAGCGTGAGGTAGTGCGGGCACGTCTCGGCGGTGATCCGGACCCCGCCACGCCGGGCGGCGGTGACGATCGGGATGGCCTCGGCCGACGACAGGTGCAGCACGTGCACCCGGGCACCGGTACGCCGCGCCGCTTCGACCACTGTGGACACCGCCCGGTTCTCCGCTGCCGGCGGCCGGGACGCGAGGAAGTCGTCGTACCGGTCCGACGGCGGCGCCTCCCGCAGCTGTTCGGGGTCCTCGGCGTGGACGAGGAACAGCGCGTCCGGTACCGCCCGCAGCGCCCGGTCGAGGCCGGCAGCGTCGAGGTGGCCGAACTCGTCCACCCCCGACGGCACGAGGAAGCACTTGAACCCGAAGACGCCCTCGTCGTACAGCTCGGGGAGCGCGTCCCGGTTCTCCGGGACCGCGCCGCCCCAGAACCCGACATCCACATAGGACTGTCCGGTGGCCGCCGCCTGTTTGGTGTGCAGCGCGGCGACGTCGACGGTCGGCGGCACCGAGTTCAGCGGCATGTCGACGATCGTGGTGATGCCACCGGCCGCGGCCGCCCTCGTGGCGGTCGCGAACACCTCCCACTCGGTACGCCCCGGTTCGTTGACGTGCACATGCGTGTCGACCAGCCCCGGCAGGAGGACGAGATCCCCGAGGTCCTCCCCTTCGGTTGCGGCGCCGTAGGGTTCGATCGCCGCGATCCGACCGTCGCGGACGCATACCGCAGCAGCCCGCTCTCCGTCCGGCAGCACGGTGCGCCGGCTGCGAACGACCAGGTCATAGGTCACGTTCGCCTCGCTTTGCTCTGCCTACCAGGAGTAAACAAAGTTGCGCATCGGTGCGCAGAGCAAAGCGGTGTCACAGCGACTCCAGGAGGGGGCGGTCGAAGACGACCTCAGTCGGGTCCAACGCGCCGCAGTCCAGGCCGCGCAGGAGGAACCGGGCCAGTGCGCGGGCGGTCGCCGGCTCGTCGAGGATGCCGCTGGAGCGACGATCGAGATAGGCAGCCAAGCGACGGGCCGCCTCCGCCGAGCCGGAGCGGTAGAAGCCGTACGTCGTCGCGAACCGGGTCGGCAGCTGGGCCGGGTGCAGGTCCCAGCCCTGGTAGAACCCGCGCTCGAGCGAGCGGCGGACGAGAGCCGCGTGGACCTGCCAGGCCGCGTGGACGGCCGCGGTGTCCCCGACCGGCACGATGTTCGTGGAGCCGTCGGACAGCCGCACCCCGGTACCGGCCGCGGCCACCTGCATGACCGCCTTGGCGTGGTCGGCCACTGGGTGATCGAGGCTCTGCTGGCCGGCGGCGATGCCGCAGGCGGCGCTGTAGTCGTACGTCCCGTAGTGCAGGCCGGTGCAGCGGCCATCGGCGGCGTGGATCATCCGCGCGACGGTCGCGGTACCGTCGGCGGCCAGCACGGCCGGTGGCGTCTCGATCTGCAGCTCGAAGCGCAGTAACCCGTCCGGCAGGCCGTGTGCCTGCTCCAACTGTCCACACAGGACGGCCATGGCGGCCACCTGGGCGGCGTCGCTCACCTTCGGCAAGGTGACGACGAAGCCGGAGGGCAGCGACTCGATGGAGTCGAGGAACAGGTCGAGCGTGCGGACTGCCCGCCGCCGGGTCGCGGCCTCCAGACACTTGACTCGGATCCCAACGGAGAAGCAGTCCGGCAGAGCCGCGGCGACCGAACGGACGGCCGCGTCCTCCTCGGCGTCGGAGCGCACGCCGTACCCGTCCTCGAAGTCGATCCGCAGGTCCTCGATCGGCTCGGCGGCCAGCTTCGCGACCACCCGCTCGCGCAGTTCCGCACCGAACGGCAGCGGCGGATGAGCGTCCAGCGCGGCCAGGGCAGCGGCGCCCCAATCCGCGACGATCCCGGAGCGCACCCGGTCGGCCGGCACGTACACCGTGTGCACCGGCTGCCGGCCGGGCACGTCCCCGGGGTAGCGCCGGCGCAGCAGCTCGTCGACCCCGGCGAGTCGACGGTCGAGGTCGGCGTACACCTCGGCGGGGAGCATCAGTCGATCAGCTCGTACGCCGGCAGCGTGAGGAAGTCCACGAAGTCGTCGGCGAGCGCGACCTGCTCGAACAGCGTCCGCGCGGCCTCGAACCCGGATCCCAGCGCGGCCTCCTCCTCGTCGAGGATGCGCCGCACCTCGGACTCGGCGACCACTCCATTGTGGACCCACTGCCAGATCTGCGACCGGGAGATCTCGGCGGTGGCCGCGTCCTCCATCAGGTTGTTGATGGCCACCGCGCCGTTGCCGCCCAGCCACGCGGCGAGGTACTGCAGGGCGACCGACACGTTGTTGCGTACCCCCGCCTCGGTGACCTCACCCGGCGTGCTGACGACGTCGAGCAACTGGGCGGCGGTGACCGATACGTCGTCGCGGTGGCGGTCGAGCTGGTTGGGACGCTCGCCGAGCGCGTTGTCGAACACCTCGCGGCAGATCTCGACGAGGTCCGGGTGGGCGACCCAGGAGCCGTCGAAGCCGTCGCGCGCCTCCCGCTCCTTGTCCTCCCGTACCTTCGTCAGGGCTACCGCGTTCACCTCGGGGTCGCGGCGGCTGGGGATGAACGCGGCCATCCCACCCATCGCGAACGCGCCGCGGTGGTGGCAGGTGGCGACGAGCAGTTCGGTGTACGCCCGCATGAACGGCGCGGTCATCGTGACCGACCCGCGGTCCGGGAGGACGAACGCGGTCCCCTGGTCGCGGAAGTACTTGATGACGCTGAACAGGTAGTCCCAGCGGCCGGCGTTGAGCCCGGAGGCGTGCGTACGCAGCTCGTACAGGATCTCGTCCATCTCGAACGCGGCCGGGATCGTCTCGATGAGCACGGTCGCCCGGATGCTCCCGCGCGGGATGCCCAAGGCGTCCTGGGCGTGGTCGAACACGTCGTTCCAGAGACGCGCCTCGAGGTGGCTCTCCATCTTCGGCAGGTAGAAGTACGGGCCGCTGCCGCGGGCGAGCAGCTCCCGCGCGTTGTGGAAGAAGTAGAGCCCGAAGTCGACGAGCGCCCCGGCCGCCGGCTGGCCGTCGACCATGATGTGCCGCTCGGGCAGGTGCCAGCCACGGGGACGCATGACGATCGTCGGGTGCGGACCGTCTCCCAGCGCGTAGTGCCGGCCATCCGGTCCGTCGTACGAAATCGTGCCACGGATGGCGTCGTACAGGTTCAGTTGTCCACCGACCACATTGGACCAATGCGGGGTGTTCGCGTCCTCGTGGTCGGCGAGCCAGACGTTGGCCCCGGAGTTCAGCGCGTTGATGGCCATCTTGCGCTCGGTCGGCCCGGTGATCTCGACGCGCCGGTTGGTCAGGTCGGCGGGTGCGGGCGCCACCGTCCACTCGGCGGCGCGGACGCCCGCGGTCTCCGGCAGGAAGTCGAGCCGGCCCGTCCGCGCGACCTCCGCTCGGCGCGCCGCCCGGCGGGCGAGTAGCTCGTCCCGCCGGGCGCCGAACCGCTGTTGCAGGTCCACCACGAACGCCCGGGCCTCGCCGGTGAGGATCTCGGTCACGTTCGTGACAGTATCGCGCGAACTACCTCCTGCGCCGCCGGACCGACGGGGTCGGGGCCGGGGTGGCGGCCGGATCCGAGTCACCGGACTGGTTGGCCTCCGGCTGCTCGCCGCCGGCCGGCTCCTCGGACACGATGAACACGTTCTCCGACAGGTCGGACAGCCGCAGGTCGGTGTTCGCCGCGATGATCTCGGCGAGCGAGTGTCGGTAGTCGATACCGAGCGTCCGCCGGATCAGGCTGAGCCCGGGGTCGTTGAGGTAGAAGAACCGGTCGCCGTCGCGCAGGTCCTGGAACTGCTTGCGCCAGATGGCCAGTTGCAGCTCGCCGAACTCCGCTCCCTCGACGTGCCGCTCGGCCACCATGCCGACGAACGCGTCCACCTTGTCCACGGTTCCGTAGATCGCCTTCAGCCGCGCGGCCAGCGGGGTCGTCCGTACCCCGCGAGTGGCCGACGTGTCCGCCTCCTCGCTGCCGAGCTCGATCGGGTTGCCGTCGACGTCGGACAGCTCGGTGAATTCGAGTTGGTCCGGGTTGTTGATGTCGTAGCCGGCTGGGAACTCCTCGCTCGCCTCGCCGGTGATCGCGCGGAACGACCGCTTGGGCGACAGGCCGTACGCCCGGCGCAGGTCGTTGTAGCTCGGCATCCCGTGGTCACGGCCGCGCTCCACGTCGACCGCGCCGAGGTCGACGACGCCGTTGAAGCAGTCTGCCAACTCCGGCCCGTCCAGGCACTCGGGGTTGTCCGCCACCGGTACCTGGAACAGCACGCTGCGCAGCTGGTTGTCGATCTGCTCGTCGTTGTTGTACTCCGATTCGCTGCCGATCCCCTTCAGCAGGGGGCCGAGCTGCAGCGCCGGCACCAGGCTCGGGTTGAAGAACGCGACGTTCAGCGGGATGACGAACTCGACGTCCTCGCCGTCCGCACTGGTCTCGACCTCGACCCCGGCCTCCTCGAGCGCCTCGAGCGTCTCGGCGGTGTACCGGTCGGCCTCGGCCTCGACCTCGAGCTCGCCGTGGATCTGGCTGTGCGCCCGGTACCCGACGGTCGCGAACTCGTTGCTCAGGCTCGCGTTGACCCGGGGGTTGTAGCCACGGTAGGACGCCAGCCGCACGCCCATCGCGGGCAGGAACTCGGTGTACGTGATGTACTGCTGCTCCGCGATCACGATCCTCCGGGCGATCTGGAACTTCTGTTCCTCGCTCAACCACCGCGGCAGCTTGGACACGATGCGGTTGTGCTCCCGCGCGAACAGCGTGTGCGTAGCGGTCAACGCGATGTTCTCGTTGGCCCGTACGTCGCCCGCGACGAACGCCTGGTTCGGGTCGGCGAGCAGCCGGCCGTCGATGGCCATCGTGGGTGCCTTGGCCGGATCGCCGCGGCTGGCCTTGCTGGGCAGCAGTCCGTTCGGCAGCAGCAGCTCCGCCCGGTTGTTGCCGAGGTTGCCGTCGAGCGGGCCGGCGCGCAGCCACTCGAGGCGGGTGTCGCTATCGCTGTATACGGCACCCGCGTCGATGTACGAGCTGATCGTGTTGATCTGCTCGCGGGCGTTCGTGACCCCGGTACCGGGGGCGGCCGCCGACCGGACGAATGGGATCGTGCCTAGGTCGTTCGTGAACGACTCCAGCGGATCGTTCGCGTCGAACGCGATGTTCGCCGCCGTACCGGCGTCGTTCCGCAGGCCGAACGTGTGATCCAGGAACTGGCCCCACACGAAACCCCACTGGGTGACCCGGCCCTCGGAGAAGATGTTCTGGCTGGTGTCGTTGAACACGCGGTTGCTGATGAACCGCACGTTGGGGCCGTCGACCATCGCGCTGTGGCCATCGGCATACCGGGCCGGCGCCACCCGGGTGTAGGCGGTGCCGGCGCGACCCCAGTCGGGGTGGAAGCGGTTGTTGTTGTTGCCGTCGAGCCGCTGGGCCTCGAGGGAAGACAGCGGGGAACGACTGGGCCGGCCCCACCATTGGCTGGACAGGGCGGTGGCTGAACCGGCCAGTACGAGACCGGCGGTGACCAAGATCGTGAAGAGAACTCGTCCACGCCGGGGCCGGCCGTGGCGAGGCTGGCGGCTTGCTCGTCGGGACACGGAGGGGCCTCCGCCCTATTCAGGACGCGTTGCCCTCACCCCGATGGTCATCGTTGCCTTGGTGGCAGACAGTGTCAACGAAGATGAGCAGTTCTTAACGTACGGGATCAGGTTCTTAAACCCTGGATAAGGTGCTCCGGGCGGATCGGCACCCTGGTCAGCGGCTTGCCGGTAGCGGCGCGGACCGCGGCGACGATCGCCGGGGTCGACGAGATCGTGGGCGGCTCCCCTACGCCACGGAGTCCGTACGGCGAATGCGGGTCCGCCAGCTCCAGCACGTCCACCCGCATCGGTGGCATGTCGAGGATCGTCGGGATGAGGTAGTCGGTGAACGACGGGTTGCGCACGACGCCGTCGACCACCTGGATCTCCTCCATCAGCGCAAGGCCGAGGCCCTGGGCCGTACCGCCGTGGATCTGGCCTTCGACCGCCTGCGGGTTGACCGCCTTGCCGACGTCCTGGGCGGTGACGATTTCGACTACCCGGACGAGACCGAGTTCGGTGTCGACGTCCACAGTGGCCCGATGGGCGGCGAACGCGTACTGCACATGGGCGTCGCCCTGCCCGGTCACCGGATCCAGTGGCGATGTCGGCCGGTGCCGCCACTCCACGGTCTCCTCGATCGCCCCGTCGCCGAGCGCCGCGACGACGTCCGCCTCGCCGTCAGGCGTCCGGCCGAGCCGCCGCTCGAGGTGCGCACGGACCGCCTCGCAGGCGGCTTTCACGGCGCCGCCGGTCATGTACGTCTGCCGGGACGCCGACGACGAGCCCGCGCTGCCGACCGACGTGTCCGCCGTCGCCACCACCACGCGCTCGATGCCCAGCTCGGTACGCGCGATCTGCGCCTGTACCGTGACCAACCCCTGCCCCACCTCGCAGGCCGCGGTGTGCACCAGTGCGGTGGGCTCGCCGCCGACGAGCTCGAGCCGCACGCGAGCCGTGGTGTAGTCGTCGAAGCCCTCGGAGAAGCAGACGTTCTTGATGCCGATGGCGTAGCCGACACCGCGCACGACACCCTCGCCGTGGGTGGTGTTGGAGACACCGCCGGGCAGCTCGCGGATGTCGGAGCCGCGGCCCGGTGGAGGTGGCGCGTTCCGCACCCGGGCGAGCAGCTCCGCGACGGGGGCGGGTCCTTCCACGACCTGACCCGTCGGCATCCGGTCCCCTGTGGACAGTGCATTGCGGACCCGTACCTCGACCGGGTCGAGGCCGAGAGCCGCCGCCAGCTTGTCCATCTGCGACTCGTACGCGAAGCACGCCTGTACCGCACCGAAGCCGCGCATCGCCCCGCACGGCGGGTTGTTGGTGTAGACCACGTACGCGTCCATCGCCACGTTCGGCACGTCGTACGGGCCGATGCCGAGGGTCGCGGCGTTGGCGCAGACCGCGGTGGAACTGGAGGCGTACGCGCCACCGTCGAGCACGATCTCGGCGCGCACGTAGACGAGCCGGCCGTCCCGCGTGGCGCCGTGCTCGTACCGCAGCGTGGCCGGGTGCCGGTGCACGTGGCCGTAGAACGACTCCTCGCGGCCGTACATCATCTTCACCGGCCGACCAGTGTGCATTGCCAGCAGGCAGGCGTGCACCTGCATCGAGAGGTCCTCGCGCGCGCCGAACGCCCCGCCGACGCCGGCCAGCGTCAGGCGTACCTGTTCCGGGCGCAGTCCTAGGCAGGCGGCCACCTGTTTCTGGTCGACGTGCAGCCACTGGGTCGCGACGAAGAGGTCCACCCCGCCGTCCTCGGCCGGTACGGCCAGACCCGACTCGGGTCCCAGGAACGCCTGGTCCTGCATGCCGACCCGGTACTCGCCGGCGACGACCACCTCGGCGGTAGCGGTGTCGGGCTCGCCGCGCCGGATCGGTACGTGCCGCAGCACGTTGCCGCCGGGGTGGATGCGCGGCGACTCCGGGTCGCGGGCCCGTTCAGCGTCCACAATGGGCGGTAGCACCTCGTAGTCGACGGCGATCCGGGCCGCTGCCCGGCGAGCCGTCTCGGGGTGGTCGGCGGCCACGATCGCGACCGGCTCACCCTCGTACCGCACCTCGTCGAACGCCAGCACCGGCTGGTCGACGATCTCGAGCCCGTAGAGCTTCACACCGGGTACGTCCTCGTGGGTCAGGACGGCATACACGCCCGGTACGAGGAGCGCCTTGGTCAGGTCGATGCCGCGGATCCGGGCGCGCGGGTGCGGGCTGCGCAACGTGGTGCCCCAGAGCATGTCGGCGGCCCACATGTCCGAGGAGAACGCGAACTCCCCCCGTACCTTGTGCACCCCGTCGGGCCGTGCCGGGCTGCCACCGACCCCTCCGGTCACCGGTGCGTCGACCCGGCGGTCCACTGTGGTCATCGCAACCTCCCGATGGCCAGGCGGCGCGCCGAGGCGGCCAGCTCCTCCTCGTCGGCCGTCAACAGCCGACCACGGTCCACAATGGGCCTTCCGCCAACGAGCAGCAGCTCGACCGGGGCGGGTGAGCCGAGCACCAGAGCGGCTACCGGGTCGTCGATGCCGGCGTGGCCGAGGGTATCGAGCCGCCAGAGCGCGATGTCGGCGAGCTTGCCCGGCTCGAGCGAGCCCAGCTCGTCGGCGCGACCGAGGCATCGGGCGCCGCCGGTCGTCGCCAGCGCCAAGGCTTCCCGTGCCGTCATCGCGGTCGGGCCGCCCCGCAGTCGAGCGGCCAGCAGCGCCTGCCGCAGTTCGGCACCGAGCTGGCCGGCCTCCTGCGACGCGGCCCCGTCTACGCCGAGCCCCACGGGCGCGCCGGCGTCCAGCAGGTCACGCACGGGCGCGATACCCGCGCCGAGGCGCGCGTTGGAGCTGGGACAGTGCGCGACGCCGGTACCGGTGGCCGCCAGTCGCGCCACGGCCGCGGCCTTCAACTGCACGCCGTGCGCCAGCCACACGTCGTCACCGAGCCAGCCGAGCCGCTCGGCGTACTCGACCGGCGTGCAGCCGTGCCGCTCCGCGCAGTACGTCGACTCCTCGACCGTCTCGGCCAGGTGCGTATGCAGCCGCACCCCGCGTCGCCGCGCCAGCTCAGCCGCCTCGCGCATCAGCCGTTCGGTGACCGAGAACGGCGAGCACGGGGCGACCGCGATACGCACCATCGCCGACGGAGACGGGTCGTGGTACCGGTCGATCGCCTCCTCGGTCGCGACCAGCGCCGCGTCGGTGTCCTCGACGAGGTCGTCCGGTGGCAGACCGCCGGCCGACGCGCCCAGGTCCATCGAGCCGCGGCCCGGGTGGAACCGCAGCCCTATCGCCCCCGCCGCCTCCACGGTCGCGGCCAGCAGGTCGCCCGCCCCGCGCGGGAACACGTAGTGGTGGTCGGTCGTGGTCGTGCAGCCGGACAGGGCCAGCCAGCCGAGCCCGGCCCGGGCCGACGCGGCAACGCTCTCGACGTCGATGCCGGCCCACACCGGGTACAGCTCGGTGAGCCAGCCGAACAGGTCCGCCTGCTGCGCCAGCCCTCGGGTGGCCCACTGGTAGAGGTGGTGGTGCGTGTTCACCAGCCCGGGAGTGGCCAGGCAACCGCGCCCGTCGACGCGCTCGGCGTCACCCAGGAAGGCGCCAGGTCCAACGGCCACGATCCGGTCACCGTCCACCACCACGTGGCCGTCGGCGTACTCGGTGCCCGCCGCGTCGACCGTCGCGACCGCGCATCCCTCGATGACGATCATCCGGAGGCCGCCAGCCGTACCGCGTCGAGGATCTTCTCGTATCCGGTGCACCGGCACAGGTTGCCGGCCAGCGCCTCGCGGATCTGCGGATCGGTCGGGCGCGGATTGCGGGCCAGCAGGTCGTGCACCGCGACGACGAGACCTGGCGTGCAGAATCCACATTGGACAGCGCCGGCGGACAGGAACGCGCGCTGCACGACGTCGCCGGCCACGCCCTCGACGGTGACCACGGTGCGGCCCTCGGCCTGCCCGGCGGCGACCAGACACGCGCACACCAGTGAGCCGTCGAGGTACACCGAGCACGAACCGCACTCGCCCTGCTCGCACGCGTTCTTGGCGCCGGGCAGGCCCAGCCGTTCGCGCAGCACGTAGAGCAGGCTCTCGCCGGGCCAGACATCGTCGGCGATCCGTTCCTCGCCGTTGACCGTGCACGTCAGCCTCATGACAGACCCCCCCACGCCCACGCCAGCGTCCGCCGGGCGAGCACCGCCAGCGCGTGCCGCCGGTAGGCCGCGGTACCGCGCACGTCGTCGATCGGCACCGCGGCCTCCGCCACCAGCTCACCGAACCGCCGCGCCACGTCCTCCGGCAACGGGCCGCCGGAGTCCCAAGGCAGCGCCTCGGCGGCGAACGCCTCGGCCGACAGCGCACGCAAAGGGGTCGGTGCCGCGGAGCCGATCCCGGTACCCAGTCGCTTCTGTCCACTGTGGATGGACACGGCGAACGAGCAGACCGCGATCACCATCGCGTTACGCGTACCGACCTTCGCGAACTGCTGGGGTCCTTCCGCGGGAGGCACCAGGATCGCGGCGATCAGCTCGTCCGGTTCGAGCACGCTTCGCTTGGGCCCGGTGAAGAACTCGCCGACCGGCACCTGCCGGGTGCCCCGGACCGAGGCGACCTCGACGACCGCGTCGCAGGCCAGCAGCGGCGGGTGGGCATCCCCGGCCGGGGACGCCGAACCGAGGTTGCCGCCGACCGTGCCTCGGTTGCGGATCTGCGGCGAGCCGACCGTGCGGGAAGCCATCGCGAGACCGGGCAACCGCCCGCCCAACTCGTCGATGATCCGCCGGTACGTCACACCCGCGCCCACCCGCAGCACTCCGCCGTCCGGCGACCACTCGGCGAGCGAGCCGACCCGGGTGAGGTCGAGCAGGGCCGGCGGCCGGTGCCGGTCGAAGTTCAGCTCGACCATCACGTCGGTACCGCCGGCGATCGGTACCGCCTCGGGGTGCTGGGCTTTCGCCGCCAGCGCGTCGTCCCATGTGGACGGTTGCAGGAACTCCACGTTCACCACCACGCCAGGCCGGGCGGCGGCGCGTCGTCGCGCACGACCGTACCCTCGATGAGCCCGTACGGCCGGTCCGTGGCGACGAAGACCTCGTTCGGGTTCGCCAGCCCGAAGGGCGCCAGGTCCACGAGCAGGTGGTGCCGGTTGGGCATGGCCAGCCGCACCTCAGCGAGCTCCGGGCGCCCCTCCAACAGCCGGTGCCCCATGGCGTAGAGCGTCTGCTGCAACGACCTGCTGTACGTGTCCACAAAGGACGCCACGAGCAGCTCCCGGGCGCCGCGGAAGGACTCGTCCCAGTCGGACGAGGAAGCGGCTGCGTGCCGCCACCGCGCAGATACCGCCGTGGCGAGGATACGGTCCTTCGCCTCGGGCAGCGTCGTGTACTCGTCCTTGACGAACCCGACGAACTCCGACCCGGTCGAGTTGAGCAGCACCAGATCGGCGACGCCGGAGACCACCCAGGCGCCGTCCGCGTCGCAGGTGACCGTGGCGGTCCGCGTCTCCGCACCGGAGTGCTGGAACGAGTGCGGGCCGAGCCGCTGCCAGCCATGCTCCACGATGGACACCCGGGCATGGTGGATGCTCGGTTGCGTGTCGACGAAGTGCCGGGCCAGCCGCAGCGCGAAGTCCTCGATCGCCCCGACGCCGTACCGGCCCGCGAACGCGTACACCGTGTTCTTCTGGGTGTCGGTGGGCAGCACACCCGAGTTGTCGCCGTCGGTGTGCGAGGCGGCGAGGTCGCCGGCGAGCGCCACGCTGACCGTCAGGTCCCGCAGTTCGTGCCGCGCGCCGTCGCGGACAACCCGGACGAGGCGTGTCTCCGCCTTGCCGTACCGGTTGTCCCCGAGCACGATCGCCATGACGCCTCAACTCCCCCGGTAGGTCGTGTAGCCGTACGGGCTGAGCAGCAACGGCACGTGGTAGTGCCGGTCCGGCTCGGCGACCCGGAACGCGACGGTCACTTCGGGGAAGAACTCACCATCGACGCTGAACACCAGGCGGTACACGCCCCGTTGCCACGCCGCCTCGGGCAGCCAGTCGCGCAGCCGCCCGTCGCCGTCGGTCACGCCGCTCGCGACGGCGACCCAGCCGGCGTCGTCGGCGCGGTCGAGGCGCACGGGCACACCGACGGCCGGCTCTCCTCGAGCTGTGTCGAGCACGTGCGTCGACAGCGTCATGCCAGCAACCTTTCCAGCCGCAGCCGGGTTATCTTGCCAAGTTCGCCGCGAACGACGTCCTGTTCGGTCGCCTCGTCGTGAGTGAGCCGCTCGCGGGCCGCGGCCAGCATCCCCCGGGCGGTGTTCCCGCTGGCATAGATGAGGAAGACGTGACCGAAGCGTTCCTCGTACTCCCGATTGGCCTCGGCCAGCGCGTCGAGCAGCCGGTCGTTCGCCTTCGCCACGCCGGCCTGCTCCCGGCGCGACCAGACCGCGTCGCGGCCGGCGCCCGCCAGCCGGTCGCCGATCCGCGGGTGGGCAGACAGGGCCTGCTCGACGTCCGCCCAAGGCAGGCTCTCGACGGCCGCGCCGCCCGTGTCCACAAGGGACTGGATGTCCGGGTACGGGCGACCGCCCGCGACCCGGCGCGCCCACGCGTGGGAGGCGCAGCACGCGAGCAGCTCCCGTTCGGCTTCCTCGGGCGCGAGTGAGTTGAACCAGTCCAGGCCGGCCACTACCGCAGTAGACCAGTCGTCGCTCTTCGCGGTGTAGCGGCACGCGCACCGAAACCGGGCGGGCTCGACACGTATCCTTTTGGAGGATCCTACAAACGGGCGGAGTGGACCGGATGCGCCTGCGCGACATGCTCGACCGACCCACGCTGGGGTTGCGGTTGCTGGCGGGCGATGAGCATCTCGACCGCCCGATCCGGCGCGTGTTCACGACCGACCTGCTCGACCCGGGCCGCTACCTGACCGGCGGCGAGCTGGTGCTGACGGGACTGATGTGGCGGCGTACCCCCGCCGACTCCGAACGGTTCGTCGCCGCGCTGGCGGCCGCCGAGGTCTCGGCGCTCGGCGCGGGAGACGCCGCGCTGGGTTCGGTCCCGGCCGACCTCGTCGCGGCATGCGAGCGGCACTCGCTGCCGCTGTTCGAGGTACCCGTCGAGGTGTCGTTCCGGACCATCACCGACGAGGTCGGCGCCGAACGCGCCAGCGGTCTCGCGACCGTGCTCGGCCGGCACCGCGACCTGATCGCGGCGATGGCCGGCGGCGACCGGCTGGCCGACCTGCTGCCGCGGGTCGCGTCCGAACTGGGCATGGCGTGCTGGGTGCTGGCCGCCACGGGTCGGCTCGTGGCCGGCGTCGACGAGCTGGCCGGCGACGACCGTACCCTCCTGGCTCGTGCCTTCCTGACCGCGGACCGGCTGCCCCACCACGCGGCGCTCGGCCGGCGGCGGCGGTTCACCGTGCTGTCGGCGGGTGGTCGGCCCGAGCACCGGCTGGCCGGCTGGTTCCTGGCGGTCGAGGAGACCGCCGGTGCGGACCCGCTGCCGGAGGCGGTCGAGGAGCTGGTCGCACTGGCCGCGCTGGAACGCGCGCAGCTCGACGAGGCGCGGCGGGTGGAGCGGCGGCTGGCCGAACACCTTCTGCGATCGCTGTCATCCACAGTGGACGATGCCGAGGTGGAGAGCCGGTTGGTCGCCTGCGGCCTCGAGCCGGATTCGCCGCTGCGCGCCATCGTGGCGACGGTGAGCGGGCCGCCCGAGCTGGCGGTCGCGGTCGTCGAAGAACTGGCCCGCCCGCCCTACTCCGTCGCGGCGGTCGGCCGGCTCGGTGACGAGGTCGCGGCGGTTGTGCCGGCCGCGGTGGCGGAGGACTTGGCGGACCGGGTACGCGTGCTGGAGGCGGGACTCGGTCCGCGAGGCCGGCTGGCGGTCGGGGTCAGCGACCCAGCCGTGAATGCGGGCGCGCTCCGCGGCGCGCTCGACGAGGCGCGGCACGCCCACGGGTACGCCGTCGCGCAGCCGGCACCGGCGGTCGTCGTACCGTCCGCCGACCTCGCGTCGCACCTGCTGCTGCTGGCCGGCGTGCCGGCCGCCGCCCGGCGGACGTTCCGCGACCGGTTGCTCGGTCCGCTCGAGGAGTACGACCGCACGCACGGCGCGGACCTCGTACACACGCTCGAGGAGTTCCTCGGCTGCTCCGGTTCGTGGACCCGGTGCGCCCAGGGACTGCACGTGCACGTGAACACGTTGCGGTACCGCATCGGGCGCATCGAGGAGCTGACCGGTCGGGACCTGAACAGTTTCGCCGACCGGGTCGACTTCTTCCTTGCCCTGCGAATAGTTCGGGGTGGGTGATGTGCCTCGCGCCGGCCACGGTGACGGCGACCAAGCCTTAGGCTGGCGGTCGTGCCGGACCGCCCTACCCTGCTCGTCGTCGACGCCGCCAACGTGGTGGGCTCGGTACCGGACGGGTGGTGGCGGGACCGGGCCGGTGCGACCGAACGTCTCCGCGACGCGCTGGTGCGCGTCGCGGAGGCCGGCCTGCCGACCGTCGACCCGCCCGTCGAGGTGGTGCTGGTCGTCGAGGGCAAGGCCCGGGACGTGGTCAGCGTGCCGGGGGTACGCGTGGTGCCCGCGCCCAGCTCCGGAGACGACGCGATCGTCGATCTGCTGGTTGCCGAGGGCGGCGAGGGCCGAGCGTCCATTGTGGTCACCGCCGACCGGGCGCTGAAGGGCCGGGTCGTGGACCTTGGTGCGCGGACGCTCGGCCCATCGGCTCTCAGGGATTGATCTGGTAGGTGGCCGCGGCGCTGGACGGACCCTTGTTGCCGAAGTCGTCGATGGCGACCACCGTCCACTGCACCCGTCCGGAGTGGAACAACCCGGGAAAGACACCGGAGACGGGGAAGAGAAACGCCAGCTGGGGCTTGTCCACAAGCGGCGAACTCGTGGCCTGTTCGTCAACCAGCATCCAGGCGCACACCGGAGCAGGGACGCCGATCCTGAGGATGCAGTACTCCTCGCTGATGGACACCGTCCACATGGTGACGAACGGCTGGGACTGCTTCCAGGTCAGCGGCGGGGCAGCATTACGCGCGAATCTCGCCTCGTTCGCGGGGGTGGCCGGAGTCGGCGCGGCCAGCGCCACCGACACCTCGAAGTCCACCGGCGTGCCCGGGGCGACGGCGTTGCCGTCCTGCACGGACTGGGTCAGCACGGCGTCGTTCTTCGCGGGGTTGTGCCGGTGAGTGACCCGGCCCGCCGTCAGGCCCGCTCGGCGCAGAGCGTCGACGGCCTGTGCCTCGGTCTTCCCGAGCAGGTCCGGAACGGTAGCCAACGGCACGGGGTCGGGCGTCAGGGCGAGCCAGCCGACGACGCCGAGCACCATCGCGACGAGCGCGGCAACGGCAACGACCCACCACGGGATCCGCCGCCGTACCGGCTCGGGCTCGGGCTCGACGTCCAGCATCACCCGTCCACTGAGGACTGAGCTCTCCTCCGGCGCCGAATTCGCCGAGTACACCCGTCCCTGGATCGGATACGCACCGGCGGGCGCACCCGGCGCCACGGCGACCTTCAGCAGGTACGCGACCGACGCGTTACCGCGTACCAGCCGCTGCGGCTCATCCACGGTGAACCACGTGGGATCCGCGCCGTTGCCCGGCACGACGTCGAAGACGGCCTGGTCGGCTCGCCCGTTCGGATTCGTGACCGTGAACGTGGCCTCGCCCCGCTTTTGCGCGTCGAGCCCGATGCGCTCGGCTGCGGTCGTGACCACCCAATCGGTTGACATGTCGCTACTCCTCTCCTGGAGTGAAGACACCTCCCCCCTCTCTCTCCGTCGATCTAGGACTCGTGCACGTGGTTTGGAGATCGAACCATGTGCACAAGTCCTAGATCGACGGGGAAGGGGGACGGACGTCCGGGAGAGCAGCGTGCCGAGGGTCGTGATACGCGTCACGCCTGTCAGATCGACGACGGTCAGCCGGCACCGAGGCACACGAAGTTGACGACCGATCCGGTCGACGCCGCCTGAGCGCCGGCGAGGGCCTCGGCGGGTGGCGTGCCGGCGTACAGCCGCCGGTGCAGGTCCACCATCAGCGTCACGGTCGCCTCGTCGTCGACCGGGCCGAGGCTGGCGACCAGCGTTCGGGCGCCGAGCCCGAGCATGGCGGAGGCGAACCCCATCAGCTCGTCTCCGGGATGTACCGCGGACAGCCCGGCATCGCACGCGGACAGCACCGTCAACGCGGGCGGCCGGCGCAGGCGCATCAGGTCGTACCCGGTCAGCGGTCCGTCCGCCAGGAGCAGGTGGGAGAACAGCGGGTTGTCCGCCCGGAACTCGCCATGCGTGGCGAGATGGGCGACGCCCGCGCCGTCGAGATGACCGAGCACGTCCACGACCCGCGCCCGGTCGCCGACGAGCGTGACCGCCTCCGGCAGTCCCGCCGCGATCGTGGCCACCTCCGGCATCGCGTGCGGCGGGGTCTCCGCGGCTACCAGCACGACCGGACCGTCCACTGTGGCCGATGTGCGGGCGGCCCGCCACCACGCGGTGGCCGAGGGCGCCACGACCACCGGCCGGCCACGGCAGGACGGCAGGACCGCCCACGGTATGCCGTGCAGCGCTCCCGTGGGCACGATGACCAACGGCCGGTCGCCGACCTGCCGCCGTACCGGCATCAGCAGCAGCTCGTCCAGCCGGCACGCCGCGTGCCGTGCCCCGAGCTCGGCCGCGTCGAGCGAGGCCCGGCTGCCGTAGCCCATGGCGAGCCGGCGCAGCGCGAACCGCAGGGCGGTCACCTCGGGCTCGACAGTGTCCATTCTGGACAGTTGGTACTGGCGTACCCGCCCGCCGGCCACCACCAGCGCCAGCAGCTCGCCGTCCAGCTCGACGAGCTCCACCAGCGCCCGATCCCCCAGCCCGGCGCACACCGCGCCGATCGAGGGCGACGCGGTTCGGGCGCCGGTACCGCCGGTCGCACGCCAGGAGGCTCGGCGCACGGCGTCCTCCAGGGCGCGTTGGCGCGCGGTCAGCCGGCGAAGCCGGGCAGGTTCCCCGTCGGCCGCGGCCAGCTCGGCCCGTACCCGCCGGAGCTTGGCCAGGTCGCGGGCGAGCGCGTCGCCGTACGACGGCGGTGGCGGCGGCAGTCGGAGCGTGGCGGCGCGCCACTGTTCGGCCCAGGCCAGGACCTCGCGCGGTCGCCCGTCCGCCACCGCCAGCCGCAGTCCCAATACGGCGAGGTCGTGACCGTCGGCCGAGCTGTGCACGCGCAGTTCGGTCGCGCCCAGCGCCGCTCGGTACTCGTCGAGTAGCCGCAGCCCTTGCCGCAACGCCCGGCTGGCGCCCGGCCGGTCACCGGCGTGCAGCCGGACCACCGCGGTCGCGTGCCAGGCTCGTACACGCAGGCGTACCGGTCCCCGACGCACCAGCCCCGCCGCCTCCGCGAGCTCCGCCACCGCCGCATCCCGTGCCGACCTTTCGCTCGCGGCTGCGGGGCTCGCTCCGCTCGCTCCTCGCGCTCGCCGGCTACCGCGCGCTGCCCGCCCGTTCAGCGCGCCGGCCAGCTCGACGGCGTGCAGCCGGGCCTCGACGGCCTCCTCGGCCCAGCCGGCTTCGGCCAGCGACCGGGCGATCCGGCGGGCTGCCGCCAACCCGGCCCGACCGGTGCCGAGCCAGTCGAGGTAGTCCGCCAGTACCGCCCAGCGTCCGCGCCCCTGACGCCGGAACTCGCGCCGCGCGGCCCGTGCGTACGGGCCGGCCGCTCGCGTATCCCCGGCGGCCAGCGCGGCCCGGGCCACGAGCAGCCGCGCCTGGGGCAGCAGCGACCCGAGCCGGCCACCCGCACAGGCCTGGACCGCGACGAGAGCGGCCTGCCGCGCCTCCGGCAGCAGCCGCGCCGCCAGGAGCAGCTCGGCCCGGTCCAGCAGGGCGGCCACCGGCGGGCCGTCCCGCCGGAACTGCTCATCGGCGCGGTCGTACCAGGTCAGGGCGCGCGACACGTCGCCGGCCTGCGCGGCGACGAAGCCGCGGTTGTGCCGCACGTGCGCGACGGCGGCCGGCAGTTCCAGCTCGGCGTAGAGCCGTTCGGCCCGGCGCAGGTCGGCGTCGGCGTGCCGGAGCGCTCCCCGTAGCGCGTGCAGGACTCCGCGGTTCATCAAGGCCCGGGCCTGCCAGAGCCGGTCGTCCCAGCGGCGGAACGCGGCCAGCGCGGCACCGTACCCCGCCAGTGCCTCCGTCTCGCGGCCCAGCCGGCGCAGGATGAGCGCCCGCTGCATGCGCGCCCGGGCCAGCGGCAGCCCGCGCAGGTCGGCGATGGCCCGGTCGATCGCGCGGATCGCGGCGTGCGGCCGGCCGAGATCCTCCTCCACGAGTGCCAGGCTCATCCGCGACTCGGCGGTCCGCTCGCCGAGCCCGTGGAGCTCCCCGATGCGAACCGAGCGGCGCAGGTGGACGGCGGCCTGGGCGGCGTTGTGCAGCTCCCGCGCGGCGAGCCCGAGCACGCGTTCGGCCCGCATCTGCTCGTTCGGATCGTGGCGGCGCCGCGCGGCCTCGAGCGCCGCCTCCGCCGTCGCACGGGCCCGGCGCGGGTCGGCCATCACGTTCACGAGAGCCCAGTCGACGTCACCGGTCGGGCTGGCGGGGGCCGGCGCCAGCATCAGGGCGGGCACCGCCCGATCGTTCCATCGACACCCGACTGTCGGAAATCCGTCGTATCGGTGACCTGAAAATGCCATCTACTCGATATCCGAAGCGAGGATGAGGAGTCGAGATGTCGGTGTCGGAAGATCGGTTGGCCAAGTGGCGCGAGCGACGGGCCCGCCGCATGCGCGAGCTGAACTGGCTACGGGCTGACACGGCCGAGGGCAGGCCAGCGGTCTGGTACGTCGCCGACGAGCTGCTGGTTCGCGACGATCACTACCGGCTGGCTCGCAAGGTTCTCGGTGAGCAGGGCCACCGGGCGACCGACGTCGCCGAGGAGGAGGACGCCCCTAGCGGCATCCGGCGCTACCGGGTGGCCGGTCTGGACGTACCGCGGGCGGCCCGCACCGTACGCCGGCGGGCCGAGGCAGCCGGCGATCAGCGGTCCGCCGCCAGCCCCAACCACGTCTTCGTGTCGGCGCCCATCGAGCATGGCGGACCCTTCGGCCCACCGCTGCCCGTCGCCAAGCCGCGCGGTAGCCTCGCGACGCCCGCGGCCACGGCCAACGCGGTCGCCGTCGTGGACACCGGCGTGTGGAGGGACAGTCCTCTTCCGACGGGCCGGTACGCGGCCGAGTCCGACGACTTCGTGTCCGATGTGGACGTCGACAACGACGGCATCATCGACGGCGACGTCGGGCACGCCAACTTCATCGCGGGCGTCATTCTGCGCCGGACCGCCAATGCCCGGGTACGCATCGTCCGCGTGCTCGATACGTTCGGCGTGTGCACCGAGGCCGATCTGATCGCCGCGCTGGGGCGGGTCAGCGGCGACCGGGTGATCAACCTGTCGCTGGGCGGTTTCACGCTGGACGACCAGCCGCCGCTGGCGCTGCGCGACGCGTTGCACGGGCTGCTCGACGGCAAGGACCGCGTGGTGGTCGCCGCCGCCGGCAACGACGGCCAGCACGGTCCGACGTTCTGGCCCGCGGCGTTCGCGGGTACGGGCGAGCCGTGGAGCGGGCAGGTCGTGGCGGTGGCGGCGCACGACGGTACCGACGTCTGCCCGTGGAGCAACCGCGGTGACTGGGTCACGCTGGCCGCCCCGGGTGCCGACGTCACGAGTACGTACATCCACCACGAGGCTTTCCACAGTGGATGGGCACAGTGGAGCGGCACGTCGTTCGCGACCCCGTACGTCGTCGCCGCCGTCGCCGAGGAACTGGCCGCCACCGGGTCGGCCCTACCCGCCCTGGACAACGTCCGGGCGGTCGCGGCCGAGCACTCGTACAGCGGCTATCCGGGTCTGCCATGACCGCCATAGCGCCGATCCCACGACGGTATCGACGATGCTACCGTGCGTCGACATGGCGGAGCCGAACAACGCGACCCTGCTCACCGCGGCATGCGGCGGGGACCAGCGGTCCTGGGAGGCGATCGTGCACCGGTACGCCGGCCTTGTCTGGTCTGTCGCGCGCAGCTACCGCCTCGGCTCCGCGGACGCCGCCGACGTCAGCCAGGCGACGTGGCTGCGTCTCGTCGAGCACATGGCCGACATCCGCGACTCCGACCGGCTCGGCGCCTGGCTCGCGACGACGGCCCGCAGGGAGGCGCTGGCCCTTCTGCGGCGCGCCGGCCGGGACGCGCCGGCGATCGACCCGACCGAATTGGATCCGCCCGACGCGAGTGGTGAGCCGGTGGATCAGCGCCTGCTCCGCACCGAGCGGGACAGCCAGCTGTGGCAGGCCTTCGGCGCTCTTCCCAGCGCCTGCCAGCAACTGCTGCGCGTCCTGCTCGCCGAGCCCCCGCCGTCGTATGCCGAGGCGTCCGCCGCCCTCGGCATGCCGGTCGGCAGCATCGGTCCGACCCGCGCCCGGTGCCTCAACACCCTGCGCCGGAGGCTGACGCCATGACTATCGAAGAGACGTGGATGGAGTTGAGGGACGTGGCAGCGCGGGCGGACCCGGTACCGGCGGCTGTGCTGGAAGCCGCCCTCGAGGCACTGCGCTGGCGCGACCCGGACGCGGCACTGGCCCAGCTGATCGCCGACTCGGCGACCGCCGGTATGCCGGTGGGCATACGCAGCGGAGGACAGCCTCGCCTGCTCACCTTCGCCGCCGGCGACCTGACGATCGAGGTCGAGGTGAGCCCGGACGGGCCCACCATCCGGTTGGTGGGTCAGCTGGTACCGCCCGGACCTGCCCGGGTTCGTGTCGACCACCGTGACGGCACGGTCGAGGTCGATGCCGACCAGATCGGCCGGTTCATCGCCCCGGGCGTCGTACCGGGTCCGGTGCGGCTGAGCTGTCAGGGCACCACGACCGAGTGGACCATCCTCTAGCGGAGCTGGTCGATGGCCCGGTAGATGCGCTTGTCCGAGATCGGGTACGCGGTCCCGAGCGACTGGGCGAAGAAGCTGACCCGCAGCTCCTCGATCATCCAGCGGATCTCGTCCCGCCCGGGTCCGGGAGGCAGTTCCTCATACGCCTCCTGGACCTCCTGTACGGTCCACATCCACTCGCGGTCCCGCTGCGGGTGCGCCGGCAGCTTCTCCAGCCGGCGGTCGATCGCGCGCAGGTACCGGACGAGGTCCGGCAGCCGGTGCCAGCCCGTGTCGGCCACGAACCCGCGGTAGACCAATGTGGACAGTTGCCGCCGGACGTCGTCGAGAGCCGGTTCCAGCGCGGGACCGCGTAACCCGACGAGGCGCTGTTCCACCGCGTGCGCCGCCGACAGGATCCGCTCGACCTCCACGGTGACCTGTACCGACGCGAGGTTCAGGTCGGCGCGCACCCGGTCGCGGAGCCGGGCGAAGCCGTCCGCGTCCCAGGCCGGACCGCCGGCGTCGGCGACCAGCCGGTCCACCGCACAGGCCACGCAGTCGGCGAGCAGCGGTACGACCCCGCCGTGCGGGTTGCGCATCAGGGCCAGCTTCGCCGGCGTGGTCAGCCGCGAGGACACGTACGTGACCGGTGACGGCAGCGCCAACTGCAACAACCGGCGCGTACCGCGCCACATCGCCGCCGCCTGTTCGGCCTCCGTGTCGAGCAGCCGGACCGCGACGCTGTCCCCCTCGTCGACGAGCGCCGGGTACGCCCGCACGACGAACCCGCCCCGGCTCTGCTCGACCGTTCGGGGCAGCGTACCGATGGTCCAGTCGCGCAGCCCGTGCCGCTCGATGTCCGGTACCGCCGCCGAGATCGCCGACCGCACGCTCCCCTGTAGACGGGCCTTCAGCGCCGCGAGGTCCTTGCCCTCGGCTACCGCTCGACCCTGGTCGTCGTCGACCCGGAACGTCACCTTCAGATGGTCCGGCACGCGCGCCAGATCCCAGCTGTCCCGCGGGAACGGGGCACCACTGATGCGCTGCAGCTCGTACTCGACCGCCTCGAGCAACGGCACGTCCCCCGGCACGAGAGAAGCCACCACCGCCTTCGCGTAGTCCGGCGCAGGTACGTAGCTGCGCCGCACCGCCTTCGGCAACGACCGGATGAGCGCGGTCACCAGCTCCTCACGCAGTCCCGGTACCTGCCAGTCGAAGCCCGCCTCGGTGACCTGGTTCAGCAGCGGCAGTGGAATGTGGACGGTCACGCCGTCGGCCTCGGCGCCGGGCTCGAATTGGTACGACAGCCGCAACCGAAGGTCGCCCTGCCGCCACGAGTCCGGGTAGTCCCGCGCGCTGACCTCACCCACGCCGGGGTTGACGAGCATCGTCGTGGAGAAGGAGAGCAGATCCGGCTCCGTGACGCGGACCTTCTTCCACCACGCGTCGAAATGCCGGGCGGACACCACCTCCGGACCGACCCGCTGGTCGTAGAAGTCGAAGAGCGTCTCGTCGTCGACGAGGATGTCCCGCCGCCGGGCTCGGTGCTCGAGCTCCTCGACCTCGTCCAGCAGCGCTCGGTTGGCGTGGAAGAACTCGTGCCGGGTCTCCCAGTCGCCCTCCACGAGCGCGTGCCGGATGAACAGCTCGCGGGACAGCCGCGGGTCGATCCGGCCGTAGTTCACCTTGCGCTGCACGACGAGCGGTACGCCGTACAGCGTCACGCGTTCGTAGGCGAGCACCGCGCCCTGCCCACGGGACCAGTGCGGCTCGCTGTAGCTGCGCTTGACCAGATGCGACGCGAGGGACTCCGCCCACTCCGGCTCGATGCGCGCCACGACACGCGCCCACAGCCGGGACGTCTCCACCAGTTCGGCCGCCATTGTCCACTGTGGATTCTTCTTGAACAGCGCCGAGCCGGGGAAGATGGCGAACCTGGCGCCGCGCGCTCCCGCGTACTCCCGCTTGTCGGGATCGAACAGCCCGATGTGCGACAGCAGCCCGGCGAGCAACGACCGGTGCAGGCGTTGCGGCTCACCGGTCGGCGTGCCCAACGTGACGCCCAGCCCGCGGACGAGCGCGCGGAGCTGGCCGTGCAGATCCTGCCACTCGCGCACCCTCAGGTAGTTGAGGAACTCTGTGCGGCACAGCCGGCGGAAGCCGCTGGAGGACAGCGCCTTCTGCTGATCCCGCAGGTACTCCCAGAGGTTGAGGAAGGTCACGAAGTCCGAGTCGGGGTCGGCGAACCGGCGGTGCTTCTCGTCGGCGGCCTGTTGCTTGTCGGCCGGCCGTTCCCGAGGGTCCGGAATGGACAGTGCGGCCACGACCACGAGCGCCTCGGCCACACATCCGTTGCGATCGGCCTCCACCAGCATGCGGGCCAGCCGCGGATCGACGGGTAGCTGCGCCAGTTTGCGGCCGAGCGGCGTGAGCTTGTCGCCGTCGAGCGCGCCGAGTTCCTGAAGCAGCGCCACGCCGTCGGCGACCTGGCGCCGGTCCGGCGGATCGACGAACGGGAACGCGGCCAGGTCACCCAGTCCGAGCGCGGTCATCTGCAGGATGACCGAGGCGAGGTTGGTACGCAGGATCTCCGGCTCGGTGAACTCGGGGCGGGACAGGAAGTCGTCCTCGGCGTACAGCCGGATGCAGATGCCGTCGGCGAGCCGGCCGCAGCGACCCTTGCGCTGGTTGGCGGATGCCTGCGAGATGGCTTCGATCGGCAGCCGCTGCACCTTGAGCCGGTGGCTGTACCGGGAGATGCGGGCGGTGCCGGCGTCGACGACGTACCTGATGCCCGGCACGGTCAACGAGGTCTCCGCCACGTTGGTGGCGAGCACGATCCGGCGGCCGCTATGCGACTGGAAGACCCGGTGTTGCTCCGCTGTGGACAGTCGTGCGTAGAGCGGCAGCACATCGGTATCGGGCAGCTTCAGCCGGCGCAGGGCGTCCGCGGTGTCCCGGATCTCCCGCTCTCCGCTGAGGAACACGAGGACGTCGCCCGGCCCCTCGGCGCGCAGCTCCTCGACGGCGTCGCATACGCCGTCGATCTGATCGGCGTCCTCCTCGGCCAGCGGGCGGTAGCGCACCTGCACCGGGTACACCCGCCCGGACACCTCGACGACGGGTGCGTCGAAGTGTCGCGCGAACCGCTCGGGGTCGATGGTCGCCGACGTGATGACGACCTTCAGATCGGGCCGGCGCGGCAGCAGCTGTTTGACGTACCCGAGAATGAAGTCGACGTTGAGGCTCCGCTCGTGCGCCTCGTCGATGATCAGCGTGTCGTAGCGCAGCAGCGACCGGTCCTTCTGGATCTCCGCCAGCAGGATCCCGTCGGTCATCAGCTTGACCAGTGTGTCGTCGCCGACCCGGTCGGTGAACCGCACCTGGTAGCCCACGGCGCCGCCGAGCGGCACGGCAAGCTCCTCCGCGATCCGCTGCGCGACCGTGCGCGCGGCGAGCCGGCGCGGCTGGGTATGCCCGATGAGCCCGCGTACGCCGCGACCCAGCTCGAGACAGATCTTCGGCAACTGGGTCGTCTTGCCCGAGCCGGTCTCCCCCGCGACGATGACCACCTGGTGGTCCCGGATCGCGGCGAGGATGTCGTCCTTGCGTTGGCTGACCGGCAACGCCTCGGGGTACGCCACGGCCGGCACGCCAGCCCGCCGCTGCGCGACGCGCCGCTCGGCCGCCTCGACCTCCGCAGCGATCTCGTCGACATTCACGCGCCGGTCGCTCAGGCGGCGACGCAGGCGACGCTCGTCGCGCAGCATCAGCTCGCCCAAGCGCGCCTGCAGGTCCACGTTCATGTCGGCCCAAGGATAGGCAGGCCCGGCCCGATCGCGCGGCTGGTTATCTTCGGACGGTGGTCCCCGACATCATCGCGTCAGACCTGAGGGTCCTCTTCTGCGGCATCAACCCCGGGCTGATGTCGGACGCGACCGGTCACCACTTCGCGAGGCCGGGAAACAGGTTCTGGCCGGCCATGCATCGCAGCGGCTTCACGCCCCGCTTGCTGCGCCCCGCGGAACAGGCCGAGCTGCTGTCGTACGGTCTCGGCATCACCAACGTGGTCGCGCGCGGCACGGCCCGCGCGGCCGATCTGACCCGCGACGAACTGGCCCGCGGCGGCCGCACTCTGGTCGCGAAGGTGCGGCGCTACCGGCCGTCGTGGCTCGCGGTGCTGGGCGTCAGCGCGTACCGTGCGGCGTTCGACCATCCCCAGGCCCGGATCGGACCCCAGACGGTACGCCTCGGCGGCGCCCGGGTCTGGGTGCTACCCAACCCCAGTGGCCTGAACGCGCACTACACGCTCGACCGGCTGGTCGCGGAGTTCCGCGCGTTACTGGCCGCGGGGCAAGGCGGTCCGTAGCGCGTCGAGCACGGCGCCCAGTTCGGCCAGCAGTCCGGACACCGTGGTGGCACCGTTGCCGCCGATCGTCACCGACCGCAGCTCGGCCGGCTGGGGCAACTTCTCCATGATGTCCGGCAACGCATCGACGAGCTTGGCCTGGATCGCGTTCGACGACTGGTCGTTCGCGATGGCCGCGCGCAGGCGCTCCCGGTCGAGTTCGAGCAGCCGCTCGTCGTGGACGGCTTCGGACCGCGACCGCGCCAGCGTCAGGTCGCCGTCGAGGGCCAGCCGCTTCATTGCGTACTCCCGTTCCAGCCGCAGCCGACCCGTCTCCGCCTCTTCCTCGTGCCGCTGCCGTTCGAGCGCCAGGTCGTGCAAGGTCGTCTCGCTCTGCAGGTCGGCCAGGCGCCGGGCGTCCTCCTGCTCGCGCTCCGCCCGCCGCAGCCGCTCGGCGGTCTCGCGGTCGAAGCTCGCCGCCTCGTTGCGGGCCCGCAGGTCGCTCAACTCCTGGTCGTTGGCCATGCGCTGGGTTTCGCGCACCCGCGACGCGGCCATCTCGCGCTCGGAGATGACCTCCTCAGCGGACAGCTCGGCCAGCCGGGCGATGCGCCCCTGCTCCGCCCGGAACGGCTTCTGCAGGTTCTCCCAGAGCCGCGCCGAGCTGACCACCGCCTCCTTGATCTGCACGGTGACGATGCGCAGACCGAGCCCGGTATCGCTGTCGCCCTCCCCCTCGGCCACATCGCGCAGGCGCGCGATCAGCTCGACCATGATGGGCTGTTTGTCGCTGAGCACCTCATGTACGCCCATCGTCGCGACCTTGTCCTTGATGGCCGCCTCCGCCTGCTCCTTCAACTGGAGGTTCACGAGCCGCATCGGGTCGTCGGGGTCGCTGAAGTCGAGCTTGCGGTACGCCGTCGGGAAGTCCTGGATGATCCATTGGACGTACGCCTGCACCAGCAACCCCTGCAGCTCCTTGCAGATGCAGTACGCGTTGATCAGGATCGTCTGCATTGCGCCCGGCACGACGAGGAACGAGTCGGTAGCCGGGTTGTACCGGAACGAGACACCGAGGCCGACGTGCAGCGGCTCGGTCCGCCCGCGCCGGGTGTGCACCACGAACGCGTTCGGCGGCACGAGCACGGTCTTCCACCGCCCGAACCCGGTGATCCGCACGTCGACGGCGCCCGACGCCCGGCCGGTGTCCGGCATCCAACCGCCGCCGACGCCGCTGGCGGACCAGTCATCCGCCGCCTCGTGATTGGGCCCGGCGGCCACTGGTGGCGGTGGGGCCGCCGGCGCCGCGCGCTTGGACCGCAGGTTCTGTTCCAGCCGCTCCTGTTGCGCGACGACCTGATCGAGATAGGTGTTGCGGGTCTCGGTGGACGTCATCTCGCCTGTCGCCTCTCTCCGCGGTCCGGTCTGCGAGAACCATCCTGCCGCGCCCGTCAAGCGCCCTCCGTACGCTCCCACCATGGCGTCTTCTGTGCAGAACGTCGCGTTCGACTGCGCCGACCCGTACCAGTTGGCTCAGTTCTGGAGCCAGGTCCTGGGTCACCCCCTCGGCGACGACGATCACCCGGGCGACCCGGAGGTCGCCATCGAGCAGCCCGACGGTCCCACGTTCTACTTCGCGGAGGTACCCGAACCGAAGAGCGTCAAGAACCGCGTACACGTCTGCCTGCGACCAGACGACCGGCGGGACACCGAGGTCGAGCGGCTACTCGGGCTCGGCGCTTCGGTCGTGGCGGATCGGCGGGAGCCGGACGGTACCGGGTGGGTGGTCCTCGCCGACCCCGAAGGCAACGAGTTCTGCGTCCTCCGCAGCGCCGCCGAGCGAGAGTCGTAGCCGCCGCTGTCGGGAAGCCGGCTGCGACGGCGGTACCCGGTGCTCGTCAATGGAGCCATGTCTGACTCCGAGCCCGTGTGGAAGATGGAGTGGCGTGACCTGCTGTGGCTGCTGGCGTACCCGATCTATCAGACGTTCGGCACGATCCGCCACGAAGGTAGCCACGCGCTGGTCGCCGCCATGGAGGGCGCCACGATCGACAAGTTCGTCATCTACCCGCAGACCGACCTGGGCCGGTTCACGTGGGGCTACGTGCAGTGGACCGGGAGTACCGACGCGTGGGTCGACGCGGCGCCGTACCTCTGCGACCTGCTCTGGTTCGTGGGGTTCTTCTTCATCGTCACGCGGCTGCGGATCCCCTACCACTGGCTGTGGCTGAACATCGTCGTCATCGGGCTCATCTCGCCACTGGTGAACTCGCTCGTCCAGTGGTTCGCGGGCATCTTCGGCAGCCCGCAGACCGACGTCGCCAAATGGCTGAATGCCGCGCCCGACGCCCTGGTGCACCTGTACTTCCTGGTGACGCTCTCGGCGTACGTCGTCGGTCTGATAGCCGTGTTCGTCCGCGTCCCGAAGGTGATCCTGCCGGAACCGGCGCCGGCCTAGTCCCGGACGAGGTCGTCGACGCTCACGCCCTCGGCCGCGAGCCGGTCGGTGACGCGGTAGAGCGGGACGTCGCGCAGCACGCACCGCGGCCATCGCTGGCCGGGCGGGGTCTCCCACAGCTCGGCCCGTTGGTCGTGGTGAATGTGCACCCGCCAGCGACCGTCCACAGTGCGGTAACTGCTGACGATCATGAACCGACGGTAGCCCGCTGAAACGCATAACCGCAGGTCAACGGCCATATCAGAGATCAGGACCCGAGCCCGCTGACGGTCCGCAGCAGCCGCTCGGGACAAGACGGTATGGGAGCTGACGCTTGGGGCTAACGGTCGTACCGGTACAGGTCGTACTGCTTCATCAAATCGATGAGCGAACGGGCGTACGTCGGGCTCGTGGCGTAACCCGCCTTGTGGATTTCGACGGCGAACCGGTTCGGGTCGTGCGTGTAGTTGAACGCCGGCCCGTAGCGTTCGTTGACGACGAGGAACCGGCCGTGGTCGCGGAACGAGTCGGCGGCATTGCGGTACACCCGGAAGGTGGCCGTCGTCGGGTAGCAGCTGTCGCCGTCGCACTCGTGGGTGGCGTACGACCGGCAGGCGATCGCGATCGGACCGGGGGTGCCGAAGCACTTGATGCCGAAGTAGTTGTGGTCGACGCGGGTCAGCTCGCTACGACCCCAGCCCGACTCGAGGATCGCCTGGGCGATCGTCACCGAGGCCGGCACGCGGAACTCGCGCATGCTCGCCCGTGCCGGTTCGACCGCTCGGGCGATGAAGTCGGCCTGGGACGGGGGCAGGGTCGGCGGCTGCTGGTCGCACCACTTCACCGCCGGACGGGCTGGTCGCCAGGCGATGTAGGCGTCGGACACGTACCGCCCGTTGGACAGCCGGTCCCAGTACCCGGTCCGGGCGACGGTACCGACGACGTACTGCCCGTTGACCTGGCAGGCGACCGTCACCGCGGTGCCGTTGCCGAGCGTGCCCACGATCCGGTACGCCGTACCGGGTCCTTCGCGCACGTTCAGCGCGGTGTCGCCGGCGTTGACGGTGGCCGTCGCCGTGGTGGGGGGCTTCGGTGCGGCGCACGCCGGCACCGCCGGCCGGGCCGGTTGCCAGGCGACGAACGCGTCGGAGACGTACCGCCCGTTGGACAGCCGGTCCCACGCACCGGTCTGCCGCACGTGGCCGGTGATGACCATGCCGGTCACCTGGCAGGTGATCGCCAGTGCGGTGCCGTTGCGGATGGTCGCCACACGGCTGTACGAGGTGCTCGGCCCGGTTCGCACGTTGAGGTCGCCGCCGCCGGTGCTCACTGTCGCGACGGGCGCCGCGGCCGCCGATGCTGAGGCGGGCCACATGAGAAGCGCACCGCCGGCGACCAGGCCCACCAGTGCGAGTTGCTTGACGAACATCTGCCCGCCCCCGTTACCGAAAACACCATTAATCCGATATTTACGGTACGGGGTACCAGCGCACTGGAGTGACGGAACGAGACTACTGAGAAAGTCTCACGTCGATACGGGCAGCAGTAGCGCGGACGGTCGCTCGGGGTCGTGAAAGACCTCCCGCCGACCTGCGCGCAGTTCGGTCGCGGTACCGAGCGGCTCGCCCGTGCCGGGATTGCGCGAGTACCGCGGGTGGGCCCCGCCGCTGACCTGCACCCGGATGCGGTGCCCCGCGCGGAAGCGGTACGCCGTCGGCCACAGCTCCACGACGACGGCCTGTACGTCATCGCCGTCGGCCGGCACCAGGCCGGGTACGACCCGGGTCAGCCCGTCGCACACGTTCCACGACCGGCCACGAATGTCCACATCGCACAGTCGCACGAACACATCGAAGTACGGCAATGTCGAGCGGATGTGCACGATGGCCTCCACCGGTCCTATCACCTCGACGGCGGAGTCCAACGGGGCGCTGCTGTACACGAGTACGTCCGGCCTGTCCTCGACCGGGCGGTTGTCCAACTGCCCGGCGCGGTTGGCCACGAGCAGCGGCCCGCCGAGCGAAGGGGTCGCATTCGTCGGGTCGTACCGATGACTGTCGGGTGTGGACGGTGCCGGCGGCTCCGGGGATAGCCCACCCCCGGCGTGCAGGTGCCAGCGCCGCGGCGGGTGACCCGGCGGCCAGTCGGGCAGTGACTTCCAGCCGCCCCCGCCACCCACGTGCACCCGCACCGGTTCGGCCCGCAGCCCGTCGGTGTCGCCGGCGAGGTGGGCACGCAGCCAGCTCAGCCCCTCGCGGAGCGCGGCGCCGTACAGGCCGACGCTGCCGTGGGTCCACGGCCCGATCGTGAGGTGCGGCCGCGCCCCCGCCGCCCGCAGCGTCGCGTAGTCGGCGAGCTGCCAGGGCAGGAAGATGTCGTGCCAGCCGGTCACCATCGCCACTTCCGCGCGGACCTCGTAGACCCGCTCGTCGAACGCGCGCTGGCGCCAGTAGTCGGCGCCGGCCTCGGTGTGGGTCAGCCACTCCTGGAAGAACGCGACCGTGCCGCCGGTGGCGACCGTGTCGGCCTCGACCAGCGGGAGGTGGTGCAACCCGCGGCGCAGCTTCGGCTGGCCGCGCTTGAGCTCGACCTGGCGGGACCACCACGGTACCGTCTGCGCCTCCACCAGCTCGATCCAGGTGAGCACGGTGTCGAGCGAGAACGCGCCACCGGCATATGTCGAGTCACGGGTCTGCGAGGCGGTCACCACGGCGACCATCGCCTTGAGCTCCTCGCCCGCGTCGGCGGCGATCGCCCACTGCACGAACCCCTGGTAGCTCGCGCCGAACAGGCCCAACGAGCCGGTGTACCACGGCTGGGCACGCAACCAGATGAGCGTGTCCAGCCCGTCCTCGCGCTCGTGCAGCAGCGGCTCGAACCGCCCACCGGATCCGAAGGTACCGCGGCACGACTGCACCACCGTGTGGAAGCCCCGCTCGGCGATCAGCTCGCCCAGCAGGCTCATCGCCCCGCGCCGGCCGTACGGCGTGCGGATCAGGACGGTCGGCGCGTCGGGTAGCGCCGGTGCGTAGTGATCGGCCAGCAGAACGACGCCGTCCCGCATGGGTATCCCCAGGTCCCGGCTTGTCCGGGCACGGGTAACCGCCGGGGGAAGCTGAAACACCGCCTGCAGCAGCCGAGTCGAAGCGCTCACGATTCTTAGCCTGCCTCGTCCCGGCGACTTCGGTTACGTGATTCTGCCCATCCGGGCGATGGTTTCGCAGCCGAGCATCTGGTCATGTCTCTCGATATTTGGATATACGGTGAGCGTCGGCGAAGGGGGAGGCACGGCGACATGAATGTCCCGTTGGGTGCCACCAGTGACAGTGCCGAGGAATGGATTCGGGACTGGTCGGCGTCGGTAGCGGATCGCGCCGCAAAGGCGCAAGCAATGTCGGAGCAGGTAGGACAGTTATCCGTGTCCGCCTCGAGCTCTGACGGGTCGGTCGAGGTCACCGTTGCCGGCTCGGGCGCGATGACCAACCTGCGGCTCGGCGAGTCGACGCGGAAGTGGACGGCGGACCAGACCGCCGCCGAGATCCTGGCGGTGATGCGGCGGGCACAGGCCAAGCTCGCCAACCGGGTCGCGGAGATCGCTGCCGATACCGTGGGCGCGGAGTCCGAGACCGGACGAGCGGTGGTCTCCAGTTTCGAACGGCGTTTCCCCGAGCCGCCGTCCGAGGACGGCGAGAACCGCGACGACTCCGGCGATTGGCGCGGTCGTGCCTCCCGGCGGTAGCGCCGGCTTCAGCGTCGAGGTCGAGGCGCTGAAGACACACGCGTCCAACGTCGACTTCATCGCCGGATCCGTCGACCAGGCGAAGCAGGCCGGGGAGCACGTCCGGATGGGCCACATGGCGTACGGGTTCCTCTGCCAGATCATTCCCCTGCTGCTCGAGCCGCTCCAGCGCGCCGCCGTCGACGCGGCCAACGACACCGCGGACGCCCTACGGTCCGCCGCCACCGAACTGCGCAGCACCGCCAGCCGGTACGAACACGGCGAGCAGAGCGCAGGTGACCTCTTCGGCGGGTTCAAGCAATGAGCACGCGATTGAGCACAGCGCCGCCGGTGGTGCCTGGACTGAGGCGACGCGCCGGGCGCAGCTCGCTGCGCGGCGCCGAGGGAAGGCGCCACCATGAGACGGCGCGCGGCGAACGAGCCGGAGTTATCGCATGAGCGTGATGCCGAATCCACTGATTGCCGAGCGGCAGGATTCCACCAAGCCGTGGACCGGCATCTTCCTCGCCGAGGACATCGAGGGCATCATCAGCGGCTTCCAGTCCGGGTCCTGGATCGAGGTCGGGATCGGTGGGTTCGCCGCGGGCATGGACGCCCTCGCGTTCGTCGTCGACCCGCTCGGCCAGATCGTGGCCTGGGGTGTGGCCTGGCTGATGGAACACGTCAAGCCACTCCGCCAAGGGTTGGACTGGCTGGCCGGTGACCCCGACCAGATAACGGCGTTCGCGCAGACCTGGCACAACGTCGGCGGGGCGATGGACAGCGCCGCCACCCAGCTGCGCGACGCGGTCGACCAGGACACTATCGACTGGCTCGGCGCGACGGCGGACGCGTACCGCAACCACATGGGCGAGCAGCAGGCCGCAATGGTCGCCCTGAAGGATCTGGCCGAGGCGCTCGGGATGATCGTCGAGGGTGCCGGCCTGGTCGTGGCCCTCGTCCGCGGAATGGTGCGCGACCTCATCGCCGAGTTCGTCGGAGTGCTCGCGGTACGGATCTGGGAGTGGTTGGCCGAAGAGGCCTGTACCCTCGGCCTCGCCACGCCGCTCGTCGTAGCGCAGGTCGGCTCTCTCGTCGCCAAGTGGGTCGGCCGCATCGCCCACCTGCTCGAAGGGCTCGTCAAGAGCATCCGCCGGCTGGCCCCGATCCTCAGCAAGCTCGGCGACATCATCAGCAAGCTCCGCGACCTGCTACGCCGGCTGCGCCGCGCCGGCCGGAGCGCTCCGTCGGGCCCGCACGGGGGTCCCCCGACGCGGCCGCACGGCGGCCCCAACATCCCCGATGGACCATCCGGTCACCCGCCGGGTGGCGGGCCACCAGGTGGTGGTCCTCCGGGTGGGCATCCACCTGGCGGTGGTCCGCCCAGCGGTCCTCCGGGCGGGCACCCGCCGAGTGGCGGGCCGCCGCGCGAACCCGACGCGCCGCCACCATCCGGCGGACCGCCCCGCGAGCCAGACGCACCGCCACCACCATCCGGCGGACCGCCCCGCGAGCCGGACGCACCGCCACCACCATCGGGCGGGCCCCCGCGCGAGCCCGACCCGTCCGGAGGGCCACCGCGCGACCCCAACGCGCCACCGCCGCCCGGCGGACCGCCGCGCGAGCCGGACCCGTCCGGTGGGCCACCGCGGGATCCGGACGCACCGCCACCACCCGACGGGCCGCGGGACCCCGACGCACCGCGCGACCCGGACGCCCCGCGCGACCCGGACGCCCCGCACGACCCGGACGCACCGCGCGAGCCGGACGGCGACGGTACGACCACGCCGGAGAGCACCCACCCGAACATCGAGCTTGGTCCGCACGGCGACGACTTCAGTCCCGGGGTCGCCGACCCGGATGGTCACTTCCTGCCCAAGGAACGCGAGATCGCGGACTACCTCGCCACCGAACACGGCATGGAGGTCACGCCGGTCGAGCGGGTCGACAACGTCGACGGGCTTACCAACCCCGACTCCGTCGTGCGCCGCACACCCGACGACCCCGGTACGATCACCGAGCTGAAGACGCTCGACAGCGGCAGCAGCAGCGCGGTGAAGGACAACATCATCGACGCGGGACGCCAGGTCGAACCGCACGGCGGCGGCGACGCGGTCATCGACGGCCGGGCGGCCGGCCTGACCGAGGAGGAAGCGCGGCGTGGCTTCGGCCGGGCGGTGGGACAAGCGAGGGTACACGGACAGACGATGCCGGATCGGGTACACATAATTCTTGGTGACGGCCGAATGCTGACCCTGCCGGAGTGACGATGTCGACTGTGGACCACATCATCATGAACACCGGGCTGCCTCCCGCCGAGGTGGCGCGGCGGCTCGCTGAGACGCTGGACATGAACATCACGGAGCGGTATGGCCGGATGATCGTGTCCACCGAGCTCGCCGACCGACCGGGTGTCGTGGGAGGCGACGTCGATGCCAACGTGTACGGCCAGGATCCGGAGGAGCGGTCGGTGCTCGACGGCTACGACACCGCATGGTCCGTCCGCTGTACGGTCAACGACGAGGACGTGCTGCACCACGAGGCCGAGGCCATCTTCACCCGGTTGACCGACAAGCTGCCGTGGCCCGCGCTGCTGATCCGCAACCTGACCTGGCTGGTCGCCGCCTGGCATCCCAGGCTCGGCCGGCGGGACTTTCCGGAGAAGACCACGCCGGGCGAGCGCGACGAGGCGCAGTGGACGCCCTACGCGAATCCGTGACCTAGTACGAGAGGCAGACGCAGTTCGTCGTCAGCGCGACGACATTGTTGACGTACGACTGGTTCGGGATCTTCAAATAGTCAGCGCCGGGGTCCGGGACGATCACCTCGATCGCACCGGGCCCCACGTTGTACCCGGCGATCACTACGTCGCGTAGCCGCATCGTGGCACCGTTGGCGCCGACCGGCGCGGTCACGCTCAGGTCGAAGGAGCCGAAGTAGTACAGGCCGAAGTACATGATCAGCCACTGCAGGTACTCCGCGCCCAACGCCGTGTTGCCCGCCAGCGTGTTCACGTTGTGCGAGGTGCCGAACCGTTGGTTCATCCAGTCGGCGGTACCCGGCATCACCTGCATCGTGCCGATCCCGCCGTCGCACGCGATGATGGTCGACTGCCAGCCGCTCTCCTGCCAGGCAACCGCCTTGATGAGGTTGACCGGCACGGTGATGTCGGAGCCGTCGCCGGTGTAGCCGGTCGGCTTGCTGGCGCCGGTCCACCACGGTCGGGTCGCCGCCGCGGTGAGCGCGGACTTGACGTCGCCGACGGGTGCCTTCGGTCCGGCGTACGTGGGGCAGGTCGGGCCGGATGCACCCGGTGACGGCGGCGGAACCTGCGGTGGGTTCGGCGGCGGTGGCAACGGGATCTTCGGTTTGACGCTCGGCGTGGGCCGCCGCGTCGGCGTACGGCGTGGCGTGGGTGATGGGCCGCGCGTCGCGGATGGGCTCGGGCCTGGTGTCGGGCTCGCCGTCGCGAAGCGTTCGGCCACGGCCGCCCGCGCCGGTTCGTCCCGCTCGGTAGTCGCGGGGTCACCCGCGCAACTGACGACCGCGGTGGCCAGCACCCCCGCGGTCACGATCGGAACCAGGCCCCGTAGCGCACGCCGCATCCGCATCCCTCCCCCGCCCGGATGTCACAGGCAACCCGACCTTCCTAACCCATGGCTGTCCGTTCGGTCAAACCCCGGCGGCCGGCTCGGGATCCAGACCCGGGACAATGGCTGTGTGCCAACCCGATCCAGCCTGCGCAACGTCGCGATCATCGCCCACGTCGACCACGGCAAGACCACGCTCGTCGACGCGATGCTGCGACAGGCCGGCGCCCTGCGCGCCCGGGCCTCGACCACCGAGCGCGTCATGGACTCGATGGACCTCGAGCGGGAGAAGGGCATCACGATCCTCGCGAAGAACACCGCGATCCGGTACGTACCGGATGCCGGCGAGCCGGTCACGATCAACATCATCGACACGCCCGGTCACGCCGACTTCGGCGGTGAGGTCGAGCGCGGACTGACCATGGTGGACGGTGTGCTGCTGCTCGTCGACGCGAGCGAGGGACCGCTGCCGCAGACGCGCTTCGTGCTGCGCAAGGCGCTGCAGCGGCGGCTACCGCTGATCCTCGTCATCAACAAGGTGGACCGGTCGGATGCGCGCATCAAGGACGTGGTCGACGACGTGTACGAGCTGTTCCTCGACCTCGACGCCGACGAGTCCCAGATCGACTTCCCGATCGTGTACGCCTGCGCCCGCGTTGGAGTCGCGTCGCTGACCCGGCCCGCCGACGGTGTCGTACCGGCCGACAGCGACTCGCTGCGCCCGCTGTTCGAGGTACTCCTCGACACGATCCCCGCACCGTCCTATGAGGACGGTGCAGCGCTGCAGGCTCATGTCACGAACCTCGACGCGTCCCCGTTCCTCGGCCGACTGGCACTGTGCCGGGTGCGCGCGGGCACGATCCGCAAGGGGCAGACCGTCGCGTGGTGCCGGGCCGACGGATCGGTCGACCGGGTCCGCATCTCCGAGCTGCTGATGACGGAAGCGCTGGAACGCAAGCCGGCCGACAGCGCCGGACCGGGCGACATCATCGCGGTCGCCGGCATCCCGGAGATCATGATCGGCGACACCCTCGCCGACGCCGACGACCCGGTACCGCTGCCCCGCATCACGGTCGACGAGCCGGCGATCTCGATGACGATCGGTACGAACACCTCGCCGATGTCCGGGCGGGTCAAGGGCAGCAAGCTCACCGCCCGGCTCGTGAAGGACCGGCTCGACCGGGAGCTCGTCGGCAACGTGTCGCTGCGCGTGCTGCCGACCGAGCGGCCGGACTCGTGGGAGGTACAGGGTCGTGGCGAGCTGGCGTTGGCCATCCTCGTCGAGCAGATGCGCCGTGAGGGATTCGAGCTGACCGTCGGCAAGCCGCAGGTGGTCACCAGGGAGGTCGACGGCCGGCTCTGTGAACCGGTCGAGCGGGTCACCATCGACGCGCCGGAAGAGTACCTCGGCGCCATCACCCAGCTCCTCGCCACGCGCAAGAGCCGGCTGGAGCAGATGGTCAACCACGGCACGGGTTGGGTACGCCTCGAGTGGCTGGTACCGGCCCGCGGGCTCATCGGCTTCCGCACCGAGTTCCTCACCGAGACCCGCGGCACGGGCATCGCGCACCACGTCTTCGACGGGTACGAACCGTGGTTCGGCGAACTGCGTACCCGGCCGACTGGATCGCTGGTGGCCGACCGGGCCGGCGCCGCCACCTCGTACGCGATGTTCAACCTGCAGGAGCGCGGCTCCCTGTTCGTGGAGCCGACGACCGAGGTGTACGAGGGAATGATCGTCGGGGAGAACTCGCGGTCCGACGACATGGACGTGAACATCACCAAGGAGAAGAAGCTGACCAACATCCGGTCGTCGACCGGTGAGGAGCTGGAGCGGCTCATCCCGCCGCGGCGGCTGTCCCTCGAGCAGGCGCTGGAGTTCTGCCGTGAGGACGAATGCGTCGAGGTGACCCCCGACGCGATCCGCCTGCGCAAGGTGGAGCTGAACGCCGCCCTGCGCGCCCGTACGGCGCGCAGAGCGGCGCGGTGACGTCCTCCTCAGACGCCCAGCCGGTACCAGGGTCCCCAGATCGCGAACGACATCCCGCGACCGGCCTGGATGTTGACGAACAGCGTGTGCCCGTCCGGGGAGAACGTCGAGCCGGCGAACTCGTCGTTGAACCGCGGCGCACCTGTGCTGCTCACGAGCCGGTTCAGCGCGATGTCGAACAGTTGCCCGCCGCGGGTCAGACCCCGGACGAAGTTGTCGTTGACGTTGTCCTCGCAGACCACCAGGGTGCCGCGCGGGCTCGTGGTCACGTTGTCCGGCAGGTCGAGCACGTCCGGCCCCGTCGACTCGAAGACGAGCTGCAGGGTGTTCGACTGGATGTGGTACGCCCAGATTTGGCCGCTGCCGTTGCCGTACCCATCGGCGATCGGACCGATGCTCGTCTCGGCCGGCCCGCCGCCCTGCGTGGAGCAGAAGTAGACCACGCCATCGCGGTACGCCGACCCCTCGAGCCGGGAGAAGAACGCCGCACCCTGCGCCCAGCCCTGCCGCGAGACGTGCGTCAGCGCGTCGTTGTTGGTCGTGGGTGCCGTCACGCCGGGCGTAAACGGGAACGTCGGCGCCGGGTCGTCGATGTCCACCCACTCGACGCGGTAGGTGGCCCGCAGTTGCTGCGACGCGGCGAGGTTCGCGTTCGGCTGGCCGCGGACGGCGAGCATCTGCAGCCGCCCGCCGTTGACCAGGCGCCCGCACTCGTTCGGGTTGCGCGGCGGCTTGTACCGGTAGAAGCCGGACGGGAAGCCGAAGTTGTCCTCGGTCAGGTAGAGCGCGCCCTCGCGCGGATCGAACGCCACCGACTCGTGCGCGAACCGGCCCGCGGACGTGATCGGCTCGCGGTCCGACTGGCCGTTCTTCGGTACGTCGAAGATGAACCCGTGCCGTTGGGTCAGCGGGATGTTCGACACGCCGGTGAAGTCCGGGCCGACGTCCGGCCCGTTGACCGTCTCCTCACAGCTGATCCAGCTGCCCCACGGCATCGGCCCGCCGGAGCAGTTCATCTGCGTACCGTTGAGGCTCGTATGCGCGTGGACGACCTCACCGAACTTGGTGACCTCGATGGTCGTCGTGCCGCCCTGCGCCATCGGGTCATAGGCCGCGGACGCGTCGCCGAATGCCGGGCCGGGATTGTTCAGCTCGTGGTTGCGTACCAGGAGGACGTTGCCGTTCGGGCCGCGGAACGCCGCCATGCCGTCGTGCCGCCCCGGCAAATTGGTGCCGTCGTCGAGGACGACGGGGAACTCGGTGTCGTGGAACGAGCGGTACTGGAAGTCCTGCGGCAGCCACAGCCGCACGACACCGTCCCGCAGATCCGGGATCGCCCGCAGTTGCCGGAAATCAGCGTCCCCGATCGCGCCCGCCGCGTCGCGGGCGACGAACCCCGCGAACGGCCCGCCCAGCAGTGCTCCCCCCGCTGCGGCGGCGGCACCGCGCAGAACGGTCCGCCTATTGAGATCAGCCTTCATCCGCCACACGCTAGTACGGGTCACGCCAGCGCAACAGCGTGCGACACGGTAGCTTCGGTAGGCAATGACGATCGACGCCGACCTCGCCGGAGTACCGGGCACGGTGTCCGTGTGGTACGGGCCGCTCGGCGGGCCACCGACGTACGCCCGGCTGGCCGACGAGCCGCACTACGCCGCCAGCACGATGAAGGTGGCCGTGCTGGCGGCGGTGTACCGGGCGGTGTCCGATGTGGACGTACCGGTCGAGGTGCGCAACGAGTTCCGGTCTGCCCTCGATGGTGCGCCCACGTTCGGCAACCGCCGGGACCATGACAACGACGAGGAGGTCTGGCAGCGGATCGGCGATGCCGTACCGCTGCGCTGGCTCGCCCGGCGGATGATCGTAAGGTCCAGCAACCTGGCCACCAACCTGTGTCTGTCCACTGTGGGCATCGACGAGGTGGCCGAGGTGTGGCGGTTGGCCGGCGCGGCGCACAGCGTGGTCAGCCGGGGCATCGAGGACCGCGCGGCGAAGGAGGCGGGCTTGGAGAACCTCGTCACCGCCGCCGACCTCGCGGCGCTGCTGTCGGCAATTGCGCTCGCCACGATCGTGGATCCGGAACGGTGCCAAGAGATGCTCGATGTCCTGCTCGCCCAGGAGCGGCGCGAGGACTTGGCGGCCGGGCTACCGCCCGGGACCCGCATCGCGCACAAGAACGGGTGGATCCGGGGCATCCGGCACGGAGCCGGCGTCGTGTTTCCGGCCGACGCGCCGCCGTACGCCGTTGTCTGTTGCACCTCGACGGGCCTGCCGGACGCTCAGGCCTGCCGGCTCGTGACCCGGGTCGCGGCGGCGAGCTGGGCCGACCGGCACGCTACCGCTTGACACACCTCGCGACGAGGAAGAGCGGCACGCGGGCGAGGTCGGGCCGATCCGACGACGGGCCCGGCTCGGCCAGCCGTTCCGTCCACAGGCCGTGCCGGTGCAGCGTGTCGACGTACGTAGACAGCATGCGGTGGTTCGCGCCGACCCGACGGCGCAATGTGGACAGTGCGTCGTCGGCCGTCCACCGACCCTCCTCGTGGTAGCCACCGTCCGGTGACCACGAGGCGGCGACGTCACGCCCGCCCGGGAAGCACGGGTGCAGGATCGAGAAGACGAAGATGCCATCCGGGCAGAGGGCGCCGGCTATCGTACCGACCGCGTCGTCGAGGTCGTCGATGTCGGACAGCCCGAAGGCGCAGACCGCCGCCTGGAACGTCGCCGCGTCGAGCGAGGCCGAGCTGATGCCGGCGTGCAGGTACCGGATTCCGAGCGACTCGGCGCTCTCGGCCTTCGCGATCAGCGCCGCCGAGATGTCCACGCCGACCACGTGTCCCCCACGGCGGGCCAGCTCGCGGGCGATCCGCCCGTGTCCACATGCGACATCCAGCACCCGCAGCCCGTCCACCGGACCGAGCAGCTCCAGCAACGCCACGGACGCCGGATCGTCGTAGGAGTCCGGCCACCCGGCCGCGTAGAAGTCCGCGACCGCGTCGTAGCGGGCCTCAGTCAACGTCCGGCTCCAGCAGGTTGGCCCGCAGCGCGTCGAGCGTCGCCGCGTCGAGACCCAACCCCTCGCGCAGGTACCCGTCGAAGCCGTCGTAGAGCCGGTCGACCTCGGCGTACGCGGCGTTCAGGTACTCCGCGCGTGCCTCGAACAGCGGTCGCACGGAGTCCGCGGCCAGCTCCGGGCGCTTGTTCCGCATCGCCCCGATGATGACGTCGTAGACCGGCCCGGCCAGCTCGTTGGTGGCCAGGTACTCCCGCTCGATGTCCACAGTGGACACACCGAGGGTCGACAGCACGACCGTGGACAGCCAGCCCGTGCGGTCCTTGCCGGCCGTGCAGTGTACGAGCGCCGGCAACTGCGCTGGGTCGGCGAGTATCCGCAGCACGGACCCGAAGCCGGCGCGCGCCTGTTCGCCGCTGACGAACCAGCGGTAGATGGCGTGCATCGCCGCCGGCGTACCCTCTTCGGCCAGCGCGGCGTACCGGTCGGGGTCGAGGTCGTGGCCGAGCAGCACGGCCGACACGTACGTGAACACCGGATGTCCCGGATCGTAGATCGGCACTTCGGTCACCGGTGGCGGGTCGGCCGGTAGCCGGTCGGGTGGCGCGAGGAGCTTCTCGCTGGCATCACGCATGTCGATGACGCGGGCGAGGCCCAGCTTGCCGAGCGCCGTCACGTCGTCGTCGGTCAACCGGCCCAGCGCGGCGCTGCGGTACAGCATGCCCCGCCGCACCCGCCGCCCGTCGACCGTGCGCGGACCGCCGACATCCCGTGCGTTCGGCTCCCCCACCAGCTCCAAGCTCCGCCGCGCCATCCACTCTCCCGTCATCGGTAGCCGGCCACCATATCCATCAGCCGGGCGAGCACCCGCTCGTCGGAGACGCGCAACCCGTCGTGCTCGTACTCGTTCGTCACCCAGACCCGCGTGTTGCCCATCGCGTGTGCGGTGCGCAGTTGCAGGTCCGCGTCGACGTACATGTCGTCGAAGTAGACCGCCGCCGCCACCGGGACATCGTTCGCGGCCAGCCGGTCGGCGTCGTACAGCGCCGGCCAGTCGTCCGTCGCGGCGAGCAGGTCAGCGGTCGCCGCGAACGGCCGCAACGCGGCGATGTCGGCGAACATCCACGGGTACATCATCTCGCCGGTGAACATCAACGGAGCCGCGTCCGGAGCGAACTGGGGGTACCGGTCGAGCGCCCGCTGCGCGGCCCAGCCCGTCGCGGCGCCCGGCTGGCCGTAGCAGAACTCCTGCATGGCGTAGATCGGGCCGTCGGCGAAACTGGTCAGCGCCATCACCTGATGCAGGAAGCTGTCCGACGGCGCGGTATCGAACAGCCAGTGCAGCCGCTCGAACCCGTCGCCCATACCGAGCATCAGACCGAGCGCCTGCAGCCGCCGCGTGGTCAGGCGGTCGCCGTCGGGCAGGCGTACATCGTCCACCTCGAGCCGGTCGGCCAGCTCGCGCACAACGTCCACATCGGACGGATACCGCCGGTAGTACTCGGCGTTCTTCGCGAGCACCCGGGGATACGTGCGGTCGTACACCTCGTCCGCGGTCGCCGTGAGCCCGGCCAGCCCACCGGTCACGTAACACGCGCTCAACCCCTCGGGCGCCCGCGACAGGTAGGTCAGCGTGATGAAGCCGCCGTAGCTCTGCCCGAGCGTCGCCCAACGCGCCCCGCCGGCCAGCCGCGCACGGATCAGCTCGGCGTCGGCGACGATGCTGTCGGCGCGGAACAACCGCAGGTACGCCGCCAGCTCCGCCGGCGACCGGTCCCCGACGGTACGGGCGGTCACGGGCGTGCTGCGGCCGGTGCCGCGCTGGTCGAGCAGCAGGACGCGATGCGTCTTCACCGCATGCCCGAGCCAGCCGTCGGCCTTCGTGGGGCGCGGCGCGAGGCCGCCCGGCCCGCCCTGCAGGAACAGCAGCCATGGCAGGTCCTCGCCGACCTTGTCGGGCGCCACGACCTCCCGTGCGAACACCTCGATGTGGTCGCCGCCCGGCGAAGCGTGATCCAACGGTACCGAGAACGTATGGTCCCGCAGCGCGAGACCGGGAATCCTGATCATTCGGCCGTCGACAGCTCGCGGTCGCGGCGCTTGTCCCGGGCGGACTTGACCAGACTCGCCACGGTAGCGATCGAGAGCGTCGACACGATGATGGTCAGCGAGAGCCAGATCGGGATCTCGGGCGCCCAGGTCACCGGCTGTCCACTGTTGACGAACGGCAGGTTGTTGCCGTGCAGGGCATCCAGGACGAGCTTCACGCCGATGAAGCCGAGCACCAGCGCCAAGCCGACCGACAGGTACACCAGCCGGTCGAGCAACCCGCCGAGCAGGAAGTAGAGCTGGCGCAGACCCATGAGGGCGAACACGTTCGCGGTGAAGACCAGGTACGGCTCGGACGTGATGCCGAAGATGGCCGGTATCGAGTCGAGCGCGAAGATGAGGTCGGTGGTACCGATCGCGATCATCACGATGAGCATCGGCGTGAACAGCCGTCGACCGTCCACAGTGGTGGTCAGCTTGCCACCGTCGTACGAGCGCGACATCGGTAGCGCCCGCCGGCTCCACCGGATCAGCACGTTCTCCTTGAAGTCGCCCGCGTCGGTCTCGCCGTGCATGGCGAGCCGGACAGCCGTGTACACGAGGAACGCGCCGAAGATGTAGAACACCCAGTCGAACTCGCGCACCAGCGCGGCCCCCGCGGCGATGAACGCGCCGCGCATCACCAGCGCTATCGCGATACCGATGAGCAGGACCTTCTGCTGGTTCTGCCGCGGTACCGCGAAACGGCTCATGATGATCACGAAGACGAACAGGTTGTCCACCGACAGGCTGTACTCGGTTATCCAGCCGGTGAAGAACTGGGCCGATGGCCCGGCGCCGTAGCCGACGAAGATCCAACCACCGAAGAGGACCGCGAGACCGACGTAGAACGCGACCCAGGCGAACGACTCCTTCATCGAAGGCTCGTGCGGGCGTCGCCCTATCACGAACAGGTCGCCCAGCAGCAGTACGCCGAGGGCGACCAGGGTCACGATCCAAGTGGTGGTGGAAACATCCATCGCAGCGGTCCTCCGGCAGGCACGTAGCAGTGACTGGCGGAGGTCTCTCCCGTCAGCCCCAATGGTGGGCGGACCGGCGGTGCCGGGTCGTGGCCGGTAGCCCGGCGCAACCGTGCTGACGACACCGTCGCGAGGGAATACTCCCCTCCTCGGACCAGTATTCTCCGTCATCCCGCCGTTGTGGGCGAGGCCGGGTGGCCTTTTTGGTGATTCGGGCGACCCGTAGCCTGTGGCACATGGTGCTGGAGGTGGCGCTGATCGACGTCCTGGCCGGGCAGGAGGACGAGTTCACGAAGGCGTACCGCGAGGCGGTCGAGACGCTCGTCACGACCCCGGGCTGCCGCTCGGTACGGCTGACCCGCGGGGTCGAGTCGCCCTCGCGGTTCGTCCTGCTCGTCGAGTGGGACTCGGTCGAGGCTCACCTGGACAACTTCCGCGGAACAGATCGGTTCACTGTCTGGAGAGGACACATCGGGCCATTCTTCGCCGGCCCACCCATCGTAGAGCATTTCATCGATGTCGCATCCTGACGTTACTGTGCGGGGCATGTTCCGCCAGGGTGACGTGTTGCTGCGGCCGATCGATCCCTCCGAGCTGCCGGACGGCGTCGTGCCTGCCCCGCCGGGCCGGACCCGTGGCCTGGTCCTGGCCACCGGCGAGGCCACCGGTCACGCCCACGTCGTCACTGGCCCCGATGTCACCACGTGGACGCTGCCGGACCAGCCGGAGGTGCTGTTCCTGATCGTCCGGGGCCACGGGCGGTTGAGTCACGAGGAACACGGCCCGATCGGCGTTCCCGCCGGCCACTACCAGGTCATCCGCCAGCGGGAGTACGTGCCGGGTGCCTGGCGACCGGTCGCGGACTGAGCTGGCCGGATGACCGACTGGCTCGGGGTCGGGCTCGTCACCGGAGCCGCCGATCGCGCCGAAGCCGAGGCGGCAGTCGGGAAGGCCTACGCCCTGGCGGGTCTGACCGCACCCGAACGGATCGAATGGTGCGGCTCACCGCATGCCGGCGCGGTGGCGGCGGCCGGCGCGACCGATCGCGGGCGGTCCGTACGAACCCAGGTGCGGACGCGGCCGTGGGCCGCGGCTCGGAGCCGGATCGCCGATCGCCTCGGCCCGTCCGGATGGGCGGCCCACTGGGCGCAGACCGGGCAGCGGCCATGGCAGCTGATCGTCGGGCGCGTCGTCGTCCCGTTGCGTACGCAGCTCGGCACGGATCTGCCGGTGGCGGCGCGGTCGGCGCTGCTGGACGCGGTCTACGGGCAGCATGACGCCGCGTGGCTTGCCGCGTTCGACACCGCCGGTGAACTGACCGGGCTGGCCGGGGTTGCGCAGGCCGCCGGCTGGTGGTGGCCGTACGAACGGGTGGTCGTGCTCAGCGAGCGGCCGGCCCGGCTGCTCCGGGACAACCTGGGCCGGCTGCACAGCGGAGACGGCCCGGCGCTGGGGTATCCGGACGGGTATGCGGTGCATGCCTGGCGTGGCATGCCCATCCCGGCGGACTTCGTGACCCAGCTCGACACGCTCACCGCCGCGCGGATTCACGGCGAGACCAACGCCGAGCTGCGCCGGGTCATGCTCGAGCACTACGGGTACGAGCGCTACCTGCGCGAGTCCGCCGCGGTGGCGGTGCAGCGCGACGAGTACGGCGTGTTGTGGCGGGTCCCGATCCCCGACGACGAGCCGCTGTGCATGGTCGAGGTGCGCAACGCCACCCCGGAGCCGGATGGCAGCCGGCGCACGTACTGGCTGCGCGTGCCGCCGCGGATGCGCAGCGCGCGGGAGGCCGTGGCGTGGACGTTCGGGCTCACCGCGGAGGAGTACGCGCCCACGATCCAGACCTGACCGCCGGGATGCGTTCCAGCACGCCGCCGGCGAACACGTCGTACAGCGGCAGGGTCTTCAGATGCACGTAACCGATGTGGCAGTCGCACGTGGCGTTGGTGCACGGCCGAGCCCGCAAGGCCGCCCGAAACGAGCCGTCGTACAGGTTGCCGAGCGGCTCGGCGATGAAGTGGCACCGCTGGACACTGCCGTCGCCCCGGACGGATACCACGGTCTCGCCGGCGCGGCACTCGCGGCCGAACGAGGCGTGCGGTCGGACGCTGTAACCGAACAGCGGGTCGATCGCGGTCCAGGCCGCCTGCTCGTCGGCGCGGTACGCGTACCCGTCCGCCGCGTTGACCCAGAGGTAGACGTCCGGCGGCAGAGCGGCGCGCACCGTCACCGCCTCGGCGAGGTGCTCGGGCAGCCCGACGATGCCGACCGAGAACCGCACGCCCAGGCGGAGCAGCGTGGCGCAGCGGCCGAGGAAGGTCTGCCGGCGTACCTGGCCCGGATGGTAGGTCGCCCACAGCGCCAGCGTCCGCAGATCGGCACCGGCCAGCCAGTCCAACCGGCACGCCAGGTTGGTCTGGATGGCGACCCGGTCGACATGGTCCATATGGGACAGACGGACCAGCGCGGCGCGGTACCACGACCGGGTCAGCGCCTCGCCCCACGGCGTGAAGAGCAGGCCGAGGCGGTCCTGTCGGTCGGCCTCGACCCACTCGACGAACCGGGCCAGCGCCGCCCGGTCCGCCGCGAGCTCGACCCGGCTGTCCCGGCGCTTGGCGAACGGGCAGTACGGGCAGTCGTAGTTGCAACTGGCCAACGGCCCCCGGTAGAGAATCGAGAGCCTCATCGCGGCACGTACTCCGCCATCGCCGTGCGGACCGGGCCGGACACCAGCCACGGTCCAACGGCGTCGGACCGCTCGAGCCCGGCGTCGGTCAGCACGAGCCGACCTTCCACAATGGACAGCCAGCCCTCATCGCCCAGGGTCGCCAGCTGCGGGAAGTCGTCGAGCAAGGCGGTGCCGAAGCGCTCGGCATAACCGGCGACGTCGGTGCCTTCTGTACGCAGCAGCGTCTTCACCAGCCATCGCCGCCGCTGCTCGGTACCGTCCAACCAGAAACCGACCTCGGCGAACTCGAAATCCTCGACCGGCCGAGCCAGGTAGTCGTCGATGATGCCGCGAACCCCACGGACGCCGACCGCGTAGTCGAACGAGTAGTGCAGGTTCCGGGTGTACGAGCGGGCACCGCAGCCGAGACCGACCATCCCGTCGTCCTGGCAGCAGTAGTCGCCATCGTCTACATCGGATGGTGACGGCCGGCGGAAGTGTCGCATCGACAGCTGGCGGTAGCCGGCCGCCCGCAGCCGGTCCCGCGCCTGCCGGTAGAGCGACAGCCGCTGCCCGTCCCACTCGTCGTCGACAGTAGACGGACGACGGGCGAGCCCGGTCAGCGGCCGGACGTAGAGCGGGTAGAGGTACAGCTCCTCGGGAGCCCACGACAGCGCGGCGGCCAGCGACACCTCCCAGCTACGCGGGGTCTGCCCCGGGATGCCGTAGATGAGGTCGATGTTGACCGCGGGTGCGCGCAGGTCGCGCAGCACCGCCAGCGCCCGATCGACGTCGACCCGCCGCTGCGGCCGTCCAGCGGCGTGCGCTTCGACGTCGAGGAAGCTCTGCACGCCGATGCTGATCCGGCTCGCGCCGCGCTCGACCAGTACCGCGATCCGGTCCGCGGTCGCGGTAGCTGGCGAGGTCTCCACGGACACCGGCAACGGGCGGCCTGCCATCCCGTCGACGACATCGAACAGCGCGTGCAGTTCGGCCGCGGTCAGATAGGTCGGGGTCCCGCCGCCGATGGCGCCCCGCGCGAACCGGGCCGCCGGACCGAGTGCCGCCCCGACCCGGCCGGCTTGGCGGCGTAGCTGGGCCAGGTACGCCCGAACCTGCTCGGCGGGTGGGCGGGCACGGGTGAACAGGTTGCAGAACCCACAACGCATCTCACAAAACGGCACGTGCAGGTAGAGGAACAGCGCACCGGTCTGTTCGCCGGCCCACACGTCGGTCAGCGGTGGCCGGGGCCGTAGCGGTCGGTACGCCGTCTTGTGCGGGTACGCGTACAGATAATCCTGGTATGGCGAGCCGTGGAGGTCCATGCCTCACCACCGTCCCGGCTGTAGGACGAAGTCCGCGTATGGCACCGTCCACACCACCTCGTGGCCCACCCGGTGGCCGACATGCCCGTCCTCGCCGTACGCCGTCCCGTGGTCGGAGCAGACGATCGCGAAGCAAGGCCGGCCCCGAGCGGTCGCGAGCGCGAAGAGCCGCGCGATGTGCCGGTCGACGTACTCCAGCGCCGCCGCGTGGCTCTCCAGACAGTCCGCGGCCGCCCGGGGCAGGTAGTGCCGGTTCGGCTGGTGCATGGCGGCGACGTTCACGAAGAGGAACATCCGGCGGTCGGCCGGTACCGCCGGCACGATCGCAGCCACGCACCCGAGCTGTTCCTCGAAGCATGCCGGGTTCGTGACGCCGTACTCGGGCCGCCAATGGCTCTCCGCGAACAGTGACGGCAGCACGCTGCCCAGCGCGGACCGGTGATCGAAGAAACCCACGCCTCCGACGCACACCGTGTGGTAGCCGGCGGCGCGCAACCCCGTGACGAGGTCGGCCTCGGCGAACGTCCAGGTACCCGTGGCGGCCGTCTCGCTGCCGGGAAACTCCGCCGCGAACAGCCTCGGGTGCGGGCCTGGAGTCGTCGGCGTCGGCAGGAATCCGGCGAAGAACGCGTGATGCGCCGCATAGGTGAAGCTGGCCGGCGCGTGTCGGCGCTCCCAGACACCGCCCTGGAGCGCGCGGGCAAGGTTGGGCGTCCGCCCGGCGGCCAGCAGTCCGGCCGCCACGTCGTAGCGGAGCGTGTCGAGCGTGACGAACAGCAGATCGTGATCGCCGACGATGGCGTTCATGTCGCGCATGCCACCCCCGGCGCGAACGTGCGCAGCGCGACGAGCTGCTCGGTGTACGTGTCCCTGCCCTGCGCCGACAGCACGCCGGGCAACAGGTCGCCGAACGCGTTGACCTCCGCGACCGCGTGCCGAGCCCAGCCCGGCCCGAACATCAGATCCACCGCGACCTGGACCGAGCCCGGAAAGCAGGACGCCGCCTGGCAGGCGGTATCGAGGGCCGAGCGGTATGCCCGCTCGCCGGCAGCGGTGCGCAACTGGGCGAGGTCGCCGCGGCCGTTGCCGAGGTGCAGGTTGGTCATTGGCGTGCGGCTGGATCGGACGACCACGTGGGTAGCCCGGCCGGCCACCACTAGTACCCGCAGGTCGACCACCCGCCCAGCCAGTCCGGCCTTGGGGAACCACCGTTCGACGTGCAGCCCGTCGGCCGCCAGTCTGTCCACAATAGACGCTATGGCCCGTTCGTCGGTATAGGTCCGCACCCGCAATGAGTTGTACAGCGCGCCACCCGCAGCGAGTTCGACCGGCGTGGTTGCCCGCACCCGGCCCTGCGCCACCTGGAGGGCGAGCACCCCGGACGCCGAGGATCCGTGGGCCGGTTTGACGAACACCCGGGCCCAGCCTGCGGCGCGCATCGCCGCCCGCAGTTCGGCATAGCCGCCGGGAGCGGGCAGGGCCGGTGGCACGGGTACTCCCGCCGCCGCGAGGTGAGCGTGGCACGCGCCTTTGTCAAACATGATCAGGACATCGTCCGGCGGGCTGAGCAGCAGCGCATCCGCACGGTCGGCGGCCTCGGCCAGCCGGGTCAGGGCCGCGCGCAGGCCGCGGTACCAGGCGCGCAGCCCGACGATCTCACCGTGCCGGGCGGGCGCGGTCGCGCCCCGCAGCAGGCGATCGACCTCGGCGTCCTCGCCCGGGGAGTCGACGCGGACGAGCGTGCGGCGGGCGAGCGTCACCGTCCCGGCGGCAAGCTCGCGCCACGGCACCACCTGCCGCACGAGTACCCCGGTCCTCGCCGCCGCCGCGCGCAGGAAGGCGACCCGCCGGTTGTCCGGGTTTCCCACCACGCACAGCTCCACGGCGCGTCCCGGCTCACTCCGCCACGGCGACGTAGCGGTGTCCGTCCTCGCCCTCGGGATCCTGCGGATCGGACACGTCGACATCGACCCCGGCCTCACCCAGCTCGCTGGTCAGGCGCGCGGCCAACTCCGCGCTGAGGAAGTGATGGTGCACGTCGAGCCGCTGCAGGTGGACGAGCGGCTGGCCGCCCAGCAGCGCGATCACGCCGGTGTCGGTGAGCACGCCCAACGAAAGGTCCAGAGTGGACAGTCGGGCGACGACCGGCGCCGCCGCGATCGCGGCCGCCACCTGGTCGGAAATCTCGGCATCCCGAATGCCGAGGTAGGTCAGGGCGGGCAGCCGCGTGCCGGCCAGGATCGGGGCCAGATCGTCCACAGTGGCGTCTCCGCCGTACTCGTCCGTACCGAGCCACAGCTCGAGGTGAGTCAGCGCGGGCAGGTCGCACTCCCCGACCGCCCGGACAACCTCGCCGGGCAGACCGCCCGACTCGAAGGCCAACTCCCGGAGTGCGCCGTGGCGCACCGGTGACAGCCGCAGCCCTTCCGCCCCGCGTACCCGGAAGATCTCCAGATCCGGGTACGCGTCCAGCACCGCGGTCACGTCGCCCTGCTTGATCCAGGAGATCTCGCATTCCTCGTACGTCATCTCGCCGAGAAAGAGCGCACGCAGGCGCGGCAACCGCGAAGCCGCCGAAGCGACGAGCTCGATCGGGGCCGTCGTCTCGTAGCTGTTGCCCCAGTCCCCGATGATCAGTGCCCGGACCGCGGCCGCATCGACCGTCGACAGGAAGGTCTCGAACAGGTTGCCGAATTCCTCGATGGTCGTGTCCCAGTCCCCGGAGATGCGCCACGCGACGGCGTCCGCGTCGGGAGTCGGCTCATCGGACGGGAACGCGGCGACGGGTAGGCCGGCGAACACGGTGACGTGCTCGTTGATCGTCATCGGCGTTCTCCCCGCGCAGGTGATCCGGGCGCGGGCACCATAGCAGGATCGGCGCGGGCCGGCGGCCCTGTCACCCGCTACTTCACGCCGGCCACGTCCATCGCGCGCAGCTCCTTCTTGAGGTCGTGGATCTCGTCGCGGATCCGGGCCGCCAGCTCGAACTGGAGTTCCCGCGCGGCGCCGAGCATCTGGTCGTTGAGGTCCTGGATGAGCTGGGCCAGTTCGGCGCGGGCCATGCCGGCGCGGACCGGCGCGGACTTCGCGGCCCGCGAGCGGGCCTCGGGCACCGGTGCCTTGCCGCGGGACATCTGCCGCCCACCACCGCCGACCATCGACAGCGCACCCTCGGTGTCGTCCGCCTCGCGGTAGATGTCGTCGAGAATGTCGTGGATCTTCTTGCGCAGCGGCTGCGGGTCGATGCCGTTGGCCTCGTTGAACGCGACCTGCTTGGCGCGCCGGCGGTTCGTCTCGTCGATCGCGTCCTCCATCGACGGCGTCTGCTTGTCGGCGTACATGATCACCTGGCCGGAGACGTTACGGGCCGCCCGGCCGATGGTCTGGATCAGCGACCGGCCGCTGCGCAGGAAGCCCTCCTTGTCCGCGTCGAGGATCGCGACCAGCGAGACCTCCGGCAGGTCGAGGCCCTCGCGCAGCAGGTTGATGCCGACCAGCACGTCGTAGTCGCCTTTGCGCAGCTCGCGCAGCAGCTCGACCCGGCGCAGAGTGTCCACTTCGGAGTGCAGATACCGCACCCGGATGCCGTGTTCCAGCAGGTAGTCGGTGAGGTCCTCGGCCATCTTCTTCGTCAGCGTGGTGACCAGGACCCGCTCGTCCTTCTCCGTCCGCACCCGGATCTCGTGGATGAGGTCGTCGATCTGCCCCTTCGTCGGCCGGACCACGACCTCCGGATCGACCAGCCCGGTCGGCCGGATCACCTGCTCGACCACCTCGCCCTGGGCCTGCTGCAGCTCCCACGGACCCGGGGTCGCCGACAGGAACACCATCTGGCCGACCCGCTCGAGGAACTCGTCCCACCGCAGCGGCCGGTTGTCCTGCGCGCTGGGCAGCCGGAACCCGTGCTCGACGAGGACCCGCTTGCGGGAGGCGTCGCCCTCGTACATGCCACCGATCTGGGGCACGGTCACGTGCGACTCGTCGATGACCGTGAGGAAGTCGTCCGGGAAGTAGTCGAGCAGGCAGTGCGGCGGGCTGCCGCGCTCCCGGCCGTCGATGTGCCTCGAGTAGTTCTCGATGCCGGAGCAGAAGCCGACCTGCCGCATCATCTCGACGTCGTACGTCGTGCGCATCCGCAGCCGCTGCGCCTCCAGCAGCTTGCCCTGCTTATCCAGCTCCTCGAGTCGCTCGGCCAGCTCGGCCTCGATGTCGCGGATCGCCCGCTCCATCCGCTGCGGCCCGGCGGTGTAGTGGGTAGCCGGGAAGATCATCAGCTCGTCGACCTCGCGCATGACGTCGCCGGTCAACGGGTGCAGGTAGTAGAGCTTCTCTATCTCGTCCCCGAAGAACTCCACGCGCACGGCCAGTTCCTCGTACGCCGGAATGATCTCGAGCGTGTCCCCGCGGACCCGGAACGTGCCCCGGTTGAAGGCCATGTCGTTGCGCACGTACTGCACGTCGACCAGCCGCCGCAGCAGCTTGTCCCGCTCGAACTCCTCGCCCACCTTCAGCTTCACCGACCGGTCCAGGTACTCCTGCGGCGTACCCAGGCCGTAGATGGCGCTCACGGTCGCGACCACGATCGTGTCCCGCCTCGTGAGCAACGACATCGTCGCCGAGTGACGCAGCCGCTCGACCTCCTCGTTGACCGACGAGTCCTTCTCGATGTACGTATCCGTCTGCGGGATGTACGCCTCGGGCTGGTAGTAGTCGTAGTAGGACACGAAGTACTCCACCGCGTTGTGCGGCATCAGCTCCCGGAACTCCTTGGCCAACTGGGCGGCGAGGGTCTTGTTCGGCGCGAGCACGAGGGTGGGCCGCTGCAGCCGCTCGATCAGCCAGGCAGTGGTGGCGCTCTTGCCGGTTCCCGTCGCCCCGAGCAGCACGATATGCCGCTCCCCGCGGCGGACTCGGCGCTCGAGATCGTCGATCGCCGTCGGCTGGTCACCGGACGGCTGGTAGTCGCTCACCAGTTCGAAGCGACCGTCCAGGCGAGGGATGTCCAAGCTCATGCGGTCAACCGTACGCCGGGGGTGTGACAGAAGTACCTTGCGTGCACGATCGCATTCAACATAGCGATTGTGTGCCCTTCGTCCCCGCGCTACCGTCGAGGGGTAGGCCGCTCGCGGCGGCCGACCGGGTTCAACGACCGGGCCTCCACACCGGCCGGTCGACCCGGCGCACTGGCGGATGCAGCACCTGGCCTCTGTGCTGGCGAGCGCACCCCGTGCGGAGCAGCGCTAACGCGCTGACGGGCCGCCGCGAGCGCCCTTCGCTTCGTTACCCGAACGGCGCTAGCCCGTTCTCTTTCCTGTGGGGTTGAAGGGCCGGCGCACATTGGCCGTCGTGGTCGTCGTACTCATGGCCGGCGGTTGGGCCGCCAGCCTCTCCACGGGCCTGGTCTCGTGTGGCGCACCCTCCCGGCGACCGGCCGCCGCGCCGAGCCCCCGGGAACTCACCGGCCCCGAGGCCGAACGCCTGGCGTCCATGCGGCTACAGAACCACCGCGAGGGCCGGGCCGGGCTGCGCGCCACGATCGGTACCGGCGACGCCGAGGTGACGTACACCGGTTGGGTGGACTGGCAGCGGCCACTGGTCTACCTCGCCGTCACGGGTCGTAACCCGGGACCGGCCGACGGCCTCGTGCAGGCCGTACCGGGTGTGATCGCGCTGCGCCCCGGCCGGATGAGCGACGGCCGCCCACCCGCCGAACCGCCCGTGGACGGCTGGCGGGTACGGCTCTTCGGCTCCACCGGCCCGGACGGCTCGCCGCTCGACGGGTTCCTCGCGCTGCTGTTCGCCCTCGCCTCCGACCGCGTCGACTCGGCGGACCGGCTGAGCAAGGGCGAGGCGCGGTGGGTCAGGCGGGACCGGGCGGGCGACGTACCCGTCGATGTGGTCTTCGGGCCCGCGGTGCCGCCCACGCCGGGTCCGGACGTGGTCGGCCCGAAGGTCAGCCCGTCGGCGACCCACCTGCCGGCCTTCGCCGACCAGGGCGGCGCGGTCCTGTACTGGCTCGACGGCACCGGACGGCTACTCCGCCTGGACGCCAACGTGGCGAACAACCTGCCGTTGCGCGCGGACTTCGCCCGGGACGATCGACCGGAGTTGGCGGCGATCGATGCGTTCGGCGGCAAGCCGGTCCGGCCGCGGCCGGTGACGAAGGCCGAGGCCACGACGCTGGCCCGGCTGTACCAGCGGAACCGCGCCGCGCGCGGTGGTGCGGTGACGATCGTGCTGCCGGCCGCCGGCGCCGAACTGCTACGCGCGGAGGGCTGGGTCGACTGGCGCACCGGCGTCGCCTACCTGTCGCTGCGCGACCAGGCCAAGCCCGAGGACCGCATGCTGCTGCGCGCCGACGGTTCGTGGGTGGCGCACCGCGCGGTCACCGCCGAGTCCGCCGACGGCCGGCCGCCGGTGCCGGCACCGCGCGGTGACTGGAAGCGCACCGACTGGTCGCAGCGCGGCGACGCGGGCGGCGTCTCCGACCTCGACCTGCTCGTCGCCGAGGTGCTGGCCGTGGGCGGTCCGGGTCGAGACCTCGGGGGTACGGCGATCTGGCTGCGCGCCGACGTACTCGGCGGGGTGCCGGTCACGGTGTACGAGCAGCCGCTGCCCGCCGAGCGCGGAATCCTGCCAGGACTGGCCCGGCTGCGGTACTGGATCGACGACTCCGGAATGCTGCGCCGGATCGAGGTGCGTACCCGGCTCGGCGCCTTCGGCCAGCTCGACCTGCACCCGGGAACCGTCCCCAAGCTGCCGTCGCTGACCGACCTTTCACGCTGACGCCGACCACGCGGTCTGGTGTGCCCACGCCTCCATCCGCGGCCAGAGCGCGGTGAACCACGGTTCCTTCGCGTCGAGGTATGCCGCCCGGGTCATCCCGGACCTGGCCGCCAGCTTGGCTTTCAGCGCGGCGTACTCGTCCCGTACGGCCGGCTCGGCCCGCAGGTAGTCGCGCATCAACAGGGCGTACCGCCAACCCGGCGACCCGCCGACCCGTACGTGCACGTTGGCCCGCCGGCCCGGATCGGCGCTCACGTGCACCCGCTTGCGCCACACGTCGCCGGTGCCGTCCGGCTTCGGGTTGTCCGACCGCTGGCCGGGTAGCCGGGGGAAGCCCGCGGCGCCGAGCGCGTCGCCCATCGTGTCCGCGTCGGTCAGGCTGGCCACGGTTAGCTGGATGTCGATGACGTCCTTGGCGGGCAACCCCGGTACCGCGGTCGAGCCGATGTGATCCAGCCGTTGCGAGACGGGCCCCGCGGCGCGGGCCAGTCGCGCGGCCAACCGGGCGTACTGCGTGGGCCAGCTCGGGTCGTACGGCACGATCACCAGCTCGTGCGGCGCGGGCAGCACCCGGCGCAGCCGCACGTTCTCCTCGAACGGCCGTAGCCGCTCCGTCCACAGTGTACGGACGCGGCCGGCCAGTTCGGCCAGCGTACCGTCGTTGGGCAGCACCACGTCGGCGGCCGCGACCCGCTGCGCGTCGTCGACCTGTGCCTGGATCCGGGCGCGTGCATCGGATTCGGTCATCCCCCGCTCGCGGACCAGCCGGGCGATGCGCTCGTCCACCGCCGCTCGGACGACGATGACGAGGTGGTACGTCGCGCCGAGGCCGGCCTCCACGAGCAGCGGTACGTCGTTGACGACGATCGCATCGGCCGGCGCGGTCCTCGCCAACTGCGCGGTCCTCGCCCGTACCCGCGGATGCGTGATCCCCTCGAGCCGCCGGCGGGCGGACTCGTCGCCGAACACCAGGCTGGCGAGGAACGCCCGGTCCAGCGCACCGTCGGCGGTGAGAACGGCCGGGCCGAAGGCGGCCGCCACCTCGGCGAGCCCGTCGGTACCGGGTGCGACGACTTCGCGCGCGATGCGATCAGCGTCGATGACTACCGCGCCGAGCGCCGCGAGTTCCGTGGCGACTGCGCTCTTTCCCGAGCCGATCCCGCCGGTGAGTCCGACCATGAGCATCGCGCCAGTCAACAGCATCGGCCGCGTCCGGTCGTGTCGGGGGTGGCCGGCGCGTCGCCCCCTTCACCGGCACAAAAGGTACATATCATCACGCGCATGGCCGATCTTGCGCTCCGCCACCCATCCCGGCCCGCTGGTCGTCACCGGCTCGGTACGCCGGGCCTGCGCCCGTGCCGCGAGCTGTGCCAGGTAGCCGAGCGACCGCCGTGGATCGGCCCACGCGCGCTGGTCCAGGGGTCGATCCGGTCCGCCCGGCTGGCCGCGGTCGTGGTTGTCCTCGGCACGCTCGCCGTCAGCAGCTGGTTCGCGGCCGCCGGCGCCACCGCCTTCGCCGACATGATCCACCCATAGATCAGGGGAATGTGGTGGCCGCTCCAGCGACCACCACATTCCCCTGATCTTGTATGGGCTACTTGCCGCCCGCTAGCTTTTCGCGCAGGGCAGCCAGGGCCTCGTCGGTAGCCAGGGTGCCGCTCGGCTCCTCGGCCGCCGGCTTCGCCGCCACCGAAGCAGGCGCCGCAGCCGAAGGAGCTGCCGGCTCGGCAGCCGCGTCGGCCGCGCGAGCCGTCTGGACCTGCTTGGTGTGCGCCTCCCAGCGCTGCCGGGCCTCGGCGTACTGCCGCTCCCACTCCTCGCGCTGCTTGTCGTACCCGGGCAGCCAGTCCTGGGCTTCCGCGTCGTACCCCTCGGGGTAGATGTAGTTGCCCTCGTTGTCGTACGTCGCCGACATGCCGTACAGCGTCGGGTCGAAGTGCTCCTCGCCCTCGACGAAGCCCTCGTTCGCCTGCTTGAGCGACAGCGAGATGCGCCGGCGCTCGAGGTCGATATCGATGACCTTGACCATGACGTCGGAGCCGACCTGGACGACCTGCTCAGGGATCTCCACGTGGCGCTCGGCCAGTTCGGAGATGTGCACGAGGCCCTCGATACCGTCATCCACCCGGACAAACGCTCCGAACGGCACCAGCTTCGTGACCTTGCCGGGCACGATCTGCTGGATCGCGTGCGTACGCGCGAACTGCCGCCACGGGTCCTCCTGAGTCGCCTTCAGCGACAGCGAGACCCGCTCTCGGTCCAGGTCGACGTCGAGCACCTCGACCTCGACCTCCTGGCCCACCTCGACGACCTCGGACGGGTGATCGATGTGCTTCCAGGACAGCTCGGACACGTGCACCAGGCCGTCGACGCCACCGAGGTCGACGAACGCCCCGAAGTTGACGATCGACGAGACCACGCCCTTGCGGACCTGGCCCTTCTGTAGCTTGTGCAGGAACTCGGTACGCACCTCGGACTGGGTCTGCTCCAACCACGCGCGCCGGGACAGCACCACGTTGTTGCGGTTCTTGTCGAGTTCGATGATCTTCGCCTCGAGCTCGCGGCCGACGTACGGCTGCAGATCCCGAACCCGCCGCATCTCCACCAGGGATGCCGGCAGGAAGCCGCGCAACCCGATGTCGAGGATGAGACCGCCCTTGACCACCTCGATGACCGAGCCGCGGACGACCCCGTCGTCCTCCTTGATCTTCTCGATCGTGCCCCACGCGCGCTCGTACTGCGCCCGCTTCTTCGAGAGGATCAGCCGGCCCTCCTTGTCCTCCTTCTGGAGAACCAGGGCCTCGATGTGGTCGCCGACCGTTACCACCTCAGCGGGGTCGACATCGTGCTTGATCGACAACTCACGCGAGGGGATCACGCCCTCGGTCTTGTAGCCGATGTCGAGCAGGACCTCGTCCCGATCGACCTTGACGACAGTGCCTTCGACAATGTCGCCGTCGTTGAAGTACTTGATGGTCTCGTCGATGGCCGCGAGGAAGGCCTCCTCGGTGCCGAGATCATCGACAGTGACCTTACTGGCCGGGCCAGCGGGGGCGCTCGAGGAGGCCTCGATGCTGCTCGTCATGTGGGTTGTTGCTCCGGTCGGAATGGTGTCGCAGTGACCCTCGTCACGCCCGCGGATCTGCCGCCGGGCACGCGTAACGATCGCCTAGAAGATCATTGGAGGTGTCCGACGACCGCGGACCTGCTCCCTACTGAGGCACACAATCCACGAGCGCATCGAATAGCTTACCGTGCGCAGCGCCACACCGTGCAAGCCCTACCGTGTACCAGTGACTCCGGAAGATATCAGGCACGCCTCGCGGAGCTGGTGGGACGCTGACGCGGACAACTACCAGGCCGAGCACGGCGACTTCCTCGGCGATGTCGATTTCCTGTGGTGCCCGGAGGGGCTGCGCGAGGCCGATGCCCGGCTGCTCGGCGATGTCGGCGGTCGGCGGGTGCTGGAGGTCGGCTGTGGGGCGGCCGCGGCCGCGCGCTGGCTCGCCACCCAGGGTGCCGAGGTGGTCGGCATCGACCTGTCCGCCGGCATGTTGCGGCACGCGCTGCTTGCCGCGAAATCGTCGGGGGTACGGGTACCGCTGGTGCAAGGCGACGTGCTGGCCCTGCCGTTTCCGGACGCGTCGTTCGACATGGCGTGTACCGCGTTCGGCGCGATCCCGTTCGTCGAGGACTCGGCCGCGGCCATGCGTGAGGTGTACCGGGTGCTGCGGCCCGGCGGCCGCTGGGTCTTCTCGGTCACCCACCCGATGCGGTGGGTCTTCCTGGACGATCCCGGAGAGAGCGGGCTGATCGCCGTCCACTCGTACTTCGACCGGCAGCCGTACGTGGAGCGCGACGCGGCCGGCGTACCGTCCTATGTGGAGCAACATCGCACGATGGGTGACCGGATCCGCGAGCTGCTCGCGGCGGGGTTCGTGGTGCGCGACCTCGTCGAGCCGGAGTGGCCGGAAGGCCACGACCAGCTCTGGGGGCAGTGGAGCCCGATGCGCGGCCGGCTCTTCCCCGGTACCGCGATCTTCGTGACCGACAAGCCACTTGCCTGACGGCGATAGCTTTCGGGGTGTGATCGAAGCTGTTCTCTTCGGGGCGCTCGGGTTCGTGGTGGCCTGGGTGCTCTTCGGCGGTGTCCGCGTCGTCAACCAGATCGAGCGGGGCGTCGTCTTCCGCTTCGGCCGGGCGCGTCAGAAGGCCCGGCAGCCCGGGCTCACACTACTGATCCCGCTCGTCGATCGGATGAAGAAGGTCAACGTCCAGATCGTCACGCTGCCGGTACCGGCCCAGGAGGGCATAACCCGCGACAACGTCTCGGTGAAGGTCGACGCGGTGGTGTACTTCCGGGTCGAGGACCCGGTGAAGGCCGCGATCGTCGTGCAGGACTACCTGTTCGCGGTCGCCCAGGTGGCCCAGACGTCGCTGCGGTCCGTCATCGGCAAGAGCGAACTGGACGACCTGCTGTCCAACCGCGAGCAGTTGCACCGCGGGCTCGAACTGCTCATCGACAGCCCGGCGCTCGGCTGGGGCATCCATATCGACCGCGTGGAGATCAAGGACGTCCAGCTACCGGAGTCGATGAAGCGGTCGATGTCCCGGCAGGCCGAGGCCGAGCGCGAGCGACGGGCGCGGGTGATCGTCGCCGACGGTGAGCTGCAGGCGGCCCAGAAGCTGGCCGATGCGTCGATGATCATGCATCAGACTCCGGCGGCCCTGCAGCTGCGCTTGTTGCAGACCGTGGTGGAGGTAGCGGCCGAGAAGAACTCGACGCTCATCATGCCGCTGCCGGTGGAGCTGCTGCGCTTCTTCGACCGCGCCGCCGGCCCCGGCCCTTCCGCCTCCCCTTCCGCCTCCCCTTCCGCCGATCAAGGACGAATGGGGCCTGATTTGCCCGTTCCGCGCACTCATTCGTCCTTGATCGATGGAGCGGAGCGATCCGACGAGGAATAGCGGTCAGCCGACGATCGGGCTGCGTCGCTCGAGGAACAGCACGTCACGCCATACGCCGTGGTGCTGTCCGAGCCGCTCGCGGCGACCGACTATCCGGAACCCGACCTTCTCGTGGAGCGCCACGCTCGCCACGTTCTCCGGGAAGATCCCGGTCTGCAGGGTCCAGATGCCGCCGCGCTCGGACGACTCGACGAGCTCCCGCATCAACGCGAGGCCGACTCCCCGGCCGCGCGCGACATCGTGGACGTACACCGAGTCCTCCGCCACCCCGGCGTAGACGCAGCGGTCGGAGACCGCGGACAGCGCGGCCCAACCGATGACCTGTTCGGTAACCGGATCGGTGGCCACCAGCCGGTGGTCGGCCAGCCGGGACCGATCGAACGCGGCCCACTCTGGTGCGGCGGTCTCGAACGTGGCGTTGCCGGTCTCGATACCGGACTGGTAGATCGCGAGTACGGCGGCCGCGTCCGCTTCGGTCATCGGGCGGATCGACGTCGTCATACCTGTGCCCCCGTGGGTTCGACAGTCAGCAGGCCGGCGAGCTGGGCCAGCACGCCGGGCACCACCCAGTAGTAGACCCAGGTGCCCCGGCGCTCGCAATCGATCAGTCCGGCCTCGCGCAGCACCCGTAGGTGGTGGGAGATCGTCGGACCGGTCAGCTCGAACGGGGTGGTCAGGTCGCACACGCAGATCTCGCCGTCCGCGCACGCCGCGATCATCGACAACAGCCGCAGCCGTACCGGGTCACCGAGCGCCTTGAACATCGGCGCCACCGTGACCGCCTGGTCCGCGTCGAGCGGCTCCCGACCGAGCGGCGTACAGCAGCCGGAAGGCAACTGTTTCGACATTGGTCTAGCTTGACAGATGTCTAAACAGCGCGCAATGCTCACAGCATGGATGTGCGCGAAGAAGTACGAGCGAAGTACGCTGCGGCCGCCACGTCGGCGTCGGGCTGCTGCGGCAGTGACTGCGGCGAGTTCGGGTCGGGACTCTACTCGGAGGCGGAGCGCGCCGAGCTGCCTCTCGCGGCGGTCGAGGCGAGCCTCGGCTGCGGCAACCCGATGTTCGTCGCGGACTTGCGCGAGGGCGAGACCGTACTGGACCTCGGCTCCGGTGGCGGGATCGACGTGCTGCTCTCGGCGCGCCGGGTCGGCCCGACCGGCAAGGCGTACGGCCTGGACATGACAGACGAGATGCTCGACCTAGCCCGCCGCAACGCCGCCGAGGCCGGAGCGTCCAATGTGGAGTTTCTACGAGGGGAGATCGAGGACATCCCGCTGCCCGACGGCAGTGTCGACGTCATCATCTCGAACTGCGTGATCAATCTGTCCACCGACAAGCCGGCGGTGTTCCGGCAGATGTACCGGGTGCTGCGCCCGGGCGGCCGGATCGGTGTGTCGGATGTCGTGGCCGAGGACCGCCTCTCCCCCACCGAGCGGGCCGAGCGCGGTGACTGGGTGGGCTGCGTGGCCGGAGCGCTGTCGCGATCGGAGTACGAGCAGGGGCTGCGGGACGCCGGCTTCACCGAGGTCGAGCTGACCTTCACGCACGCCGTCGCCGACGGTATGCACTCGGCGATCGTGCGGGCTGTCCGCCCCTGAGCGCAGCGGAGCGAGGCAGGCACTGAGCGCAGCGCAGCGCCGCGGCGTCTGGACTGAGGAGCGTAGCGACGAGGGAAGGCGCCGCATGAGGCGCGCAGCGGAGCGAGGCAGGCACTGAGCGCCGGGGTCAGTGGTCGGCGTCGGCCCAGTCCCGGCCGACGCCGATCGAGACCTCCAGCGGTACCGACAGCGGATACGCCCCGCCCATCTCGCGCCGGACCAGGGCTTCCATCTCCTCGCGCTCGCCGGGGCCGACCTCGAACACCAGCTCGTCGTGCACCTGAAGCAGCATCCGCGACGTGAGTCCGGCTGACCGCAGTGCCTCGTCGATGCGCAGCATCGCCACCTTGATGACATCGGCGGCCGAGCCCTGGATCGGCGCGTTGAGGGCCATCCGCTCGGCCATCTGCCGGCGCTGCCGGTTGTCCGAGACGAGATCCGGCAGGAACCGCCGCCGGCCCAGCACCGTCTCGGTGTACCCGTCCATCCGCGCCTGGTCGACCACCCGATCCAGGTACGCCTTCACCCCGCCGAACCGCTCGAAGTACTCCGCCATCAGCACCCGCGCCTCCTCCGTGGAGATGCCGAGCTGGGACGCGAGCCCGTAGTCCGACAGCCCGTACGCCAGGCCGTAGTTCATCGCCTTGATCCGCCGCCGCTGCTCGTGGTTGACCTCGGTGGCCGGCACACCGAAGACCGACGACGCCGTGGCGGCGTGGAAGTCGAAGCCGGACCGGAACGCCTCGAGGAGCGCCTCGTCCTTCGACAGGTGCGCCATGATGCGCATCTCGATCTGGCTGTAGTCGGCCGTCATCAGGCAGTCGAACCCCTCGCCCACGATGAACGCGCGGCGAATCCGCCGGCCCTCCTCGGTGCGGATCGGGATGTTCTGCAGATTGGGATCGGTGGAGGACAGCCGACCGGTCGCGGCCACCGTCTGGTTGAACGTGGTGTGGATCCGCCCGTCGGGACTCACCGACTTGAGCAGACCATCCACAGTGGACTTCAGCCGGGCCACGTCCCGGTGCCGCAGCAGGTGCTCGAGCAGCGGGTGCTCGGTCTGCCCGTACAGCCACTGCAGCGCGTCGGCGTCGGTCGTGTACCCCGTCTTGATGCGCCGCGTCTTGGGCAGGGCCAGCTCGGTGAACAGGATCTCCTGCAGCTGCTTCGGCGAGCCGAGGTTGAACTCGCGCCCGATCACGGCGTACGCCGCCTGGGCGGCCGCCTTCACCTCGGCCGCGAAGTGCGCCTCGAGCTCGGACAGGTAGTGCGTGTCGGCCGCGATGCCCGCCCGTTCCATCGTCGCGAGCGCCTCGACCAGTGGCAGCTCCACGTCGCGGAGGAGCTGGGCTCCCCCGCCTTCCCGGGACAGTTCCGCGTCGAGCGCGTCGGCGAGGTCGAGCGTCGCCCTCGCCCGCAGCATCAGGTTGCGCTCGATCTCCTCGTCGCCCAACCCCTCGAGGGTCAGTTGCCCGTTCTCCGGCGCGTCTACCCGCAGCTCCCGGTGCAGGTAGCGCAGCGCCAGGTCCACGAGATCGTACGAGCGCTGGTCCGGCCGGGCGAGATACGCCCCGAGGGCCGTGTCGCAGCTGACCCCGGCCAGCGTCCAGCCGTGCTCGGCAAAGGCCAGCCGGACCGGCTTCGCATCGTGGAGCACCTTGGGTCGATCGGCGTCGCTGAGCCAGCGGGCGACCGCGTCGTCGTCCTTCGGGTCGAGCTTCGCGGGATCGAACCAGGCGGCCGGTCCGGTCCCGGTCGCGACGGCGACTCCGGTCAGCGACCCGGTGCCGCGGCCGAACGTCCCGGACGCCGCCACCCCGACCGGCTGGCCGGGCGGCGCGTGCTGGGTGAGCCAGCCGGCCACGGCGCCGGGTGGCAGCATCTCCCCGGCGAGGTCGAACCCGGACTCCGCCTCCGGCTCGACCGCCTGGAGGTACTCGTACAGCCGGTCGCGCAGCACCCGGAACTGCAGCGTGTCGAAGACCCGGTGGACCGCTTCCCGGTCCCAGCCGTGCCAGACCAGGTCGGCGGGGCCGACGGGCAGCGTCATGTCGTCGATGAGCCGGTTGATCTCGTAGTTGCGCAGCACGTCCGCGAGGTGGGCGCGCAGGCTGTCACCGGCCTTGCCCTTGATCTCGTCGACGTGCGCCACGACGCCGTCGAGTGACCCGTACGTCGTGATCCACTTAGCCGCCGTCTTCGGCCCCACGCCGGGCACCCCGGGCAGGTTGTCACTGGTCTCGCCCACCAGCGCGGACAGGTCCCGGTACCGCTCGGGACCCACGCCGTACTTCGCCTCCACTGCGGCCGGGTCCATCCGGGCGAGCTCGGACACGCCACGTATCGCGTACAGCACGGTGATCTTGTCGTCGACCAGCTGGAAGGCGTCGCGGTCGCCGGTGGAGACGAGCACCTGCATGCCGGCGTCGCGCGCCTGGCAGGCGAGGGTGGCGATGACGTCGTCGGCTTCGAAGCCCTCCTGCTGCACCACCGGGATCTGCAGCGCACCCAGCACCTCCTGCACCAGGCTCACCTGGCCGTGAAAGGCGCTCGGCGTGTCGGATCTTCCCGCCTTGTACTCCGCGTAGCGCTCGTTCCGGAACGAGCGCCGGGACACGTCGAACGCGACCGCGACGTGAGTCGGCTGCTCGTCGCGTAGCACGTTGATCAGCATGGAGGTGAAGCCGTACACCGCGTTCGTCGGCTGGCCGGTGGTGGTCGAGAAATTCTCCACCGGGAGCGCGAAGAACGCCCGGTAGGCGAGCGAATGTCCGTCGACCAGGAGCAACCGGGGCGCATCTACCACGTAGGCGAGCCTAGCCCTCACCTCCGACAACACCGGGGAGCCACGGAGAGCGACAGGGCGCCTATATTCCTGCGTGTGGACAGACCGACCTGGGCGCCGCCGGACATCGCGCTGGACCATCCGAGTCCGGCCCGGATCTACGACTACATGCTCGGGGGATCGCATCACGTCCGGGCCGACCGGGAGATCGCCGAGCAGCTGCTGGCCGTGGCGCCGGAGATCGGCCCGACCGCCCTGGCCAACCGACACTTCATGCGTCGGGCGGTGCAGTACCTGGTCGGCGCCGGGATCCGCCAGTTCCTCGACCTCGGGTCGGGCATCCCGACGGTCGGCAACGTGCACGAGATCGCGCAGCGGGCGGCACCGGATGCCCGGGTGGTCTACGTCGATATGGATCCGGTAGCGGTCGCGCACAGCCGGGCGATCCTCGCCGAGAACGAGTTCGCCACGGTACTTCGGGCGGACCTGCGCGAGCCGGACACGGTGCTCGGCGACTCCCGCGTCCGCGAACTGCTCGACTTCTCCCAGCCGGTCGCCGTACTGCTGGTCGCCGTCCTGCACTTCATCCCGGACTCGGACCAGCCGGCGGCCGTGATCTCGCGATACCGCGACGAGCTCGTCCCCGGCAGCTACCTCGTCATCTCGCAGACCTCGTGGCCGGACGAGATCACGCCGGAAGGTCGCGAGGTGCTGGCCACGTACGAGCGCACCACCAGCCCGGTCGGCCTGCGCAACCGCGACGAGATCGCGGTGTTCTTCGAGGGCTTCGAGCTGGTCGAGCCCGGCTTGGTCCCGTTCGCCGAGTGGCGCCCCGAACCAGGCGCCGAGCCAGCGCCGAAGCTGATGCCCGGCTTCGTCGGAGTTGGCGTCAAACCCACCGGTTGATCATGAAGTTGGTGGCTCGACACGCCGTCGAGCCACCAACTAGGTTCATGATCAACGGGGAGAGGGGCGAGCAGGGTCAAGGGTTTACTTTCGGGTCTTTGATGGCGCCGCCGTTTATGCCCCACTTGGTTAGCAGGGTGGTGTAGGTGCCGTCGGCGATCAGGGCTTTGAGGGCGTCGCGGAGGGTTTCGGCTAGGGCGGGCTGGGTCGGGGCCACGGCGTAGCCGTAGAGCGACACGTCGTACACCTCACCGATGAGCTGCAGGGCTCCCCGGGACTGGGCGACGGCGTACCCGCCGACGGGCGAGTACGCGAGCATCGCGTCGTCCCGCCCGTCCAGGACGGCCGCGGTGGCGTGCTTCTGCTGCTCGTACACCGAGATGGTGATCTCCGGCAGCTTCTTCGCCTTGCAGTCTGCCGAGCGCAGCCGCAGGTCGTTCTCTTGCACGGTGGTCGCCTGTACCGCGACCTTCTTGCCACAGGCCGCGTTGGGGTCGACGGCCCCCGGGTTGCCCTGCCGGGTGGCCCACAGGGTACCGGCCTGGAAGTAGCTGACCATCAGCGCGTTCTGCTTGCGCGCCGGGTTGATCGTGAACGAGGAGACGCCAACCTCGTACTTCCCGGCCTTCACGGCGAGGACGAGGTCGTCGAACTTGCCGACGGCGTACCGCGTCCTCAGCCCCAGCTTGGCCGCTACGGCGTCGAACAGCTCGACGTCGAACCCGATGACGGTACGGCCGTCTTCGGCCAGGAACTCCGCGGGCGGGTACGCCGGATCGATGCCCACGACGAGTGTGCCGTCGGACCGGATCGGCTCCGGTACCTTCGCCGCCAGCACCTCGTCCACCGCGACGGTCATCCCGGCCCGGTCCTGGGTCGGGGTCGCGCTCGGGTCGCGACCGCACCCCGGGAGAACCAGCGCGCAGGCGAGCGCCGCAAGGACGCGAATTCGTCTCGACACCCGAGCGATCCTAGTGCGCGACCGCATCGATCTTGGCGCGGACGCTGTCCGCGTCCGGGTGGCCGAACTCATCGAACGTCTTCAGGGCCTGTTGCCACACGTCGTGGGCGGACTCGAGGTCCCCGGAGGAGAGGTGGGCGTCGCCGAGTCGGGCGAGGACGTCGGCTTCGAAGTACCGCCCGCCGATCTCGCGGAAGAGCACCACGGCCTGCCGGAAGTGGTCGATCGCCAGACGGTGGTCACCGAGCTGGTCGTGGATGTACCCGAGGCTGTCCTGCGTCGCCGCCTGACCGTGCCGGTCGCCGATCGTCTGGAGCATCGCGAGGGCCTCGCCACAGCACTCGAGCGCCCGTGCGTAGTCCCCGAGCTTGGCGTGGTACCAGCCGATCGTGTTGAGGGAGATGCCCTGCCACCTCGCGTCGCCGATGGTCCGGTAGAGGTCGAGGGCGTGCTCCGCGTGCGCGAGTGCCTCGGCCATCCGCCCGGCGCGCTCGAGGCCGGCGGTGAGCAGGAGATGGGTATGCCCGGCGCTCGCGCGATCGCCCAGCTCCGTGAACAGCTTCAGCGCCCGGTCGTAGCTCACGGTCGCGTCGTCGTAGCGGCCGAGCCTCGAGTAGGCGTGCCCCAGCACCTGGTGGGCACGGGCCTCGTTGGCCGCGTCGCCGCTGCGCTGCGCGGCGGCCAGCGCGAACTGCTGCACGGCTACCCACTCGGCCCAGCGCCCCCGCCGGTCCAGGTACGTGCTCGTCGCCCAGGCCAGACGTGCGACGTGGGCGTCGAGTCCGGCGTCGGCGGCCTGCCGCACGGCGGCCACCAGGACGGCGTGTTCCGCGTCCAGCCATGCCGTCGCGTCGTCAACGGTGCCGACGACCTCGGGTACCACGCCCGGTTCGGGCGGGGGCAGCGTGACTACGCGGCGGGCCGGGTCCAGCAGCCGGTCCGCGGCGTGTGCCGTGTGCAGGTAGTGGTCCAGTGCCCGGCGGCGAGCCGCCTCCCGGGCGTCCTCCGGGTCGACCGACCGCGCCAGCTCGGCCGCATACGCCCGAAGCAGGTCGTGCAGTACGTACCGGCCACGTACCTGTTCGGAGACCAGGTGGGCGTTGGCCAGATCGGTGAGCAGCCCGCGTGCCGCCGGCACGGTCACGCCGGCGAGGCTCGCGGCCGCCGCCGGTGCGATGTCCGGCCCGCGATGTACGCCGAGCAACCGGAACATGCGCGCCGCGTCGCCGCCCAGCATCTGGTACGACCACGAGAACACCGCGCGGGCGTCGCTCGACCGGTCCGTCTCCGCGAACGCGTCCAGGCTTCCGTTGTTGGCCAGGATCTGCCCGGCCAGGGTGGCCAGGGAGACCCCCGGCCGGGTCGCGGCGCGGGCGGCCACGATGGTCAGAGCCAGGGGTAGCCCGACACAGCCGGCGACGATCTCGTCGACCGCGCGCGGTTCGGCGGTCAACCGGTGCCGACCGACGCGCCGGGCCAGCAGCTGCCGCGCTTCCTCGGCGGGCAGCAGGTCGAGCGTCAACGGTTGGGCGCCCTCGGCCGCCACCAGGCTGATGAGCTGGTTGCGGCTGGTCACCACGGCGATGCAGCCGGCGGTACCGGGCAGCAGCGGGCGTACCTGATCCGCGTCGTGGGCGTTGTCCAGCAGGATCAGGACCCGTTTGCCGGCGAGGAGGCTGCGGTACATCCCGACCTGCGCCTCCATGCCGACCGGGATCCGGTGCGTCGGTACCCCGAACGCGTCGAGGAACCCGCGCAGCACCTCGGCCGGGTTCGCGCCCAGCGCACCGAGGTTGGCGTACAGCTG
>DASRII010000318.1:0-21385 GCA_035650075.1 Micromonosporaceae bacterium | reverse complement strand
GGACCAACATACTCAGTCCCAACCGAGACCAAGACAGGCACCCTGGACGCAACCAGTACAGACGTTGAGAACCAGTTTGAACTGAACCAGGCATGATCCAAACATTTGATTTATAATGTTTCTAATTTAAATACGGTCCCTAAGGCGATTGACTGGGGTTGAGTGGAGCGGCTATACACGTTCGAGCCAGGGGCACTTGCTGATCCTGCCGTGTCAGAAACGACAGGAGGCTGTCGTATCCAGCCGTATCCGCGCCCGGTCGGGCGATACCACTCCTACCTGATGACATATCTCTCCGTCGCTTGGTGCCGGCCTGGGGCGCCAGCCGGCCGGGCCACGGGGGCCGACGCTCGAGGAGGAGCGATGGTCAGACGAAATAGCCTGCGCTTAGGCGTGGTCGCGGCGAGCGCGCTCGCGCTCACCCTTGTCGGGTCGACTGCGGCTCTGGCCCAGCCGACCAACGACGACTTCGCCAGCGCTACCGTGATCACCAGCCTGCCATTCACGACAGCCCAGGACACCAGCGAGGCGACGTCGGACCCCAGCGACCCGGTGGAGTGCTACAACAACGGGTCGGTCTGGTACGCGTACACAGCCTCGGCGGACACGACGATCGATGCCAACACGTTCGGCAGCAACTACGACACCGTGCTGTCGGCGTGGACCGGCAGCCAAGGCTCGCTCACGCTGCTGGCCTGCAACGACGACGCCGGTTCGCTCCAGTCGCGGATCTCCTTCGCGGCGAGCGCGGGCACGACGTACTACTTCATGGTCAGCTTCTGCTGCGGGCACGGCGGGACCGGGGGCGGCAGCCTCCAGCTCTCGGTGTCCGCGCTCGTCCCACCGGGCAACGACAGCTTTGCCAACGCGACGGTGGTCGGCGCGCTTCCGTTCGCTGACACGCAGAACCTGGCGGTAGCCAGCGTGGAGGCTGGCGAGCCGCAGCCGTCGTGCTTCGGCACCAGCCGCACGGTGTGGTACTCGGTCACCCCGACGACGACGCAGTCGCTGTCGGCCTCGGTCGACCAGTACGGCGCCGGTGTCGCTGTCTACACGGGCACCTCGCTGGCGAACCTGTCGCCGGTCGGGTGCACGAACTACTACTACTATCCGGCGACGTTCCGTGCGCAGGCGGGCACGACCTACTTCATCCAGGTCGGCGAGACCAGCTCTGGCGCAGCCAACTCGACCACGTTCCGCCTGAGGACGGCACCGGACCCGGTCGCGAGCTTCTACTACTACCCGGACGACCCCAGCGCCTTTGACACTGTCCAGCTCATCGACGCGTCGCAGGACCCGGCGAACGTCGGGATCTCGGCGAGGCTCTGGGAGTTCGGGGACGGCGGGACCTCGACCCAGCAGAACCCGACCCACCGGTTCACCGCCGACGGCGACTACACCGTGCGCCTCACCGTCACCACGACCGATGGCCGGACCGCGTCGACCTCGCAGGTGGTAGGGGTCCGGACGCATGATGTGGCGATCATCCGGCTGGGCGTCCCACAGTCGGCGCGGGTCGGGCAGACCATCGCCATCGACGTCTACGTGCGGAACACCCGCTACCCCGAGACCGTCCGGGTCGAGCTGGACAAGGGCGTGCCGGGTGGCTTCACCGGAGTAGGGGTGCTCACCCTGTCAGTGCCGGTCAAGATGGGCGGGCAGTCCACCCGCTTCCTGTTCAGCTACACGGTGACCAGCGATGACCGGGCCCTGGGCAAGATAACGTTCCGGGCCACCGCAACCATCGTCAACCAGCCCGATGCGCTGCCAGCGGACAACCAGCTGCTCTCGACACCTATCAAGGTCATGTGAGATACCGGTCCAGGGGCGGCGGGCAGCGCCCACCGCCCCTGGACCGGCGGCTCAGCCGCGACCACCGCGGCCGAGCGCGACCGCCGTGGCCCGGCTCAGTCGTGACCCCCGCGACCGACCGCGACCGGTGTCCTGGCCGGCCGGTGTCCTAGCCCGCAGCCGCAGCCACCGCTTTCTGGCGGGGCGCCGGGGAGGCCCTCCTGAGCGGGACCGGTACGCCCGGGCGCAGCAGGTGCCGCTCACCCCGGATGGTGACCTCCAGCGGCTCGCCCTCCTCGACCAGGTAGCGCTCCTCGTCATGGGTGAGCTCCACCCGGATCTGCCGTTTGCGGAACAGCAGCGAGAACGACAGCGAGTTCCACATGCGGGGCAAGGCAGGCGTGAAGGAAAGGTCGCCGTCGAAGTCCCGGACCCCGCCGAACCCGAAGACCAGCGACGACCAGACACCGGCGGCCGACGCGATGTGGACCCCGTTGGAGGTGTTCCCGGCGATGTCGGCGAGGTCCATGAGCAGCGCGTAGTTGAAGTACTGCATGGCCTGCCGCTCGTTGCCTATCTCCGCGGCCAGGATGCTCTGGACGCACGCCGACAACGACGAGTCCCCTGTGGTCAGCGGGTCGTAGTACTCGTAGTTACGGCGCTTCTGCTCCCGCGAGAACTCGTTGCCGAGCAGGAACATGGCGAGCACGATGTCGGCCTGCTTGATCACCTGGTACCGGTAGATCACCAACGGGTGGTAGTGCAGCAGCAGCGGGAACTTCTCCCGCGGCGTGCTCTTCAGGTCCCACACCTCGCGCTTGAGGAACGTGTCGTCCTGCGGGTGGATGCCGCGCTCCGGGTCGTACGGCACGTGCATCGAGGCCGCCGCCCGCTCCCACGACTCGACCTCCTCCATGCTGAGGCCCACCTCGTGCGCGAGGGCGACGTAGGCGTCCGGTCGGTCCTGGCGCAGCATGCGCACGGTGCTCGCCGCGTAGCTGAGGTTCAGCCGGGCCATGAGGTTGGTGTACGTGTTGTCGTTGACCACGGTGGTGTACTCGTCCGGCCCGGTCACCCCGTGGATGTGGAACTTGCCGTCCGCACCGTAGAAGCCGAGGTCCTCCCAGAGCCGGGCGGTCTCCACCAGCATCTCGGCGCCCACCTCGACCAGCAGGTCGAGGTCGCCCTGCACGTTGGTGTGCCGCCGGATCGCGTACGCGATGTCGGCGTTGATGTGGTACTGCGCCGTACCGGCCTGGAAGTACGCTGACGCCTCCTCGCCGTTGAGGGTGCGCCACGGGAACAGCGCCCCTTTCTGGCTCATCGTCTTCGCGCGCTCCCGGGCCCGGTCCAGCATGCTGTGCCGGTGGCGCAGCAGGTTGGCCGCGATCCTGGGCTGGGTGTACGAAAGGAACGGCAGGACGTAGATCTCCGTGTCCCAGAAGTAGTGCCCGTCGTAGGCGTGCCCGGTCAGCCCCTTCGCGGAGATGCCGGCGTTCTCGGCCCGCCAGGACGCCTGTGCTATCTGGAACAGGTTCCACCGGATCGCCTGCTGGCAACGGACCGGGTCGATCCTGTTGTCGACGCGGACGTCGGCCCGGTCCCAGAACAGGTCGAGCTGGTGGCGCTGCTCCTGGACCAGCGTGTCGTACCCGGCCCGCAGCGCCCGGTCGAGCGTACGGCGGCTCCGGTCGACCAGCTCCGGCGCTGGGATGCTCCGGGAGCCCTGGTAGGTCGCGAACTTCGTGATCCGGATCGGCACGCCCGGTGATGCGTCCGCGGTAACCACGATCTCCCCGCCGTCCTGGTCGACGGAGCCCTCGACCTGGTACGGGCAGGCCGCGTCGACCACGTGGTCGACACCCACGGCAAGGGTCATGTGGCTGTTGGTGGTGCGGTAGCCGAGCAGGATGCGCTGGCCGAACTGCTCGGCCACCTTGGCGTTGAGCACCCGCTGCGGCAGCACCTTCGCCAGCCGGGGGTCGTTCGGCCGCTGCTCGGTAGCCTCGTCAACGGGCCGGCTGTCCTGGCGGTTGGCGACCTGGGACGAGATCGCCACCGGCGCCGCATGGTCCAGCAGGGTCACCTCATAGGTCATCGCGACCAGATGGCGATGCTCGAACGAGACGAGCCGGCTCGACCTGACCCGGACGTGCTTCCCGCTCGCCAGCGCCCACACGAACTCCCGGGTCAGGATGCCGGCCTGCATGTCCAGGATCCGCCGGTAGTCGTGCACCCGGGCGGTCGGGAGGAACAGCGGCTCGTCGTCGACGTAGAGCTTGAAGATCGTGCTGTCCGGCACAATGATGAGCGTCTGTCCGACCCGGGCCAGGGCGGGAGCCTCCTCCGCGTGCACGATCGGCCACGTCTCGTGGAACCCGTTGACGTAGGTGCCGGGTGACAGCGCCGGGCGCCCCTCCTCGAACGTGCCGCGCACACCCAGGAACCCGTTGCCGAGGGAGAAGACCGTCTCGGCGCGGTCCATGTAGTCCTCCGAGTAGCGTGTCTCTATGATCCGCCACTCGTCTGGCGGAGAGAGGTGCTCCGGCGGCAGGACGTACTCCCGCTTCAGCATGGGAGGGCAGCGGCTTCCGCCCGGGCACCCCGGTGGGACCCCAGGACGCGACATGGGCCGGAGAGGCGGCGGGATGGCAGGCGGCGACAACCGTGCGGTAGATATCTCACGGTTCGACACCCTACTGTTTGACCTCGACGGCGTAATTACCCGAACCGCCACGCTTCACGCCACTGCCTGGAAGGACCTTTTCGACGCCTTCCTCGCCAGCCGGGCCGCCGCTACCGGCGTGCCGTTCGTCCCCTTTGACGTTGACACCGACTATCTGCTCTATGTGGACGGGCGGCGCCGCTACGACGGGGTGGACACGTTCCTGCGCTCCCGGGGCATCGTGCTGCCCTACGGTGACCCCAGCGACCCGCCCGACGCCGAGACCAGCTGCGGCCTGGGCAACCGCAAGAACGGATACTTCGCCCAGCACCTGGCGCAGTTCGGTGTCGAGGTGTTCGACGACGCGGTGGAGCTGGTCCGGGTCGCGCGCGGGCACGGCAGGAAGCTGGCGGTCGTCTCGGCCAGCAGGAACTGCGCGGACATCCTGAGCCGCGTCGGCCTGCTCGACCTTTTCGACGTACGGGTCACCGGGGTCGAGGCGGCGGACCTGGGCCTGCCGGGCAAGCCCGCACCGGACACCTACCTGAAGGCCGCCGAGCTGCTCGGTACGGCACCGGCGGACGCTGTCGTCCTCGAGGACGCCGTCGCCGGCGTACAGGCCGGGCGGGCGGGCAGCTTCGGCCTGGTCGTCGGGGTGGACCGGCGGGGTGAGGGCGACCTGCTCCGCGCGCACGGGGCCGACGTCGTCAGCGCCGATCTCCGCGAGTTCCTGCCCAGCCTGGTGGCCACGCCGGGTCCTCGCTGACCTGACCCAGGTCTGGCCCGGCCGCCACCCGGCGCCTCATATCTCCTCCCGATATCTCCTCCCGATATCTCCTCCCGCGTGCCAAAACCCCTGTCGAGTACTGGACACACAGCGCCGGTGCGCCGAACATCGAAGGGCGGGCAACCGCGCCGGGCGCACCGGCGCGTCCGGGCGCGACTTCGGGACCGCGCCAGGCGTCGGGAGGTGCGTCACCGTGACCGGAACCACTCCATCCACTCCACAGGCACCCGTGTCGGGGCCGCTCGCTCTCGCGCGGCGCCACCGGGTCGAGCTACTCCAGACCATCCAGGCGTTCGAGCGCTCGCTCGCCGCTCCGGCGGCCGACCCACGCTGGCGGGAGCTGGTGCAGGAGCGCCTGCGTAACCTCCGCGAGGCCTTCGGCGAGCACATCATCCTCACCGAGGGCCCCGACGGCCTCTACGCCGAGATACTGGAGCACGCGCCGCGGCTGGTCCGCCGGGTGGAGATGCTCATCCGTGACCACGGCATGCTGCTGGCGGCGGTCGACTCGCTGGCGCACCGGCTGCCCACCGGGGACATCGAGCGGCTGCGCCGGCGCGCCAGCGACCTGCTGCGCCAGCTGTCCCGCCACCGCCAGCGCGGAGCCGACCTGGTCTACGAGGCGTACGCCACGGACATCGGCGGGGAGTGACGGAAGGGGCCGGCGGGGGTGGAACCACCCGCCTTGCTGGAGCGTCAAAGGCGTATGCGTCGATCCGTCATCGTCCTCGCCGCGGTGGCCCTGCTCGCCGCGGGCTGCGCCCAGCCGGGCACCGGCACCGGCTCCACCACGGAGCCGGACCCTGACCTGAACGAGAAGTTCGACCAGCGGGCCCGCCAGGTGGCGCAGGCGTGGGCCGCGTCGACCGCCAGCGGAGCGTGGCGCACCGGCTTCGTGCCGCTGGGCCCGTTGACCGAGGCGCCCGCTGGCGGCTTCCCGTCCGGGGAGCTCAAGGAGGCCTACGTCCGGGGCATCTTCGTGCTGCGCACCGACCTGCCGGCCACCCGGCCGGCCGACGGAACCATCCGGTTCCCCGCCGACCGCGCCACGCTCACCGTGCCGCTGGTCAGCGCGCGCGAGGCGTACGCAGCGATCGACCAGGGCGACCCGCAGTGTGTGCCACCGCCGCCACCGGCGCCCGCACCGACCGCGTCGAACGGGTCTGTCAGCACCACCGCGCCGCAGAGCTGTGCCGCGTTGACGGTCACCGCGGTCCGGCTGAGCACGGTGATGGTGCGGACCAGCCGGGGTGAGGCGAGCGTGCCCGCCTGGCTGTTCACCGTGGCCGGGGTGCGCGAGCCGGTGGTCCGGGTCGCCGTCGTGGCATCGGCCATCACGCCGCTGCCCAGCCCGTCCCTGCCCGACTTCGGACACGTGCGCGGCCTGGTGACCGCCCAGCACGTCATCGAGGCGAAGGGCAACGAGCTCACCTTCGCGCTCGGCGTCGGCACCTGTGACACCGACATCCGGCCGCTGTTCCTGGAGACCGACGCCGCGGTCATGGTCGCGGGAGCGGTACGCCCACCAACCGGCGTATGCAACATGATGCTCAAGTTCGAGCCGGTCACCGTGACGCTGGCCGAGCCGCTGGGCGCGCGGGTCGTGCTCGACGGGCTCAACGGGGGCCCGCTTACCGACATGCCCACGGGGCCTGGCCGCTGAGGGCCTTACGGATGCATGACGTACGGCGGCCGGCGCGCCCGGCCGCCGTACGCTCGGGCGGTGGGGCAGCGCATCCTGGTCGTCGACGACGACCCGACAGTCAGCGACGTGGTGCGGCGCTACCTGGAGCACGCCGGGCTGACCGTCACGCTCGCCGCGGACGGGTCGGCCGCGCTGGCCTGCTTCGACCGGGAGCGCCCCGACCTCGTCGTACTCGATCTCATGCTGCCCGGCATCGACGGGCTGGAGGTGTGCCGCCGGCTGCGGGCACAGGCGGGCGCGGTGCCGATCGTGATGCTGACCGCCCGCGGCGACGAGGCGGACCGCGTACTCGGTCTCCAGCTCGGCGCGGACGACTACGTGACGAAGCCGTTCTCCCCACGCGAGCTGACCCTGCGGGTGCAGTCGGTGCTGCGCCGGGCCGCCGCGCCACCGCCGTGGGCTCCGGGCGGAGCGCCGCGCGAGGGCGGAGAAGCGCCGCTTGGCGGTACGGCGGGCCAGGGCCGCGGGGCGGAGCCGGGCGAGACGGTGCTGGCCGACGGGGACCTCGTGCTGGACCAGGCCCGCCGCGTCGCCACCCTGGGCGGGGTGGAGCTGGCCCTGACGGTACGCGAGCTCGACCTGCTCGCCTTCCTGATGCGCCACCCCGGCCGGGCGTTCCGGCGGGTGGAGCTGCTGCAGGAGGTCTGGGGCTGGACCTTCGGCGACCACTCCACGGTGACCGTCCACGTGCGACGGTTGCGGGAGAAGGTCGAGGCCGACCCGGCGGCGCCGCGGCGGATCATCACCGTCTGGGGCGTCGGCTACCGGTACGAGGTGACCCGGTGACCGCGGTCCTGTTGACCTTCGCGATCGCGCTGGCCGGCTCGCTGCTCGTGGCCCTGCCCGGAGTGCTGCTGCTGCGGCGGCTGCGCGGGCACTCGGTCACCGTCTACGTCTGCGTACTGCTCGCGGTGACCGTGCTGGCCGTGCTCGTCGGCGCGCTGGGTGCCGCGTGGGAGATGTTCCTGTCAGCGCACGACCTGCGCGTACTGCTGATCGTGCTCGGCGTGGCCGGCGCGGTGAGCCTCGGCGTGGCCCTGCACGCAAGCCGGCGGCTCGCCGCGGACGCCATGTGGGCGGCCGAGGCGCGGGCGCGGGAGCGGCGGATCGAGGCGAGCCGCCGGGAGCTGGTCGCCTGGGTCTCACACGACCTGCGAACCCCGCTCGCCGGCCTGCGCGCCACGGCCGAGGCCTTGGAGGACGGCGTGGTGCGTGACCCGGCCACGGTGGCTGAGTACCACCGGCGCATCCGCGGCGAGACCGACCGGATGACCGGGCTCGTCGACGACCTGTTCGAGCTGTCCCGGATCAACGCCGGAGCGCTGCGCCTCACGCTGGCCCCGGTGGCGCTCGGCGACGTGGTCTCCGACGCGGTCGCGGCCGCCGCGCCGCTCGCCTCAGCCGCGCGGGTGCGGCTTGTCGCCACCCGGACCGACTGGCCAGCGGTACGCGGCAGCGTGCCGGAGCTGTCCCGGGTCGTCGCGAACCTACTGCGCAACGCGGTCCGGCACACCCCGGCCGGCGGGACCGTGTCGGTCAGCGGCGGGGGCGACGAGCGCGGGGCGTGGCTCGCGGTCACCGACGGCTGCGGCGGGATCCCCGAACCGGACCTGCCCCGCGTCTTCGATGTCGCGTTCCGCGGCGAGCTGGCTCGCACCCCGGCGGTGGCCGGCACGCCCGACGGCACGCCGGCCGCCGGCGGAGGTGGGCTGGGGCTGGCGATCGTGCGCGGTCTGGTGGAGGCGCACCGCGGCCTGGTCGCCGTGCGCAATGTGGACGGTGGCTGCCGCTTCGAGGTCCGCCTGCCAGCCGGCTAGCGGAGCCGCCGCGAACGTCAGCCACCCGCTGCCGCGGCCGCCGGCTACCCGCCGCCGTTACCGTCTGCTAGCCATCGCCGCCGGGGAGGTCGAAGGGCAGGGCGATGCCTTCCAGCGCGCCGCCGCACTGGCACTCGCGGTCGGCGGGCAGCCGCTCGACGGTGGCGAGCAGGAGGTCCCGCATCCGGGCGATGTTCTCGCCGAACACCCGGAACACCTCCTCCTGGGTCACGCTGTGCCCGCCACCCTCGACGCCCGCGTCCAGGTCAGTGACGAGCGCCACGGCCGTGTAGCACAGGGCCAGCTCGCGGGCGAGCACCGCCTCGGGGTGGCCGGTCATGTTCACCAGAGTCGCGCCCAGCCCGTCGGCGAACCACCGCGACTCGGCCCGGGTGGAGAACCGGGGGCCCTCGACCACGACCATCGTGCCGCCGTCGACGGCGTCGATGCCCTGGCTCTTCGCGGAGGCGAGCACCGCCTCCCGGCCGGCCGGGCAGTACGGGTCGGCGAACGACACGTGCACCGCGCCGGAGTCGAAGAACGTCTGTGCCCGACTGCTGGTGCGGTCGACCAGCTGGTCGGGGACTGCGAACGTGCCAGCACTCAGCTCGGCGCGCAGCCCGCCCACGGCGCACGGCGCCAGGATCTGGCGTACGCCGAGCGTGCGCAGCGCCCAGATGTTGGCCCGGTACGGGATCTTGTGAGGTGGGTAGCGATGATCCTTACCATGTCGGGGCAGGAAGGCCACCCGCCGGCCGGCCACCCGCGCCACGGTCACCGGGTCCGACGGCGCCCCGAACGGAGTGTCGACCACGTGCTCGGTCGCCCCGTCCAGCAGTGCGTAGAGTCCGGACCCTCCGACGACGCCGATCTCGGCAGTAGTTTCCGTCACGTGCAGACCCTAACCGTGGGGTCGAGGGCAGGCTAATGTGCGTTGCATGGCGTTGACGGTTGACCTCGTGACGATCGACTGCGCGGACCCGCGTGCGCTCTCGGGGTTCTGGGCCAAGGCCCTGGGCTATACGGTCGAGTTCGACCAGGACGGCTCGTACGTGATGCTGGGGCCGGCCGGTCCTGGGGAGGGCGGCGCCGGGGGCGGTGGTGCTGGCGTGCGGATCGGCCTGCAGAAGGTGGCCGAGCCCAAGGTCGGCAAGAACCGGGTCCACCTCGACCTGGGCGCCACCGATCGGGTGGCTGAGGTCGAGCGGCTGGTGGGCCTGGGCGCGACCATCGTCGACGAGCACTCCGTGCCGCGCTTCGCCTGGACGGTGCTGGCCGACCCGGCGGGCAACCTGTTCTGTGTAGGTTCCGAGAGCTAGGCGGCGGGAGCTCGTGCACCGGGAACCGGGAACCGTCGGCGGTCAGGCCATGCGTTCACTCACGGGCCAGCTGCTCGTCGCGACGCCCAGCCTGCGCGACCCCAACTTCGAGCGCACGGTCGTCCTGCTCGTGGCGCACGAGGCCGGCGGCGCGCTCGGCGTGGTGCTCAACCGGGCCACCGAGGTCGCCGTCTCGGATGTGCTCGGCACCTGGGGCACGCTCGCGCGCGACCCCGCGGTCATCTTCGAGGGCGGCCCGGTGCAGCCGGAGTCCGCGATCTGCCTGGCCCGTACCCGCCCCGGCGTCACCCCCCGGCGCGGGTTCCACCGGGTCTCCGGCGTGATCGGCACCGTCGACCTCGCCGGCGACCCCGAGCACTTCCGCGCGGCGGTCGAGGGGGTACGCGTCTTCGCCGGCTACGCCGGGTGGTCGCCCGGGCAGCTCGAGGGCGAGATCAAGACGGGTTCGTGGTTCGTCTTCGACGCCCTGCCGGGGGACGCGTTCGTGCCCCGCCCGGACGACCTGTGGCCGATGGTGCTGCGGCGGCAGGGCGGCATGCTGGCGGCGGTCGCGCACTACCCGCCCGACCCGCTGATGAACTAGCGACCCCGGGTCCCCGGGCGGGGGTGGGGTGTGTACTATTGCGCGAGTGCCCGCAGGACCGGGGCGCAGGGGGCCGTGGCGCAGCTGGTAGCGCGTCTGACTGGCAGTCAGAAGGTCAGGGGTTCGAGTCCCCTCGGCTCCACCGACCGCACCATTGTGCGAACCGGTGTCCCTTCTTCCCCCGCTGACGTTGTGTCAGTGGGGGTTTCGTCTTCCGGGCCGGGTAGCAGGAAGATCGGGTAAACGGCGCCGGCCTCGATGCGGATCTCCGTGACCATGGCCTCGATCAACTCCTTGCGCTGCGCCGGAGTGCCGTGGGCGATGGTCTGGCGGATGCGGCGGCGCAGGGCCTCAATGACGTTAGGGCCGGGAGCGGTGGGCTCGGTGCTGATGAGGTCGGTCAGTCGTTCGCGTCGGGCTTCGAGTTGAATGATCTTGGCTTCGAGGTCGGCGATGCGTGGGGCGCAGGTGGTGTCGCTCATGGTGCCCTTCTCGAACGCGGTGAGGTAGCGGTCGATCGCGGCGCGGGCGTTGGTGATCTCGGCTTCGACGGTGGCGAGTTCGGCGCTGCGGTGGGCATGGCTGTCGTGGTGTTGCTGGCGGGCGCGGGTGATGACGTCGGCGAGCAGGTCGGTGCGGTTGGTGAAGGTGTGGGCGATGGCCTCCAGGACGGCGGTGTCGAGGTCGTCGGCGTCGATGCGGCCGGCGGGGCAGCCGGCGGCGCCGTAGCGGGTGTGGGAGAAGCAGGTGTAGTACCGGTAGCGGTGGTTGCGGCCGCGTGCGGAGGTGCCGACGTACTTGTGCCCGCACTCCGGGCAGGTGATCAGACCGGTGCAGTGGTAGTCGGAGTCGCTGCCGGCGCGCTGGGTCTGCTTGTCGCCGCGGGCGTCGCGGAGCCGCTGCGCGGCGGTGAAGATCGCCTCATCGATGAGGGCGGGGTGGGCGTCGGTGGCGACGATGTCGCGGAAGTGGACCTCGCCGAGGTAGACGCGGTTGGCCAGGATCCGGCCGATGTTGTGCCCGCTCCACGGCTTGCCGGACCGGTTGCGCAGGCCGCGGTCGTTGAGCCGGTTGGCGATGGTGCGGGTGCCGAGCCGGGCGGTGGTGAACAGGTCGAAGATCTCGCGCAGGATCGGCGCCTCCTGCGGGTGCGGGGTGAGCCGGTCTTCGGCGGGGTCGACGAGGTAGCCGTACGGGCGGGTGCCGCCGGTCCACTTGCCCTTGCCGGCCTTGGTGGACATACCGTTGATGACCCGGTCGATGATGGTGCTGCGTTCGAACTCCGCGAACATGTCGAGCAGTTGCAGGAACATGCGGCCCATCGGCGTTGAGGTGTCGAAGTGCTCGGTGGCCGAGCAGAACGCCACGCCGGAGCTGTCGAGCTGCTCGACGAGGGTCATCATGTCGGTTAGGCGGCGGGAGAAGCGGTCGACGCGGTAGACCAGGAGCACGTCGAAGCGCCCAGCGCGGGCGGCGTTGAGCGCTGCCTGCAGGCCGGGGCGTTCGGTCGTGGCGCCGGAGGCGTCGTCGCTGAAGGTCGCCGCGAGGGTCCAGCCGGGCTGAGAGTCGATGTAGCTGTTCAGCTTGGCGAGCTGGGCGTCGATGGAGAACGGCTGGTGTTCGTCGTCGGTGGAGCGGCGCACGTAGACGGCGATCCGTCGGGGCGCGCCCGGAGGCAGGGTCAGGGTGGTGCGTTTGGTCTTCTTGGCCGGGTGGGTCCGAGGGGTGGGTGGGGCGGTCACTACGGGCAGCTCCTGGATGTTGATGCGTTGCTGGGACGTTGGCGGTGCCGGCGGCTTTGTGCTGACGTGGATTGGTGGGCCGGCCAGCCCGGCGTCGGGGACGCCGGGCTGACCGGCTGGACGACGGCGGACACAGCCATCGACGCTCGACTCGATAGGTGATGTCAAGCGTGATGGCTGTAGCCGCCCCGGTGGTGCCGTCGAAGGATCAGCGGATAGCGGGGTGAGCCGATCCGGCGGCGAGCCGTCACGGCGTGCTCTGCTCGTCGACCGCGTCGGTCTCGTCGGCCCAGATAGCGGCGAGCAGTGCGGCCATGGCGTCAATGGCGCGCTTACGTTGCTCGGCCGTCATCTGTACGGACCGCGCCGGATCGGGGCGGACCGGCAAGGTCCGGGCGAGCTTCGAGCGTCGGGCCGGCCGTCGGCCGGCGGTGCTGGACGGAGGCCCAGCTTGGGTCATGCGATGCCTTCCCGGAGGAAAGCTCCCATGCCGCGGGCGATGCGCTGACCCCTCCATGAACCCTCGACACCGCTGGATTGTCAAGTGTGTTTGATGCCTTTCGCCGCGGCTCGGGTTGCCGCAGCTACAGCGAGCGGCGCAGGTTCGAATCCTGCCGGGGCACGTCACAGATCTACAAAATCGCAGCGTCGCCGATCGGCGACTAGTCGTGTCGACAACCTTCCGAATCACCTGACGTGCCAGTGATGGCGCCGGCACCCAGGTCGGCGCCATCTTTCTATGCTCAGGTGCCTTGCCCGCGCGTTAACGGCACGGTTATGGGTCCGTCAGGGTTTGATGTGTCAAGGCGTTCGACGGGCCCCTCACCGTTGCTGTTCGGGGCGGCGGCCGGGGAGGCGAACCCGGTCGCCCGATCGATGGCGCGAGATGACGGGAGGTCAGGATTTCTGTTCTGGCAGGCTTGCACGACGGCTACGTCGGCGAGGACTTCCTCAAGCTGCTGGAGGCAGTGGTCCGGCAGCAGCTTCGACGTCTTCCGATCTTGTACGTCGGCCGTCGCCTCGACGACGATCTTGTCGGTGACGTCATGCAGGACTTCGTTGCGGATCGCTGGGAGCGGACGATCACCGCGGTCTTGAGCGAGGCTACCGATGACGAGTCCTTGAAACGGTTGCTGCACCGGATAGTGCGCTTCTGGCTGATCGATCAGGTCCGCAAGACCGATCGCGGCTCGCTGCTGCGCCGCCTGCGCGACCACCTCACCGAGGACCCGACGTTCGAGATGGTGCCCGACGGCGAGCCGGGTGCGGGCCGGTGGCGGCTGGTAGGCACGGCTGATACGCCGTGGGGCGGCCGGATTGAGGACCTGGTGGCAGCCGCACACCGGATACCGGCCAGGGCGGTGCGGTGGAGCGATCCGACTCGGCGGCCTCCGATCGCTCACCCCGGTGATCTCACCGCGATCTTGCGGGAAGTGATGGCCGCCGCCGGCCACCAGAGCCTCGATCTGCACCAGCTCGTCGTCGTGATCATCCAGCGGTTCCCGGCGACCATGGACCCGGAGTCGCGGACCATCGACGCGGACGCGGAGGCGGTTGCCGCCGCCGAGCCCACGCCGGATCTCGCGCTGGAATCTCGGCGGGAGGAGTCTGAGGTGGCGAGCGCGGCTGCCCACGTGTTCGCCCAGCTCACCTCGGCCGAACGACAGTTGCTTCCCTTGATCATCGACGTGAAGGCGGTGCAGGAGCATCTCGGCTGCGGCCGAAGCACGGCGTACAACCGGATCAATAAGCTGACCGCGTTGATCCGCGAGTTCACCGGCGGGTACGACGATCCAGAGAGGGTCGCCCAGGAGGTGGTGGCGCGATGTCCCTTTTGATCTTGGTAATTGATGTCGGGCGATCTGTCGCGGGCAGCACCGCTGGTAGTACCTCCGATGTGCTGGACAATCTGGCGGGTGCGCCGTCAGTCCTAAGTACAGCGTCCCCGTTCATGACGAGAGGAGGTGGATCGTCGTGACGGCCGACCTGCCCGACCGCCTGCGCCGCTTGGCCGCGTCGATGGCGGTACCCCAAACGTTGACCGCTGCTGGGCTGCATGACCGGTTCGGCGATCCGAACCAGCTTGAGCCGGCAGTGGGGCAGGTCTGGCGCGCCGAGTGGAGCAACGTGTCGCGGCTGGTACTACTACTCGGTGCGCAGGAGCGACATTGGCGAGTCGCTCCTGTGTCGGTCGAGCCGACCGGCGAGGACGACCACGGACTCGTTATCAGTGCGGGTCACACAGGATTCCCAGTCGAGGTCACCGTGTGGGTAGGACTCGCTACCTCGATCCCGACGGGGACGCTCAGCCGAATGGTCGACAACTATGCGTCGGAGATCACCGCCTGGTGCGTCGACATGGCGGCCGGCACGGTGCGCGAGCCGCCCGCTGGGACCCGCCGTGGACGACCGGCAGTCGACGCTCTTGACGGCAGCACCAGCGTCCGAGCGAGCCTCGCGGACGATCTTGATACCTTGGTCGTAGCGCCGCTAGTCCCAGTTCGCGCCCCGGCCGCCGTGGACCTGAAGGCCGCGACCGCACGGGTGGGCTTACCGACCGTCGTCGCCGCCCTTGATCTGCCGCAGTCGACGGTGATGAAGATCGTGCAGGGCAAGCAGACGGCGACAGAGCAGCAGGCCGAAATCCTGGCTGGGCTGCTCGGGTACCGCGCCGAGGAGATCCTGGGGGCCGCGGGCCTCCCGATAGGGCTGGCGATCGAGCTAGAGCAGCCGCGCTGGCGGCCCGCCTGGCGATCGATCGCCCGTAGGTTCAACGTCAGCGAGTTCGCGGCGCGGCTCAGGGCCGGCTCCGGCACGTATGCCATGGCATTCCGTCAGACCGGGGCGGCGGCGCCGAACTGGCGCAGCCGAATCGACCAGTGGCTAGCGGCCAACGGAGGCCAGACAAGCGGCGCAGAGCATGACAAATAAAACTTCGGACGCGGTCCGAGTGCAGGTTACGGCCATGCTGGACCTGGTCGAGCGGCAGCGCCCCGGCGCGCTCGACCGGCTCCGCGTTGACGCTCTGTCCGAACTTCAGACCTGGCCGGGCGTCCAGGTGCAGCTGATTCCAGAGGTGCCGTCCACGGCTGGGGGTTGCTCGGTGGCGGGCAGCTACAGCGACGACCAGCACCCGCCGGCTTTGTACGTGGCGCTCTCGGCGTCAGCGCGGCGTCGTCAATTCACAGGACTGCACGAGTTCGGTCACCACTTGCAGAACACCGACCCGGACCTCGGTACTGGTGTACTTCTGGCAGACGGGGACCAGTTCGAGGACGACGCCTGCGACCTGTTCGCCGCCCAGGTGCTGCTGCCCGACGCGATCGTGGCCGGCTGCTTCGGCAGTGGCACGCCGACGCCCGGCGACATCGTCGCGCTCTACCAGAAGTCCAGCGCCTCCCGGGCCGCGTGCGTCGTCCGGGCGATTGAACACCTCGACAGCTTCGGCGCGGTGGTGCTCTACGACGCCGCCGGGGTGGTGTCGTTCGCCAGCGGCAAGGGCAGCGTCTACCCACCGGCTCGCGGCAGCGACCAGTCGCAGACCGCCCTGGTCGCGGCGGCACTGCGGCAGCCGGACCGCGCCGACGGTGTACCGGTCACCGTCGACAGCACCACGATCCGGTACCGGACCGGGCACGACAGCGACCCCCTGTATGGACAGGCCACCTGGTGCGACGGCTACCTGATCGCCGTCCTCGTGGAGCACCACGCGCCGTGGCAAAAGTTCTCCCCGCCCCGGCGGGCCAGACCGTGGCGGCAGCCGCAATGGGCCGAGTGCGAGGTCTGCGGGAATTCCTTCGAGACGACCGACAGTTGCGTCACCTGCGGCGAACCGCGCTGCCCGTCCGGGCACTGCGCGTGCACCCTGCGCCGCGAACGGCGCTGCCACAGGTGCACCTTGACGTACGGCCTGTCGATGTTCCCGGACAACGGGTCGACCTGCCGAGAGTGCATCTGACCTCGGCATTCATCCTCCTTGGACAGATCCGGAGATGCGTCGTCAGGGGTGGGTGAGGACACCGTGTCCTCCGGCCCCCGCTCGGGTGCCGCCGCTATGGCGCTGCGCCGCGACGCAGCGCGGAATGAGGGGTCACCCATATGGGACATACTGCTGAACTCCTGTTTGTCGTCCGGGCGCAGATCGACGCCCACGACGTACCACTGAAGGAAGCCCGCGTCCGGCTGCAACTGGTTCGCGACTGTTCCGAGGGCTTCCCCGGCTCGCTGTACAGCTACGCCAGCGGCTCGCTCGCCCACCACACGATGAACCACCCGGTGACCGACGGCGACGGCGGGCTGGTCCTCGACCGCCGCTGCTACCCGAAGCTCGGCCCGGAGGGCGGGGGCGAAACGCCGACCGAGGTCACCGAGGAACTGTGCGCGCTACTCGGCCCGGCCGTCCGCGAGACGTACCCGAAGGCGCGCTGCGGTACCTCCAAGCGCGGCCCGAAGCTGTGGTTCAACGCGCCGGTAGACGGTCAGGACCCCACGGTCGATCTGGTCGTGGCGCTGACCCGCCGCGACGGTGACGGTCTGTGGATCCCGAACCTGGAGAAGGGCCGGTGGGAGCCCTCGCACCCGGAGGGCCACGTCGCGCTGTTCAACGCCAACCCGCCCGCGCTGCGGCAGACCCGCCGGATCGTGACCCGGCTGTTGAAGGCGTGGAACAAGCAGTACAGCACCCCGGGGTTGTCGTCGTTCCACCTGTCCGTCCTCGCGTGGGAGTTCGTGACTGCGGGAATGGGCGTACCGGCCGCTCTGCACGCCGTGCTCGACCGGGCGGCTACCCGGATCAGTCGCGGGTACGCTACGCCCGACCCGGCCGGCGTGTCCGCTCCGCTGAAGCTGCTGCTCGACCGCGCGGTCGTCGCGACCCGGCTACGTAAGGCCGCCGACGCGGTCGGCGAAGCCATCGAGCACGACACGGACAAGAAGGCCGTGCAGGCCGCACTGAGTCGGGTGTTCTGGAAGTACGTCGACGACCCGAACGGCGGCGCGCTGGCCGGCACGGCGGATCTGCTACGGCAGCGTCAGCCGATGGCCACGACCGCGCTCGGCCTCGGTGGTGCCGCCGCGCTGGTCGTGCCGACTCGCGCGTACGGTGGCCGGTCGCCGCGGTGACCCGTACGCCCTGGAGGAAGCCGGCCTGGTACGCCGGGCCGGCTCGGCGGCTGCGGTTTGTCGCCGAACTCGCCGGTACCGGCGTACCGGTCCGTGTAATCCGGCCGCCACGCCTGTATCGGGGCGGGTTCGCCGTCCGGTGCACCGTGATCCCGCCGGGCGTCGACCCCCGCCAGGTGACGATCGTGTTCTCCCCTGGGTCTCCAGAGGTGCCCAGGGTGTTTGTCGACGGGCCTACCGACTCGCCGCACCGCTACGACGGCGGGGAGCTTTGCATGTGGTGGCCGTACGACGGACCGGATCGCCGATGGTTGCGCCGCGACGGTGCGGCATCGCTCCTCGGTCACGTCGTCGCGCACCTGGTGCAGGAAGAATGGTGGAGGCGCACCGGCGAATGGGTCGGCGACGAAGCGCCCCACCCTGCCCTGCACGCTCAGGAGAACATGTGAGCCCCACTCCGTCGCCCTCTCCTACGGTACTGACAGGTCCCGCGCCGACGCCCGCCAGCGGTATGCCGACGATCCCATCATCGAGCATCCCGACCGTCGTCGCGACAAGCGGCACCGCAACACCGTCTCCGGACGCGAACGTGAGTGGAAGTCCTGACCTGGCGGCGACCGCGTTGGTCTCCGGGGCGGTTTTCGCGGCGATCCTCACCGCCACGGTAATGGCCTGCATCACCGTGTGGACCGCTCGACGCAAGAGCCGGGAAGAAGAACGCGCCAGACAACGTGATCTGTTCGCTGGCGCGTTCCAGGCGTACGCGGCCTATAAGGAGATGCCCTATGCGATCCGCCGCCGCCGCCACGACGAGCCCGCAGCCGAGCGCATCCGGCTCTCGGAAGTCACCCGGGAGATCCAGGGTCGGCTGAGCTACTACATCGCGTGGACCGCAGCCGAGTCCAGCACCGTGGGCGACGCCTACGCCGCACTCGTCCGCGAGCTACGGCAGGTCGCCGGAGGCGCCATGCGCGAGGCATGGGCGGCAGAGCCGATCACCGACGACCCGGCGATGAACCTCCCGCCAACCGTCATCGACCTCTCGACGCTGACGCCGCTGGAAAGCACCTTCACCGAGGTCGTTCGCGCGCACCTCGCCGCCATCGCGCCCTGGTGGACCAGATGACTGCTGGAAACATGGATAGGCTTCTCGCGTTGTGGGCCGCCACTCGCCGATTCGAGGCGGTTACGGCCACGCTCGCAACCAATAACGATACTGAATGAAGCGCGCCGAACCACAAACCGCAACTCACGCAGGCACTGAAGTGGCAGGCTGACCCGATCCGCTTTTGCTCCTCATCGTCGGCGCGGCCACGATCAAGTTGTGCCGCACCCTGTCGCCTAGTGCCAGAACCACGGATCACCCATTGATCACCCATACGGGTGGGGCCCTGCCCCACAGAACTGCTAGGGCAACCCTCAGCGCATTTGTTCCGTCGGGCTAACCTCCAGCAGCCGCGCCAGCCTTCCGCCGAGCCATCCAACCAGCCAACCGTCGTATTATCGGGATGTGACCTGGCTTGAGGCGGCTGTCACGGTCGTTACTGGTCTTGCATGGCCTGCGGTGGTGCTCGTTGCGATCCTTCTGCTTTCGCCGGGAACTCGCCGGGCTGTTCGGACGCATGACTCGCGTCATGGCCCCAGGCGTCGAGGCAGAGTTCGCGAGCGATGTCGCGACAGCGAGCGAAATCGCGGAAGCTGCAGTCCCAGATCCACCCGATGAAATGGCACTACCTGCGGCGCCGGGAGATCCGTTCGCATTACCCACCAGCCCGACTCTCGACGTAAGTATTCCCAAGTCTGGTGGGTGGGCATGCCGATATTCGGCGTGGCCGGTTGTGGTGGCGGCGCCGTGATGGGATGGCGGATCGGTCTCAGCCGGGCGGGGGTGGTTGTGCCCAGGTCCGTAGGTCGGCGGGGGATGCGTTCCAGGGCAGGAATCGTTGCAGGTCCGGGCCGGTGAGGGGTTTGCTGCCGTTGCGGCCGCAGGCGTCGAGGTAGGCGGTGAGGTAGGTCAGCGGGTTCAGGCCGGCCATCTCGGCGGTGGCGGTGACGGTCCAGACCGTGGCCGCCAGGCGGGCGGCGTCGTCGGTACGGGAGCCGTAGGCGTTCTTGCGGGTCACCACGGGGCGGCGCAGCGCCCTTTCCGCGGCATTGTTGTCCAGGCTGATCATCGGGTAGTCGCGGTGGCGGACCAGGCCGTCCCATTCCCGCTCCAGGGTGGCCAGGGCCTTCTTGGCCGGTTGTTGCAGGCCGGGGCTTCTCATCTGGGTGCGGCGTTCGGCGTCGATGGCCTCCAGCGCGGTGTCCCAGGCGTCGTAGGCATCCTGCAGCCGGGTCGTGGTCGTGGTGGCCTGGGCGGGCGCGGGCGCGGCGGCCTGCTCCCAGGCGGTCATCAGCTGTTCGTGCGCGGCGTAGAGGGCCTTGAAGCGGGCCAGCCACGCCGCCGTCCAATACCTCCTGACCGTCCTGGTCACCTGAGCCACGTCGCCCTGTGCCCGGCTTTCCCGGGCTCCCTGGTGGGGCGTCACTCCCACGACTACCACTGGCTCTCCGTCACCTTGGGGCTCGCGCCCTGTAGGCGATCCCGTGGTACGTCTTCGTTGTACGTCCGAGCGTGAGGTAGGCAGCCCACTCATCTCCTTGGATGCCCTCCCCGGGCATCGCTCACGCCGCGGAGGTTGCGCCGACCTACATTCCATGCCAGCACACGACGTGACACCGGTTTCAGACATCCTTCCGGTGGGTGCGCGTATTCACCGAGCGGAGATTAGACTTCAAGCAATCCAGCCTTTGCCGTATCACGCGGGTCTCACCGTGCTCCCGTTCGATGCCTTCACCGGGCCACGGCTTCAATGGCATGCTCCTGTCCCGTCCGCCTTTCGGCTTCGGGTAAGCCATCAGACCCAGGAACCTCCCTCCGAGTTCCTCCCTGCTGCACAAGGGATACAACGAAGCGCCACACGGCGCACGATGTACACCCGCCGCACCGGTAGTGCCTGGCCTGGTCCTACGTGGTGCAGGAGGTTGGCCAGGTCCAGGCGGGCTTCGGGGGTCAGGGCGACCTGACCGTCGATGCCCGCGGTGTGGCGGCCCGTGTTGCGTTGGGTTACCCGACGCACACTGACCAGTGTGTTCGCTCGGCTACGCAACATCAGCTTCTGTAGGTTGCGGACCTTCTTACGGTCCGCTGCCTGCGCCGCCTTGAAGACTCTCTGCCGTAGTCGCTGTATCTGTTCCTCCTGGTCAGCCCAGTTGATGGCCTCCCATTCAGTCAGATCCTCTGGTCCGTTCACTGGGTCACCGCCCATCCCGAGCGCCGCCAGATCGGCCATCACGACCGTGGCGTCCTGTGACATAGCGCCTAACTTCCCCATACGGTTCCAGCGTTTCCTTGACAGTAGTTCCTCAAAGGGCCACCCGGCTCACGTCAGCTCCCTTTCGGGTCCAGGCACCAGGCCTGGTATGCGGCCAGTTATATGACAGCGACCGTGCCGGAGGGACCGGTCTCATGCCATCACTTTCCTGTTGCCTTTCGACCGCCGCCATTCGCTTCTTGGCCGTCCTGTCCCGCCCGGAGTTCCGCCTCCCTTACGGTTGGCCTACCGACGGTGGGTCATCTCCGTCGGACCGCGACGGGGTTTCCATGTTCCGCAATGGTGAGATGCGACCGGTGTCGGGCGCCTCCTTTACCGGCTCTTCGCGCTTGGTTGGATGGGGTATTCAGATAGCAACTGATAGTGATGGGATGGCCGTAACGGTGGGTAGCCATTCGGGGCGGGTGGAGCGGGAGGCGGCGTAGCGGGAGCGGTGATGCTGGGTAGTGACGCTGGT
>DASRII010000317.1:0-21916 GCA_035650075.1 Micromonosporaceae bacterium | reverse complement strand
GGACCAACATACTCAGTCCCAACCGAGACCAAGACAGGCACCCTGGACGCAACCAGTACAGACGTTGAGAACCAGTTTGAACTGAACCAGGCATGATCCAAACATTTGATTTATAATGTTTCTAATTTAAATACGGTCCCTGGTATGGCGCCACGTTATCAGGACCTACAAGAGCTGTTGCTGCGGCACCAGCCCGCAATGGTGCACTACGCCGGCCACAGCGGCGTTGACGGCATCGTGGTCGAAGGGGAGGACGGCTATGCTCATGCGATTCCCCCCGCCGCGCTCGAGGAGCTGTTCGCTATCGTCCGTGGCTCGGTCAGGTGTGTCGTCCTGAACGCCTGTCTGACCATGGGCCAAGCGTTGGCGATCGGAAGCCACGTGCCATGTGTCGTGGGCATGTCCCGGTTGGTACCAGACCATGTGGCGATCATTTTCGCGGCCGGCTTCTACCGCGCGGTCGCCGAAGGAAAATCTGTCACAGCAGCTTTTCGACTGGGCCGTAACCGGCTGGCACTGTGTGGCTTGGACGTCAGGGGCCCGGTATTGATCGACCAATTCGGAGAGGCTGAAAATGTATTCATCACAGGTTGACGTACACCAACGGAAGCAACGGTTATCTTCCAAGGCGAAGGCAAAGTAGATAATCTTGGCTGGCTCTCACACAAGCACCATCCATACCGGAGGGCCGCTCGTGCCGATCTCGCGCGCCCTGGCGACCCACGCCGACACCGACCACGCCGCAGCGGCCGAGGTGGGCCCTGGCCGACATCGCGGAGCTGTACGCCCTGTTCGCGCGGGTACCCGACCCCCCGTGACCGCCGCGGGATACGTCACCACATCGGCGCCGTGCTCACCGTGACGGTGCTGTCGGTGCTGGCCGGGGCGCGTAGCTTCCTGGCTTGTGCCCGGGCACCCCGCAGTCGCCACTGTCGCGTTATCGGATCAAGTGGCGAGGGGTCGCGTGAGAACCCGCTCAGGCACCGGTATACGCGAAGGCCGCCCAGTACCGTGGGTCGACGTAGGGATACTCACCTGTGTCGCCTTCCGGCTCGACATCGGGCAGGAGCACGGTCAGGTCGGCCCGGGTCGCGGTGCGCAGCCACTGCTGAGCGCGGTTGAGCGCCACGGCCGGTTCGGTCTCATCCCGGCACCATTGCTGGTAGAAGGCGGTCATCAGATAGGTAGTGGCGAGGTCGTCAACTGCCCACGCGGTCGCGATCACTCCAGCGAAGCCGACCTGTATCAGCACCGACGGGATCCCGACCACCTCGTTCGGCATGGTTGAGTCGGTGAGGTTTGTCCGGCACGCGGACAGTACCGCCAGGCGGTGCCGGCTCGGCTTCAGCGTACGCCGCAGGTCTTCCAACGTGACGTGGCGGTCAGCGAAGTACAGGCGGCTGTCCAATATAGATCTGGGCTCGGCGGAGCCATGGCATGCGAGATGCCACACGGTGTGCCGGTCGGCTGCGGTGCGGAACTCCTCCCATGTGCAGGCGTGGGTCGGCCGCGCCATCCGCCCTGTCCAGCGCCGGGTGACCTCGATGGTCTCCCGGGCAACGTAACGCAGGTGACCGCCGGGATGGATCCCGTGCCCGTCCGGCACGTCGATCGCGAGCAGCGTCTGCTCCCGACCGGCCAGCTCCCGTACGGTGTCCCGGCATCGCCGAAGACTGCGGGCGTTCGGCGCGTACCGGATCGCAGAGAAGTGCCCGGCGTGGCGCCACTCAGTGAACCGGTTTCCAGGAGCGCCCGGCTCTCCGGCCGCGTGCAGCGGCAGAAGGTTGAGTAACCCGACCGGGACCAGGGTGACGATGCGGCCTCTCGCGCTGAAGAGAAGAAGGTCCTTGACCCCGTCATTCCACAGTGTCCGGAGCCCGTCGGCCATCGGGTCCTGCCTCGTCCAACCAACCGGCGCGATGTCGCGCGCTTCGTCCGGCCTCCCGTCCACAGTCGCAAAGCGCGCGAAGCCGGTCGATGGCTCAGCTTCGGGCAGGACCTTGTTGAGGATCCTGCCGACCCAGGCCCGGTCGAGCTTGGGAAGGTCGATGTACTGCGGGTCGTGCTTCGCGGACACCACGAGCGCGTACCCGCCGGCCTTCGCCGCGGCGAGGTAGACAAGGGCACCATCGCCGGTCTCGGCGGTGATGTCGTCATAGCTGACGTCGAACGCCAGCGGGTCGGCCCCGGTCGCCGCGGCGACCCGTCGGGCAACGTCATGCAGGCGCGTCCAGGCTAGCCGGAGCCCGGGAGAGGCGCGGCGCTCCTGCTCGTCGAAGTCCTCGACCGCGCGACGGTAATCGTCGGCAAGATCCATTCGGTTGGCGGCGCGCAGCCGTTCGCGCACTGCGGCGTTGTCGCGCCCGAGGACCTCGGTCAGGCCGACGGCCCGTCCGGTCTCCAGCGCGAGAACCGCCTCCCGGTATCGCCCGGTCCGGGCCAGCCAGTACCCAGCTTCCTCGGCGTACTCCTGTGCCGCGGCGAGCACCCGCTGCTTGGCGCGAGCGCCGTACCGTGCGATGGCGTCCTGGGACACCAGGGCCACGAGATGCTCGTACGCCTCAGCTGCGAGCTCTGGAACTCCTGTGCCCACGGACCACTCGGCCCACGCCACGGCCAGCCGGACTCTCGCGGCGATGCTCCACGGTTGGTTGACCGAGCTGCGCCACGCCCGGTGCCGTTGCTCGTTGCTGCGGCGACCGGTGAGCGCGTCACGGGCGGCGACCGCTTCCTGATGGAGGAGCCTGTCATCCGCTCCGTGAGCGTGCCAGGGGCGACACCTACGGCGGATCAACCGAACCGCTTCGCGCACGTCATCGGAGCGCCGGCGGGGTGGCGTCCCGGACCGCAGCGCCCGCCACAGCAGAAGCCTGGCCAGACCCGCGTCGGCGGGGGTAACCTGCCGCCACCAGCGGACGCCGGCCGCCCGGCCCGCACGACACAGCGCAATGCCGTCGTCGATGTCGTCCGGGTTGACCCGCGCCCGGAGCAGACCGAGGGTGGCAAAGATCTGCGGCCGCAGCTGCCGGGCGAGGAGGTCAGTCGCGCTGGAGCCGAGCTCGAGCTCCCGCACGGCCCCCTGCAGGTCCCCCGTCACCACGTGGAGCCGGGCACGTACCAGGTGGGTGAGAGCGGGATAGGTCCCGGCGTGGTCGAGGCGCCGGACCAGGTCGTCGAGCGGACCGGTGTCATCGTGGGTCTCCGCAGTGTCGACGGCTGCATCGGCAAGCGCCAGAGCGAGCCAGGGACTCAGGCCGACGACGTCTACGAGGCCGCGTAGGTTTTCCGTATTCAAGGGCTTTGGTGTCTCCCCGGGCTCCGCTGCCCGCCAGATCGGCGGCAAGCCGTCGAAGACGACCGCGTGCGACCGGCGGGCCTGCGCGATAGCGGCGCGGGAGCGATGGAGAGCGCGAAGCTCACCGATACGCCGGAACCCGCGATGGTGGTGGTCCACGAGCACGCCCTCGATCCGGCCCGCGATGTCGCGCATCGCGGCGTAGAGCTCTGCCTCACGGGGGTGGTCGATGGCGGACTCGCGGTCCAACACTTTGATGCACATCGACACATAGGTGCGCGAGACCGTCCGACGCCTGTTGTCGTTGTCGACGTCGCGGGTGTCGACAAATGGGTGGCACTCGATCAGCTCGTATGCCGCTCGGTCGATGTCATCGAACTCCGCCGCGAGCGCGACCATCTCGTACATGGCCGACGACGCCACCCACCAGCCGTCGGCCTCTTGCCAGCGCGGTGGCCTGGCTCGACGGTATGCCCGCCAGGCAGCGTCCGCCGCCGCACGATCCCCCCGGAAGCACGCGTCCTTGTATGCCCAGACGTACTGCTCGGTCTGGGCCCTCTCCCGCCGGTACCGGTCCGGGCTGAGCAGATCATGCCGGATCTTGTAGCCCCTGGCCTCGTGCGCCCACGGTTCCTGGAAGGTGGCGTCGGTCGGGCGCCCACAGTCGCGGCACGGGTACGGCCACGACCGGGGTGCCGGCTCATCACCGGTCCTGCATCCGTCGTTGTTGCACTCCCATCCCCGAGCTCGCGCCTCGGGCGGCGCAAGATACCCATACGAGGTGCGCGGCGGTCGTCGACTCATCGCCGACACCATCCGCTCGCTGCGTTGCCAGGCAACACGGTGCCTCCCAGGCGGCTGTCCGCCGGTCTCTGACGGACGGCCGTCCGTCAGAGACCGGCATGGGACTGTTCAGCCGGGTACCTCGGTCACGCTTCCCCGCAGACATGTTGCGGTGGCTGGAGATCTTCGGCCGGTACTCGCTCGACATGCAGCACAGCGGCATCGACGGCGGCGACATGTGGGAGCGCCTCGGGCCACTCCACGAGTACGCGACCAGCGACCGTGCGGGCTTCCTCGCTGAGCTGCAAGCCGTCGTGGCGGGCGACCAGGGTGGCTTCGCGACGTTCGGCGCCGCCCGTCTGGTCTGGGAGATGTACAGCGGTGACTCGCTTCACATTCCTGCCGCGCTACCGCTGATCGACGCCGGCATCGAGTTCAAGTGCTCGCGCGGCCTGCCGACGATGATGCTGACGGGCTATGAGATGCAACGTCTCGCCCAGATCCGCGAGCAGACCGGCTGACCGTCCGCCATAAGTCGAGTAACCGTTAGTTGTGTCTGTCCAGAAGGGAACGCCGCTGTGGAAGGATTCTTGTGCTTTACCCTCATCGCCGGTCTGGTCGGCATCTTTGTATGGCAGTTCGTCGAGACACGGAGGGCCGTCGCGACGACCTCGGTCGAGACTGCATATGAGCCGGCGAAGGTTGCTCAGATCGTGCGCAGTGCGTTCACCGGCCCCCGTGCCGTCCTGTGGTCCGCCGCTACCGGACCGGGAATGATCAACATGCGTCGCCGTGGGGTCCACGGCGGCATCACCATGTCCATCGACATCGAACCGCGCCCGGGCGGTGGCTCTCGGGTGGATATGTGGGCCTCGGATACAGTCGTCTACCTCGGTACTCTGGCCAACTTCGCCGGCGTCGTCAACCGACGCAAGAACGCGATCGAAAGCCTCCTGACGACCGGTCAGCTCGCCTCGGGGTCCCGTCCGTAATGGACGAGCAGCAGCCAGGCGTAGCGTCAGTGGCCGTACCGGCAACGGATGACGTGTCCGCCATCGATCTCCACACGCTGTTCCGGCCAGACGCGTCGGCCACGGATCGCGTTCGGGCCCTGCAAGCCTTCGGCGGTACCGCTCGGACACGCTTACAGGACGTCGTCTCGTCGGCCAGCCAGGGCGCCGATGCCGTCGCCGAGCGCTGCGGTCAGCTTCTATCTGAGGTAGCGCACCGGCTGCCCATCCGGCGGGCCGAGGATCTTCGTCGTCAGTTCGGCGCCGACCCACGGTCCCAGGCCGAGCATGTCGTCGACGACGCCGTGACGCTGGCGCGCTGGCTTTGGGTTGCCGTGAAGGCGGTGCCAGCGCCAGAACCGGTCGCGCATGCGGCGAAGGTGGTGCTGCACTCGGCCATCGAGATCCGGATGGTCGGCGAGCTGTTGGAGTCCTATCGGGACGCCGATGCAGATGATGCGATGACGCCACTGCCCGCGATCTTGGCGATGTGGGCAGGCGCGGTGGGCGATGCGCCGGGAGAGCCGGCCCGGCCCACGCTGTCCGGGGCAGCTGTGCTCGTCGCCCAGGTCCGCCGCGCGCTTAAGGACCTGCGAGGCAGCGACAGCCGGATCAAGGGCATCGTGAACCGGGGCCGCGAAGGCGGCGACATCGTTCGAAGCGTCGGCGAGAAGGTGAGCAGTGCCCTGCGTCAGCAGGACACTGCCGCCTAACGCCTTCTTCTGGCGGATCCGGAACCTGCCCGCCATGCGGTGCGAGAGTCGCAGCCAAGTCCCTGGCCCGGTGCGGGACGGCGGCGCCGAGCGCCTCGCGCTCAGCCTCGGCCTCCGCCCCGCGCAGCCCTCGCACGTGCCGCTGGGCCTCCCTGAGCGCGGCGCCCGGCGTACCCCCCGTCGGCCGGATGCCTGGTAGAGGCTGACATCAGCAGGCAGTCGAGGGGTCCCGGCACTCCAGAAGCTCACGTAAGTGCCGTCGCGGCCATGGATGTAGGCGGCGGTGCTGGTCTGGACGGCCTGCTCGTGCCGCATCGCGGAGAACAGCCTCACGTTCTGGGGTCACCTCCACTGGAGTTTCGTATGATCTTGCCATCTATCGCCCGGCTCGGCCTTGGCTGCCTTCAGCAGCTCTGGGCAGGTCCGCGGCCCGGCCGCCGGCCTCCCGGACGCTACGCGCCCCGGCCAGCACCGACAGCACCGTCAGGGTGAGCACGGTGCCGATGCCGAAGCTGCCGCAAATCAGTTGACCAGGACGCGACGGCCGCTGGGCGCCTGTCCGGTCGCCAGTGCACCGACCGACCGTCCGGCGGGCACTGCCCGGTCCCGTCCCCACGCGCGGATCTCGTCGATCTGCTCGGGGTTGGTCCTGCTCAACGGGATGGTGTTGACGAACGTTTCTACGACGAAGTCCGGCCGAAGACGCTCGACGCCGCCGTTCAGCAGGACCTCGGCGCCCACGTCGTGCAGGGCCGACTCGATGTCCGAGCCGGCGAAGCCATCGGACAGGTCGACCAGCTTGTCCATCAGCTCCGTGGGGGACTCCTGGCCGACATAGCGGTGGTAGTACAGCTGGACGATCTCCTTCCGGTCCTCGGCGTCGGGGAGGTCGACGAAGAACATCTCGTCGAAGCGGCCCTTGCGCAGCAGCTCAGGCGGGAGCGAGCGGACGTCGTTGGACGTGGCGACGACGAACACGCGGGCGCGGGACTCCTGGAGCCAGAACAGGAACTGCCCGATGAGCCGGCGGCTGACGCCGGTGCTGTCGTGCTGGCCTGCCAGGCCCTTCTCGATCTCGTCGATCCACAGGACGCAGGGCGCTACGCGGTCGGCGGTGTCGAGCGCCTCGCGGAGCCGGTTCTCGGACTGGCCGACATACTGGCCGAGGATGGTCGCCAGGTCCAGGCGGTAGAGCGGGAGTCTCCACTCACCGGCGATGGCCTTGGCCGACAACGACTTGCCGCATCCGGGCACGCCGACGAGCAGGACGCCGCGGGGCGGGCGCAGGTGCGTGCCGCGCAGGTCGGCGACCATGAGCTGGTGCTTGCGCCGCAGCCAGCCGCGCAGGCTCGTCAGACCGCCGAGCTGGTGATCGGTCGCCTTCAACGCGACCCGTTCCAGCCCGGACAGGTCACCGAAGTGCTTGTCCTTGAAACGGCCGACCGACTCGACGTCCTCCCTGTCGATGGCGCCCTTCGCCACCAGCGTGGCCATCACGTTGATAGCCGTTCCCTCAGGCACGCCGACCAGGAACTCGGCGGCCCGCCGGGCGTCGTTCTCCGACCAGGCGATCGGCACTACGCCGCGGTGGTCGGAGAGGAACGCCACGATGACGTCGTACATCTCCTGGGCGTCGGGCAGGTCGAGGTGCAGGCTCATGCCGAGCCGCTGCAGCCCGCTCCACAGTGGAGTATCGGTGACCAGCACGATGCTGCCGGAGTTGGCATCGGCGAGCCGGGCCAGTTCGGCGAAGTGCCGGCTGGCGGTGTTGTCGTCGGACAGGTCCTCGGGGTCGACGAAGACGAACGTCGCCTGCGCCCGGGTGCTGAACTGGCTCGCTGCGTAGTCCATGGCACCGACGAGCGACCGGTCGTCGTTCACCGGTCCGTTGGTGCGCAGGTCCCGCAGGCCGGTCGCCCGCGTGTAGGTCCAGAACGGCATCGCGGCCCGCCTCGGTGCGGTCGCCACGTCCCGTACCAGGCGCAGCGCGCGTACCTGCTCGATGCTGCGCACGCTGATGAGGGGCACACGGGCGGTGAGATAGGCGTCCAGGTCCCGACGGGCGTCGGTGAGGTTAGACATGAGGGCTCCTGGTATGGCGCGCTCAGCCGGGGATGACTCTCCGGCGCGGGGGGCTCGTCACGTCGAGCCGCCACTCGTCCACGGTTGCCAGAGACGCTGAGTCGGCGAGGAGCGCGGTTAGGGCATTGTCGCGTATGGTCCGCAGGCGCTGCTCCGCGTACCGGCGGTCGAGACCGTCACGGACCGCCGCCTGGACCTGTCTCTCCAGCTGTTCCTGCGCTTGGCGCACCTGGTCGTCAACGAGTCTGACCAACTGGGCACGCAGGTCGTCGGGGATCAGCGGGGACGAGGCGACACCGCGGATCGCGCGGAGTCCGGCCCGGGCCTGGGTGAGCGCCTGCGCGGTGGCGAACTCGCCCCGGGCCTGACCGATACTGCGGCTCGTGGCGGTCGCCCACGCTATCAGCCGGGTGCTGAGCGCCGTGGTGATCCGGTTGGCCAGCCGGGCCCAGGTGCCGGCGTCGAACTGTCCGCGGGTCAACGGCGGCAGGGCGAACGCGTCCACGGGCTCGCCCTGCGCCCACCGGTCCATGGCGCCCGCCCAGGCACCGTAGGCGCCGCCGTCGCCCCACATCGTCAGTGCCGCCGCCGGTGGACGGTGATCTCTCCCGGTGGCAGGGGTTCCCACCCGGGAAGGTCCTCGACATACCGGCGGGCGCGGGTCGTGGCGGGGTCCGCTTCCGTGGGCCCTGGCCGGGCCCACGGCGTATTCGTCGCGTCCGGCTGTGCGGGGATGAGCGGCGTACCGCCGCTGGCTGGCTGTGTCATCGGTCGTGGCTCCTACCTGGTGGTTATGGTCCGGCGTTCGTACGGCGATGCGGCTTTGCCCGCGGTGGCAAGGTTGCCGATCATCTCGCGCACGCCCGCCTCCTGCGCGTCGGCGTACGCATACCGGCTGCTCCAGTCGGTAAGCTCCGCACCCGCAGCGCGAAGCTGGCGTAGGGACTCCTCTTTGGACTGCTCGATGTACGACCGCGCCTCGGCTTGACGCTTCAGTGCGGTTTGGTGCTGCGAGTAGAGAACGGCGGCCCAGACCCCGCCGGCGGCCAGCGCGCCGAGGATCGCGACGAATGCGTTCTGGCCACACAGCGCCAGAAGCATGAGGACGCCGACGACCGTCACGATGGGCCACACCAGCTTGCGCCGGAGCGGGAAGGCGAACGAGTCGATGAACGGCTGGCCGTGGCGGTACCAGTGTGCGGCGAGGTCGTGCTCGAGCCGGCCCATCGGCTCGGCGAGGCAGCCGACCCACTGCGGCAGCTGGAAGGTGCTGGCGCCGACGTTGTGGCTTGAGCCGAAGACGACGTCGACCTTCTGCGGCAACGACATCCGGTAGTCGCGGGTGAACGCGCCATGCGCGCGGAGGAACCATTCATGGCACGCTGCGACGGCGAGCCGCTGCGTCGTGCGGGAGACCCCGATCGCAGTGGGATTCAGTGCCGACTCGGACTGGATGGTCAGATAGTCCAACGTGGTCTCGTACGCGTTCTGCTTCGCCAGGACCTGCCGGGAGGCATCCAGGTCGCCGCCCTGCTCGACGACCGCCTGGTTGTATGCGAGCTCCTTGCGCAGCGGCAGCTCCTCGTTGTCGTACTCGCGGACGAGGCGGTCGAGGATGTCGTCGATGGCGTCTTCCAGCCGATCCACCGGCGGGGTCTCCTCGGCCATCATCGCCTGGTACTTCTGGACCAGCGGCGTATGCGCGCAGGCATGGCGGAGCGCCGACTCCATCATCGACCACTGCGGCGACAAGGCGCGAAGGTTGGGGAACGCCACCGCGTCTGGCGCCGCGATAAACATGTCAATCTCGGCGCGCCACCGGTTGACCTGGGCGTTCTGGACCGCCTCTTCGGTCAGCAGCCGCTCGGTCCACCGGTCGAGCGAGTCACGCATCAGCTCCACACCGGCGGGTCCGAACGCGCCGTGGGCGATCGACTCCAGGATCACCGCGAAGTCCCGGCCGAGCGCGACCGGGTCCTGAGCCGCGAGATAGTGGCGCAACCAGCGTACGGACGCGTCCGCCCGGCGCTGCCGGCGCAGAATGAGCGCCATGAGTAGCGAGGTCTTGCTGGGGGAGCGCCGGAACGCCTCCAGGATCGCCCGGTCGCAGAGGGCCGGGTCGTCGCCGGCCCAGGCGGCCAGGCCGACCAGCGCCGGCGCCAGCCAGTAGCGAGGGGTCTGCATCATCAGCTGCTCGCCGACCGTACGCACGGTCTCCTCGGAGATGATGCCGATGTCGAACGCCTGCAGCATGCCCACTGCGGTGAGCCGGACCGCCTTGTAGTGCCCGAACTCGTGCTCGATCCGATCCTGCAGGGCGCCGATCTTGGTCTCGGCGCGCTGGAGGTTGGCGGCCAGCTCGGCCTGCCGGACAAAGGCCAGGAAGTCGGCCCGCAGCGCGGACAGCTCCGCGCGGGCCTGCTCGGTCTCCTGCCCGACGCGGTTCACGTCGAGCCCTACCTGGCTCACCGTCCCGTTCAGCTGGACCACCAGGCTCTGTACCTCGTTCACCTGCCTGCGCAGGTGGTAGTCGATGTCACTCATGCGAGTCCAATCGGAGTCAGATGACGACCGTGCCGTCGGGGAGCACGGGGCGGATCTCCCCGTTGCCGTAGATCTCGATGTAGGCATACGCGCCGGAGCGCACGAGCATGCGCGCCTTGGCGTACGGGTCAGGCATCGTTTCGGCGGGTGTGTAGTGCTCGACGATGGTGTTGAACAGGTCGAGGATGTGGTCGACGTAGGGCAGCCCGAGGTGGCACCGCGCGACGAAGCCGAGCGGGATGTCGCCGAGCTCGGTGTGGTACTCCTCGCGGACCCAGCGGGCGAGATCCTCCCGGGCCGTCTGGCTGATCTCCGCGTCGAGCCGGTGCGCCGCGGCGAGGAGGCCGGTGTGGCGGTGCCCGCGCGCGCCGCGGGTAGACGACCGTGGCGTCGGTTCTGGGCTACCCAGCCGGTCGTGGCCGGAGTGGCCGGGGAACCCGACACGCCGACGGAATGATGAGTCCATTCCCATTCCTCCGTTGGTTCGTCGCACTCTGTCAGGTGACGGACGGGACGGTCAGCACAGCGCCTTGGCCACCCCGGCCGCGATGAGGCCGGCGAGCACGAAGGACGCCCGGTCCACCCAGCGCATGACCTGGAAGTCGAGCGACGGCTTCGGGCGTATGCGCCGTACGACCGGCCCGCCCGGTGCGGAGAAGACCTCGATCGACCGGACGACGTAGTGGTCTTTGCGGGCCTGGCCACTGATCCCCACGTGGTCGTCCTTGTGCAGGGCGTCCGCGGTCAGCTCGCCGTAGGCAAGGCAGGTGACGTACTCACCCGACACCAGCTGGAGCTGGAACCGTCCCACGGTGACGTCTCCCGGACTTGTCGTCGCCCGCGCCGTGCCCAGCGCCGCCTGGCCGGCTCCCCGGGCGACGAAAGCGACCACGGTGGACACCAGCCGGACGATGCCGCGCCCGCCCGCCCGCCCGAGCGTCCCGCCGCCGGTAGACATCTTGGTGAGCGCCATGAGGGCGAAGACTGCCGCCAAGGCCGCCAGCACGGAGGCGACCAGCGCGCCGCCGGTGGCGTACAGGCACGCGGCAACGGTTGCGGCGGTCCCGACGCCGAGCAGGGTGGGCAGGCCGAAGAACCGGCGCGGTTGCCTGGTCACGTCCATCTGGCCGGTGACCCGACCAACCAGCACGCCTCGGCGTACCGGTGCGACGGGGGCGGGGGCGGTCGCCGGAGGTGCGGGCGGTGGCAGGCCGGCCGGCGGCCGGGCGGCTGGTGGTGCCGAGGAGCGGCTGGGTGCCGCGGGCACCGGACCGGGCGCCGGACCCGGCAGGGCGGTAGGGCGGCGAACGACGGGCGCGTCGAAGGGCCGGTCGGTCCTGAGCGGGTCCCCGAGCAAACCGGCGAACAGCGGGCGGTCCCCGTCGTCGCGCGGCGGTGGGACGGTCGTCATCGAGGTCTCCTCGCCGTCGGCGTGCCTGTCCGCCGGATACTGACGGACAGGCGGACGAACGTCCTCCCCGCGACAGCCGGATGGTTGACGTCGGTAGGCCTGGTAAACCGAGCGCCATCGGGTTCCTCTCTCGCGCTAGGCGGCCGAATAAATGGGCGGGCGACTCCGCCGGAAGGCCGATGACCGTTCTGGCAACCATCGGAACCCTTGTCCTTTTGTCCTACCGGCCCCATCAATTGCTTCCGAGTCGTACATATGATCAGGTAGGAAACCGTTCGCGGGCTGTACCGCCCCATAGACCGTGAGCAGACTTCTCGTCAGTAACCCCTACCGCATCCTTATGCGGAGCGGAGAGCGAGGGCAGACGTGGTCGATTTCGACCCTTCGAGCTGGTCGGAGGCGGTCGCCAACCTGCGGTCGCTCGCCAGCCAGGGCCGGCTGGCCGACGTTGCGCGGTCGGCGCCGGCGCCCGAGCGCAAGCAACTGGCCGGTGCGGCGTTCACATTGGCCTGGCCGATAGTGTTCAACCGCATTACTCGGGCCCATGAGCAGCGGCGCGGTCACCGCTCCTGTGCCGTCGCGGTGGACCGGCTGGCCGACGGTTGCCTGGACCGGTTCTATGACGACGTGGAGGCGGTGGTTGACGACCTGCTGACCCACTCCACGACGAAGATCGCCAACGCGGAAGGGTGGATCACCAGCCGCCTGCGGGCGGTCACGATCGACGCGCACCGTCGCCGCCGGGGGGCTCGCGGCGCGCTGCAACGGCCGCGCCTGCCTGGCTGGCTGGTCCAGCGGCTGCCCGGCGACGCGTGGCTCGTACAGCTGGCGGTGGAGATCCTCGTCTGGGTGGGCGTACCGGCCACCGCCGGCACGCAGCTGTGGCCGCTGGACAACTGGGCCGAGCGCCGTGGCGTGGTCACTGGGGACCGGCACGGCAGCGATGCCCGAACGGTGCAGCGGGAGGTGGACCGGATCCTGGTCGAGATGCGCTGGCGGCCACAGTGGTACGCCGACCACGTCGAACGCCCGCTCGGGAGGAAGACCCCGCCGCTCGCGCCCACGTTCGTAGATCACGGATCAGTCGCCGAACCGCCTGCGCTGGTGCTGACCGGACCCGACGAGAACGCCGAGGCTCGCTTGGCCGACCTGGCATCCGTGGCGCTGGTCGCGATCGAGGAACAGCTCGCCCTCGACCCGCGGGACGAGGCGGCGATCGGCCGGATCATCGCGACCGTGTTCGGGCGGATCGACACCAGCGGCGACCTCGTGCAGCTGCCCGACCCGCTGGACGGCCGCAGCGTTGGGGCGCTTGTCGACGATCCGGACGAGCTGCACCGAATCGTCCAGGTCATACGCGAGATCGTCGCCGACGGGTTGGTCGTCGCCGCCTGAGCGGCAGCGGAGACTAGTCCTGTTGGACGATCCGCAGCCGAGGTTCGACGCCATGCTCGCGATCGTCAACGAGCGTGACGTCACGCTGCATCGACAACAGCATCGCGCGGCGCTCGGCGATGAGCTCGGCGAGTCGTGCTGATGTCACGCCATTGGCCAGGGCGGTGACACAGGCCGCCTCGAGCTCGGATCGCAACAGTTCTGTCAACTGGAGCCGGGCGGCCGGGGACAGCTCGGAGGGTACGTCCGCCCGCTGTGCCGGATTGCTGTTCATCGTTTGCCTCTCAGCCTGACCGATGCGGGTACCCAGCGTTCTGCTTGCGTCCGTGATCGTTTTACCGCCGGTCTTCCGGCCTCACGCGCACTGCTCGCTCGCTCCGCTGCCGCGCAGGATCAGGTACGTGTCGGCGCTGCTCGTCATCGTGTATGTGACTGTCCATTCGGTACACGTCTCCGACTCGCGTCCGTGCGGTCCGAAACCGGCCGCCTGCGTGCTCCGGAACGTGGCGGTTACGGCGAGCGCGCCAGCGACGGTCGGCTCGGTGGCTATACGTCGGACCACGACTCCGGTGACCGTGCTCGTCGAGTCGTCCCGGGCGACCTCGGCGACCTGCTTCGGATCGTTTGGGTCGATGACACCGGCGGGATCGAACACCGACGTGGCGCGGGCGAAGTCCTTATCGTTGATGCCGGAGAAGTATGTGTTCAGGACCTCGCCAACGCCGGCAGCGGCCGGATGTACGGCGACGGCCGAGATGTCGACCAACCCGATCGCGCCGGCGTGGGTGGGGGCGGCCGAACCCGTGGCCGCGCTGGGTGTCGAGGTGGCGGTCGGCGTCGACCCGGTCGGGGTGCCGCCGTACCGCCGGTCGCGGTCCTGACCGGCGACAGGATGCCCCCCGGGGCGTCCGGGGATCGCGGCGACCCGTCGCACCGGGCCAGGCCCACGACCGCGAAGATGCCGGATACGGCGAGGACCAGTGCGCAGAGGACGAACGGCCACCGCGTGTCCAGCGCTGGCGGAGGTGGCCGCACCGGCCGCGGTGGTACGGCACGACAAGCGACGGGCGCCGTAGCTCCCACGGCGGTGGTGGTGGCATGGGCGGGGGAGGACCGCGGAACGGTGGGCGTGACGGCGGCATGGTCGACGGCGTCGGTGAAGCGGCAGCGGGGTGAGGACCCGAACAGACTTGACAGCTCGGGTCCAGCGCTCCGTTGTACGTGCTGCACTCGGGGCAACGCCACGGCGTCATGCCGGTCCGCCGCCGGGCGGTGAGTCAGGCGCGAGTAGCGTGCCCTGGGAGAGCCGACAGGTGTCGACCAGCGGCCGTAGGATCACCCAGCCCCCGCCGCCAGGTAGCAGTGTCGGCCCGCGGATGGGCTTTGGCGGCTCAACAGCCGGTACCGGCGGCGCCTCGCTGAGCGGTACCGGCGGCGCCCCGACGGCCGGTACCGGCGGTGTCGCTGGTGCTTCAGCGGCGCCGCCCTCCTGCCCTTCGGCGCGGGCCAGCTCCCACGCCTGCTGGACCGCATTCACATAGTGCCGGATGTCGAAGCCGGTGTTGCCGTTGAGGCGTAGCTCGATCCGCAGCTGAACGCCGTTGACCGCCGAACCGGCGATGGCCTGTACCGCCAGGTCATCGATGGGGATGTCGATCTGTCCGTGATGTAGGGTCTGGATCCGCAGATGCTGGCCGTCGATGGAGATACAGCCCCGACGCGGGACCGGCTCGACCGGTTGTGCTCGGCCGGCGTCGGGGCCGCAGGCACGGGTCATCGCCGTGCTCAGACGCTGTTGGCGATGACGTCGACGATCTCGGTAAGCTCGACCTCCGCCAAGCCGTCGCCGGCCTGCGACGGGAAGTAGACAGTGTTGTTCCAGTCGGCCGCGATGATGTTCCACGGCGTTGTGTCCGGAGCGAAGAGCAGCAGCCGCTTGGCGGCGTTCTCCATGACGGCGGCCTGGCTGCTGCCGTACCCCCACGCCTCGAACAGGTCATCGGTGGTCGACGGGACACCGGCCGGGTAGGTTCGAGCGCCGGCGCCAACACCGAGTGGATGGGCCGGCGCGTCGGTGAAGACGGCGATGATGTGCCGGCGGCGGTCCAAGCCACGCTCCCATGGCGAGTTGATGGCGAGGGCGAGCGCTTCCAGGCCGGACTCCGGCACGTCGCCACCGCCGGTGGCCCGCAGCCGCCGGACGAACGACTCGAACTCGGTCGTCTGCTCGGGGATCTGCCAGAACTCCGACGACTCTATGGCGTCGTCGGCACTATCGCCGAAGTCACGGTACGCGATGACCCGCAGGCGGAGCTGGCTGATCGCCTTGCCCTTCGCCGCCATCGCGTCCTCCAGACGCTTGTGGAACGACAGGGCACCGTCCTTGACAGTGTCGATCACCGGCGCCATGCTGCCGGTCACGTCGATACAGAACGCGATGTCCACGGCGTACTTCAGGCTGGTGTTGTAGTTCGACACGGTTTCTCCTTTGCAGAGGGTGTGCGGTCCTTACCGTCGGTCGGCCTCACCGGAGCTGGGTTTGAGGTTGGTACGCAGACGGGAGCCGCCGGTGGGCATCGACGGTCGGGTCGATGCTGGCGGGTCGAAGTTGAACCGGATCCGTACCGAGCCACCGCCCGGCGGCGCCGGCGGTGGTACGCGTGACGGCGGTGGTACCCGAGCCGGCGATGTAGCGTCGATCGGCTACCGCAGCATCGTCTCGTCGTTGAGCAGCCCGATCACCTCGTCGATCGAGGGCCGGTCGGCACCCGACACCGACGTCATCCGACCGAGCAGATCGACCATGCGGGCGTCGAGATCCTCGTCGAACTGCAGCCGTTCGTTTGCCCATACCGCCTCGGCGGGTGCGCCGTACCGGCTCTGGTCATAGCCGGCAGGTCGCCCGTGAGGTACACATGGAACACCAGGCCGAGGGCGAACACATCAGCGGCGGTGGTGAGCTGGTCCGCGGTGACGGCCTCGTCATGCTTGACGTAACGCAGCCATTCGGGCGCACCGAACTGCTGGTCGCCGACGACCTGGTCCGGTGGTAGCGGATCACCGCTCGGGTATGAGTCGTCGAAGTCGATGACCTTCGTGGTGAACAGCGCGCCGGTCGACGACTTCTGCAGCAACACGTTCGCCGGCTTGAGGTCGCCGTGCACGATGCCCGACCGGTGCAGCATCCGGATGCTGTTGCACAGCGTGCGCAGGACGACGGCGGTCTGGCGCAGCGTGAAGCCACGCAGGTCCGGGGAGCTGACTGCGGCCCGGTCGGTCACTTTGTAGTAGGTGCTGCCCTCGCGGAAGAAGTCGATGGCGGTGACGAGGTTGCCGCCGCCGACCGCGGTCGGGTTGATGCGCGCGTTGACCTGTTGGTGGCGGCGTTCGAAGATGCTGCACTCCTCTCGCCGCTGCGCCTTGCTCGCCGGGCTGCCAGCCGCCGCGTCGGTGGGCCACTTCGGGTCCAGGAACTGTTTGATGAAGTAGTCGCGGGATGCCTTCTCGGCGAAGGCCCACACGCAACGGCCGCCGCCGCTGGTGGTGGGCGCGGAGACGATCCGGTACCCACGAACGACATTGCCCAGTCTCATCGTGTCCCGTACCTGTCGACGTAGTGCATGTACGGCCGGCGATACCGCTCCCAGGACTGCCGGCGGCGCTCGACGAGCTGGTCGCGTGTGGTGGCGCCGCGCAGCGGTGCATAGTGCTGCTCGTAAAGCTCGGCGTGGCGTTCGCTGAGGCTGTCGCGCAGCCGCTGAAATGAGCCGAACCCGAGCGCCAACAGGACGAGCGACGCGTCGCCTCCCGTGTACGACACGACCCGGCTGGCCAGGCGCCGCGCCCAGTGCCCGCTTCCGTGGGAGTTGCGCAGCTCGTCGAGCAGGACGTACTCGAACAGGGCCGGCGTCTCCACGTACCCGAAGAACCCGTCGGTGGCACAGACCAGCACGCACGGCAGCGGTATCCGGCTGAGCGGATACTCGTTGATGGTGAAGTCCCCGGTCGCCGATGCGAGGTTTGTCATCGGCTGGTCTGCGATCAGCGGGTCGCGCACGCTTGTGTCGTCCACGCTCACCTGTTGCAGCCCAACCGCCGGAGTCATCAGGTAGCACCGCGAGTCGCCGGCCCAGTACGCGGTCACGTCAACGCCGTCGTCTGCCAGGCGGTACTCCATCAACGCAACGGTGGTCGGGAAGGCCCGGGGGAGCGTGCCGACCACCTTCGGCCGCGACCGGCCGGGCGAGCGGGCGCCGGCCAGGCGGTTGCGCAGGCTGCCGGTGCCCTCGGGGTGGTCGACGCGGTCGGCGAACCACGACTGGACGGTGAGGTACGCCAGCCTGGAGGCGACGAACGCGTGGGTGAGCTGCCGGCCATCGTAGGCGGGTCCGGCATGCCGCGCCCCGGCGCCGCCGAGCCCGTCGTAGACTCCGAGCAGCCCGTGGCGGCTGGCGTCGTGGTACATGAACGTCGGCTCCGCGTCCTCGCCCAGGCCCGGCCGCCGCTCCGACCACACGGCCACGGCGGTCAACTGCCTGCTCTGGTGGTGCCACGTCGCGACCCCCGCCGCGCCGTCCGCCTCCGGCCACAGCTCCGGCGCCAACCAGTCCGCCGACGGCGGCGTCTCGGTACGGAGGTCCCCGGCGGCGGTCAACTCGTCACCATCGCATTGCCCAGTGCGGCCGTGAAGTAGCGGAGATCGTTGGTCTTCTTGTCCCGGCCACCGCAGGTCACCATGAGATGCACCGCTCCGGTCAGGTTGCAATGCCGCGTAGCCTAAGGTGATCATGGGGTTGTGCTGGGCGTTTGTGGGTTGTCGGCGTGGTGGCGTGACGATGCGGGGTGGTGATGCTCTGATCACAGGCTATGGCCTTGGATGTGACGGTGACGCCGGACCAGGTGTCGATCGGTGTGCTGGTCTCGTCGGTACCGCGGGATGTGATCGACGTGGCGGTCGCCGCGCATGGGGTTGCTGCGAAGCGCTCGGATGGGAAGCTGCCAGCGCATGTGGTGGCGTACCTGACGATGGGGTTGTGCCTGTTCCCGGAGGACGACTACACCGAGGTCGCGGCGAAGGTGACCGGGTCGTTGTCGCGGTTCGGGTGCTGGGACGCGTCGTGGACGGTGCCGACCTCCTCGGGGATCAGCCAGGCCCGTAAGCGGGTGGGTGCGTCGGTGATGGCCGATGTGTTCGAGGGGGTGGCGCAGCCGGTGGCCACGCGCAGCACCCGGGGTGCGTGGCTGCGCCGGTGGCGGCTGCTGGCCATCGACGGGTTCGACGTGGATCTGCCCGACACCCCGGACAACGCTGCCGAGTTCGGCTATGCCGGGTCCGGGGGCAACCGGTCGGCGTTTGCGAAGGCGCGGGTGGTGGCGTTGGCCGAGTGCGGCACGCATGTGTTCGTGGCCGCCGAGGTGGACGCGTACCGCGTCGGTGAGAAGACCCTGGCGGGCAGGTTGTACCCGCGGCTGCGTCGCGATGAGCTACTGACCGCGGATCGTAACTTCTACGCCTTTGATGCCTGGTCGGCGGCGGTGCGCACCGGGGCGGCGCTGCTGTGGCGGGCACCGACGCAGCTGCGGCTGCCGGTGGTCGCGGTCCTCGCCGATGGCACCTACACCTCGGTCGTGACCAACCCCAAGATCCGAGGTGGCCGCCGGGACCGGGTCGTCGAGGCCGCCCGGGCCGGGCAGGAGCTGGATCCCGATGATGCGCACCTGGTCCGGGTGGTCGAGTACGACGTGCCGGACCGGGCCGGCAACGGCAGCGGCGAGCTGGTCGTGCTGTTGTCCACGATCGTCAACCCAGCCGACGCACGTGCTGACGAGCTGGCCGCGGCCTACCACGACCGGTGGGAGGAGGAGACCGCGAACGACCAGGTCAAGACCCATCTTCGCGGGCCCGGCAGAGTGCTGCGGTCGCGGCTGGCAGAGCTGGCCCGGCAGGAGATCTGGGCCTGGTTGAGCGTGCACTACGCCGCGGCCGCGCTGGTGGCCCGCGCCGCGGAAGCCGCCGACATGGACCCCGACCGGATCAGCTACACCCGCACGCTGCGCCTGGTCCGCCGTACCGCCACCGGGACGGCGGCTTTTCCCCCCTGAGGACTGGGATACGGCGCTACCTGAGGTCCTGGCCGAGATCGCGCGGCGGCCCAACCCGAAACGCCGGCACCGCAGCTGCCCCCGCGCGGTCAAACGCGCCCGCCACAACAGCTACCCGGTCAAGAAACCCGACCAGGCCGCCAGCACCCGCCACAGCGGGCCGGCGACCATCCGCTTCTGGCCCGTCAAACCCCCACCACCCGCGCACGCCCAAGCGGCCACCCCCGCACCGACCCCCGCCGCACCACACAAGAACATCCTCAAAGAACAAAAGCGGGTGCCCGGCGGCCACGCCCGGCCACCGGTCAAACGTCACCAGCCCGGCCCAGCGCCCGCCAGCCCACCACACCGCACCCGCCGACGCGGCCGTGACGCAGAGGCACGACAAACCCGCACCTCAACACCATGATCAACTTACGCTACGTGGCATTGGCTCTGGGCTGCACAACGTAAAGACAACGGCAACAGCCCTGGGGAGGGTGGAGATGACGGTCACGATGACTGACGACCTGTCCGTTCCTGAGCTGGACGTCATGAACTGGCTGATGCAGGTCGCCGACAGGCACAGCGCTGACGACGACATGCCAACCATCGTCCCTGTTGCCTTCGTGGCCCGAACCTCCGACGAAGAGCGACAGGACCCGACGCTGTCGATCCCAAGACAGCTGGACAGCGTCCGCGCCAGCCTTCCGCCGGGCTTCGTCATCGTGGCCCACTACTACGACGTTGAGTCGGGCCGCACCGCGCTACACCTACGCGGTCAGGGAGAAGCACACAAAGCCTTCGACATCCAGGTGCCCCGCGACGGCGGCATCGCCGACATGCTCGCCGAAGCCCAGGGGCCTAACCGCCGGTTCGTCGCTGTCGCATGCGAGTCGGTCGAACGAATCGCGCGTATCACCTACTACGGAACAAAGATCGAGCACGAGCTCGAACAGGCCGGCGTCGCCCTGCTCGCCGCCGACGAAGGCATCGACCCCAAGGCCCTTCGCCGTCGAGGTGGCGGCCCGAAGAACGCCACCTCGGTACTGACCCGCCGGGTCAAGCAGGCGATCTCCGAGTGGTACGTGCTGCAGATGCTGGACCTTTCGTGGAAAGGCTTCAAGCAGCACACCGCCCAGGGGTGGAACATCGGGAAGCCGCCCTACGGCTACCTCAAAGAGGTACACCCACACCCGGTCAAGGCCAAGCGGCAGGAAGGACTGACCAAGCACCGCCTCGTGACCGACCCGGCCCGTGGACCTGTCGTCACGCAGGTCTTCGCCTGGCGGGCGATGGAGCGCCCGTCGTACCAGCACATCGCGGACCGGCTCAACACCGACCTCGACCGGTACCCGCCGCCGGTCCCCGTGGGGCGGGAGACCCACGACACCGCGGTCGGGGCGTGGACCCTTACCGCGGTCAGGGACATCCTCGACAACCCGAAGTACACCGGGTACATGGTGTGGAACCGCCGTAAGCGCTCCCGGCCGGAACGGGGGGTCAAGGGCCGGGTCAACCCGCCCAGTGAGTGGGTGTGGTCGCCGCAGCCCACGCACGAGCCCCTCACGACCCGGGCCTACTTCGACGCGGCCAGTCCGGTCGGCCGCTACCGGCGGGGGTCGCGGTCCACGGCAGGCGCCAACCCGCACCCCGCGACCGCACGCACCTACCGGTACCGCTCGTACCTGCGGTGCGACCTGTGCTCGCGCCGGATGTTCGGCAAGACCAGGCGCAGGGCGACCCGCCCCGACGACACCTACTACGCGTGCGTGACCAAGCGGGAGCACCACAAGAACGAACCCTGGTACACCATCCACCCGCAGGCGTTGACGGTCCGGCAGGACGCGATCGACCCGTTCGTCGCCCGGTTCTTCAACGAGCGGGTCTTCGGGCCGCACCGGCTGGCCTACCTGCAAGGCCCGGTCGACGAGCCGGTCCGGCCGGCCCACGAGGCAGCGGCTGCGACCCGGGCCAAGCAGCTCAACGAGCTGGACGCAGCCAACAGGAACCTCATCCTCTCGCTGCAGCAGATGACCAGTACCGGAGACGCCGACACCGACGCGCAGTGGCGCTGCCAGCTGCAACGTCAGTTCGCCGAGAACACCAAGCGCAGGAAGGCCATCGCGGCCGAGCTGGAGGCGCTGGCCAGGACGGTCAGGCAACCACCCACGGTGCGGCGAGACCTCGTAGCCCGGCTGCCGCAGGTGAACCTGGACGTCCTCGAACTTCCGGGCGAGCTTCAGCGGCAGCTGTTCGACGCGTTCCAGCTGGAGATCCGCTACGACCGGCACCGCCAGCACGTCACGATCAAGGTCGCCATCCACGCCGGGATGATTGACGCCATCAGTCGGACAGCGACCACGCTCGCCGGCCAGACGGTCACCCCTCCCCGCCCGAGGCAGCCAAGCGAGACCGCAACAACAGATCGGGCGGACGCACCAGCGCCCGCCCAGCAACCCATTTCCATGTTTGACGTGCCCCCGGCTGGTCCCGTCGAACAAGGGAACCAACGTCCCATTTCCATGTTTGATGTGCCCCCGGCAGGATTCGAACCTGCGCTCCCGCCTCCGGAGGGCGGTGCTCTATCCCCTGAGCTACG
>DASRII010000316.1:0-3663 GCA_035650075.1 Micromonosporaceae bacterium | reverse complement strand
GGTTACGCGACCGGCGGCGCGGCCGACCTGGCGGCGTTCATGGGTCAACTCACCGACGATTGGCGGGGCTGGCAGGGCAGCCGGGTGTGGCACGCCCTGGAACACGAGATGACCGTGGAGGCCGTACACGATGGTCGAGGTCACATCGCCCTGAGCGTCACGCTTCGACGACATCGGCGGGCGTACGCCGAGGACGCGTGGTCGGCTTGTAGGGTCTTCGTGGTCGAAGCCGGCGAGGAGATGACCGCGTTGGCCCGCGACATCGAGCATCTGCTTTCGGCCCGGCCGCCGAACGGCGGTTAACTCATCTGCATGGCAGTGCACGCCGCGCACCTCGCGGCAGTTGGTGCGCAACTGGTCGGTCTCGGCGAGCCGGTGCTCGCTAAATGACGTGACGCATCGTGGACCGTCACGAAGACTACGTGAGTGGCCCATCTTCGCGAGCCGCCCAGCCTCGTCTGGCCCACGACGGCGGTGAGGGAGTCGTACCTCGCCGGCGAACGGGCCGACTGCCTGCTGGAGGGCAGACCGACGGACTGGCTCGCCGAGGCGAGCGATGACTTCGATGCGTTCGTGGCGGCGCAGCGCGGCGTGCGGACGAGGTGGCAGGTTCCGACGACGCTGTTCTGGTACGTCTCCGGCGTGCACTACCTTGGTACGTTGGTCATCCGCCATAGGCTCACGCCGCAACTCGCGGAGACCGGCGGTCACATTGGTTTCCACGTGGTTGCGCCGTGGCGACGACAGGGTCATGCAAAGCGGATGCTCGCGGCCGGACTGGTGGAGTGTGGACTACTCGGTCTGGACCGAGTACTGCTGACCTGTTCACCGGATAACGAGGCATCGCGTCGGGTCATCCTCGCCAACGGTGGTCTGCCCGACGGCCGAGCGGGTGGTGAGGACCGATTTTGGATCGCGGTTAACAGCCACGAATCCGCCACATGATGATTCAGTCTTCTCGGCTATTGGTCCCTTGGCGGTCAGGCGGGCAGAACCGCACTGCAAGTCCGGCCGCGGGTCGTCGCGCCGTTGATACCACCGCTGTTTGCGGGACATCTGTCGATCTATCTCCGAGGTCGCGCGCGTCGCGGCAGTGTGGCAGATCCGCACCGCCCGCGCGGAATACGGCAGATGTGACGCACTGTTCTCGCAGGTCCGGGCTGTTGTGGCAGGGCCATCAAGACGTTCGGGCCGGCGGTGAAATGGGTAGGCCTAGGGTTCCTCGAGCGGTTCCTGTGGTGGTGGTTCGCCGGATACATCCGCTCGCGGCGGTCTGGCTTGAGCTGCCCTGGTCGCGGCCGCCACATTGGTGGCGTGTCGGGCACCTCCACGACCTCGACCTCGAGGTTGAACACGTACTGGATGATCTCTCGGTCGATGGTGTGGCGCATCGCTTGGAAGGCGGCGGTGGCGCCGAGTTGGTAGCGGCGCAGGCGGGTGTGGTGGTCCATGGTCTGGATGGTTCGCATCAGATCGGCGAGGTCCGCCACGTGTTTACGCCAGTCTTTGTCGATGACGGCGAGCCCGATCTGCCGTTCCATTTCGGCGAACGTGTCGATGCCGAGTTCGGTCACCCGATTGCCGTACGCCTGTTCGGCGTCTTGGCGGCTCGCCGCGGCGACAATCGTGTGGTTCACCGCCTGCGCGGCCAGCTCGTGCGGGTCCAGTCGGGTCGGGTACAGCTTTGCCAGGCCGGTGTACAGCCCGGGCAGGTCCCACGCCGCGGGCGGTGCGGTGGATGGGCAGTGCTGGGATACCAGTCCGTCGACCAGTCCGAGGAGAATCTGCTGGGTGTACCGCGGCTCGCGGATGCCGTACAGGATCGCGCGTCGAAGCGCGTAGATTTCCTCGCGCTGGTCGTCGACGACCTGCGTGTACCGCAGGGTGAGTCGGTCGATCTCGCGGGCGTCCCGTGCTGGCCCCACCCGCCCGGTGTTGGTGTGAGCGGCGCGATGCAGCAGGCGGCGAACGCCCGAGCCGGCACGGGCGAGCCCACCGGCCGCGTCGCGCACCACCGGTAGCTGGTACAGGTGGGTGAAACGTGCCGGGTCGGGGCTCGCTCTGGCCCGACGGATGCTGACCCGCGCCGCCCAGGCCGGTGTCGCGGCGGCGTGGGCCACCGCTGACGAGGAGCAACACGCCGTCGATCGTGTAGCGGCGCAGCGCATGGACAAGCTCACGAGTTGCTGCCCAAACGGAAGCAACGCATGTCCGTCGTGAGGAAGTAACCTGCATCGACTTTAAAACCGTTGTGGTCTTCATCCGTCCAGAAGTCGAACATATAGCCGTGGCCGTCAGGCTGCCATCTATCTTGGACGTTCATAGGGCCGCCGCCTTTGCCTACACCCGCATATTGCAACGTGACATTCAGCGTAGACGGCGTAGAGGGCTCCTCGTTATTTAGCTTGATAAACCCGGGCAGGCCGGGGATGCTGTTGTCTGTCACCCACCCCAAGAATACTTCCAAGCGTTCCGCAACCCGCTGGCGCGCTGCCGCCCGCTCGCCTTCCTTCCGCTTCTCTGCTTGGGATTGCGCCTGCCGATCTGCCTCGTGTGCTGCATTTATTTCTTGCGCTCGGCGGGTGAGGAACTCCGGGTCAAATGTTGTCACTGTCACGACCTCCCGAGCCTGCGTTGAGAATTCCAACGCAGGCCACCCTGTCGGGCACCGCCTTGTACCCTGCCATCCGCCACGGTCTCATCCTCGCAGCCTGACGGCCGTCCGCCAGCTGGCACATCCGACGCCACCAACCGGCCGGGTAAGAACGTTATTCAGTCGATCAGGGTCGATGGGCCAGGTCCGGCAGGTTGATCGACTTGTGACGTGTCCATAGTGGACGCGACGGCCGGCCACGGGTAGATCACCTGGCTTGTGAGAACTCAAACGATCTTCGTAGACCGGCCGTCGCGGGTCGAGACTATGGCCGGCCTGAGCAGCGATCAAGTCGACCGGCTGGTCATCGACGTCTACACCCACGGCAGTCTGGATCCGGCTCGCCGCCGCGCGGTCGGCTCGTACCGCTCGGTACTGGTCGTGCTGATCTACCTACGCCACAACCTGTCCCAGGCCCTGGTCGCCGAAGTGTTCGGCTGCTCCCAGCCGACCGTATCCCGGCTGATCAGCCGGCTCGCCCCGAGGATCACCACCGCGCTAAGCGACAACGCCGAAGGCGTCGCGGCGCAGCACCTACGCTCCACCGTGCGGGTCGACGGGTTCCTCGCCCCCACCGGTGACCGGCGGGAAGGCACCTATACCTCCGGCATGTACTCCGGCAAGCGCCACCGCTGCGGGTTCAACGTCCAGGTCGTCGGCTCCGCCTACGGTAGGCTGATCATGGTCGGTGACCCGCAGCCTGGAGCCATGCACGACGCGAAAGCCTGGCACGCCAGCGGTCTGGCCGCGGTCTTCACCGGCCGGCTACACGCCCACGGCGGACCCGGCGGCTTCGCCGACACCGCCTACACCGGCACCGGACTACTCGTCCCCCGCCGCAAACCCAACGGCCAGGACCTGACCGAATCCGCCCGCGACTACAACCGGGCCATCGCCTCGCACCGGGCCAGCGTCGAACGCGTCATCGCCCACCTCAAGAACTGGAAACTCCTGGCCACCGGCTACCGCGGCCTGCTCGACCGGTTCCCCATCTTCCTCGACACCATCAC
>DASRII010000315.1:0-13153 GCA_035650075.1 Micromonosporaceae bacterium | reverse complement strand
GCCTCGACCGCACACGTGACCGTGACCGTCTGGCCGGCCGGTGGCGCGGCCTGCAGGCGTACGCCGAACATGTTCTGACCGCCTTCGGGCACGCTCAGCGTCGCGGTACTCAGGACGATGGCCTGACCGGGGTCGTTGTCGGTCTCGGTCGCGGTGACATTGACCGAGGGGATGTTCCCGGTCGCGGACACCGTGATGGTCGCGGTCCCGTTGGCGGTGTCGGCATCCTCGGCGGCGGCCAGCGTCACGTTCTGGTCGTTGGCGAAGTTGGTCGGCGTGAACGTGAGGCTGCCACCGGCGGACACCGTAATGTCCGTGTCACCCGCGCTGCGCGTGGACGTCACGGTCACGTTGCTCGGCGGCGCCGCGGACAGGTGTACCGCGTACATCGCCACGCCGCCCTCGGGCACGCTGACGTTCACCGGGTTCACCACGAGGGTCGGCGTCGCCCCGCTGTTGCATGTCGTGCCGTTGAGGGTGAACACGGTCGGGTTGGCGTTGGCCCCGCTGTAGCTGCCGTTGAAGCCGAGCTGGATCTGACCACCGGTTCCCACGTTGGCGTTCCACGGGGCGTTGGTGTACGTGACCTGCTGGCCGGTCTGTGTCCACGGGGTGGGCCAGGCATCGGTGATCCGCTGGTTGCCGGCGAAGCTGAACGCGAAGCTCCAACCGCCATTGATCGGGTCCCCGGTGTTGGTGATGTTGATGTTGGCGCCGAATCCGCTGCCGCTGTCCCAGGCCTTCTGGTACTGAACCGAACACCCGGGCGCGGCATAAGCGACACCCGGTAAGGCGACGAGTGTGGCCGCCACCAAGGCACCGGCACCGGCTAGGACGGCGAAGCGCCGCCGGCCGGACAGCCTCCTGAGCAAACTCATGGCTGAAGATCTCCTCGGGCCTATGGCCTCCAGCCGGGAGCGCTTGTACGCGGGCAACGACCGGAGGGACAAGGGGGACGCCCGGCCGGACGCGGGCAGGGTTCATCGAATTGCCACCGCTACGACGCCGTCCGGTCGGTGACCGGCTGCCCTTGGCGTCTTCGTCGGGCTCGACGCGGCTCCCTGCGCGAGTAGCGGTCATTGTGGCATGGGAGCGCTTCCATCGGCAAGGGTCGACCTCGTCGCCGCACCAACCGCAAAATTGGGGCCTTTGCAGGTGCCGCGGGACGAACTAGAGTCGTCAATCACCATCGATGGGAGCGCTTCCATCGAGCAGGCTTCAGCAAGTCGATTGGCAGTCGACTCGGACGGCCCGCGGCAGCCCGGACGCCAACGGTCACGTCCGACCCGAGAGGAGGTGACCGAAGTCCCACCGGCTCCCCCGCTGCCCGCGCAAGTGCGGTTCAGCGATCGTGGGGACGGGGTATGCCCACCCCGTCCCCACTTCTTGTCAGCGTGGTTCGCCGTCCTCGGTCAGGTAGTCCCGCCACGACCGCTTCGCCCGCCAGCCGAGCAGCTCCTCCGCCCGCCGCGTCGCGATGCCGCTCGCGTCCGGCCGCGCCACCGGACGCAGCTCGGTCGGCGCGTCCGGGTACGCGGCGCGCCAGGCGTCGTGCATGTTCCGGCTACCGATCGTGTCCGGGTTGGCGACGAAGAACATCTCGTGCCCGGGCAGGTCGCTCTCGACGGCCAGCCGGATCGCCTCCGCCAGGTCACTGGCGTCCACATAGGACCATGCGGTGATGCTCGGCGTGGTCGGGTCCTTCAGGAACGGGGCGAGATTGCGATGGTACGAACCGGCGTCCTGCACCCAGGTCGGCCGCAGCGTGATGCAGCGCAGGTCGCTACGGGCCACCGCGGCGTCGCACAGCTGCTCCCCGAACAGCTTCGCGAGCGCGTACGGGTCCTGCGGGCGCACCGGGTGATCCTCGTCCACGGGCAGGTACTCCGGCGGGAACGGGCGCTCGGCGAAGATGTAGCCCGGCACGGTTTCACTGGAGATGTTGACCAGCCGGCGGACTCCCCAGCGCACGCACGCCTCGACGACGTTGAACGTGGCCATCAGGTTGTTGCCGAACACGACGTGCGGCGCGTGCCGGCCCACCGCCGGTATGGCGGCGGCGTGCACGACGGCGTCGAACGGGCCGGGCCGTGGGCCTTCGCCGACCGACGCCCCGCCGATGAGCGCGTACGCATCACCCGCGTCGGTCAGGTCCGCGCGCACGTAGTCGGCGGTACCGGATGGCGGCCGGTCGAAGTCGGGCGGGTGCAGGTCGGTGGCTGTCACGTCGTGTCCGGCCTCCTGCAACACGGGTACCGCGGCCCGCCCCACCTTGCCCCGCGCGCCGGTGACCAACACTCGCATGTGGACTCCTGTCTACTGTGAACGCTCAGCCGCGACCTGGGCCCGAACCGCGGGGACGACCTCCTCGGCGAAACGCGCCAACTGGTCCCGGCCTTCGGCCCACAGGATGAACGTGTCGAACCCCTGCTCGACCGCGAGGGCGGTCAGCTCGTCGGCCCCGGGCTGGCCGTTGACGTTGAGGATCCGGCGGATCTCACCGGGATCCCGGCCGTGCGCGGCGGCCCGCTCGTCGAGCCGTTCCCGCATCGCGGCGATCCGTTCGGTGTCCCCCCGCAACGAGGGCACCCAACCGTCGGCGAGCCGCGCCGTCAGGTCGAGCGCCCGCGGGCCGTAGACCCCCAGCCAGATCCCAATCGGGTGGGCCGGTACCGGCCCGGACTGCGCCCCGGCCAGCCGGTAGTGCCGCCCCTCGAACCGGAGATTGCGCTCGCCGCTCCACACCTTGCGGATGACGGTGATGGCCTCGCCCAGTGCCTCGAGGGCCGCCCCCGGTGTCCGGCGCGGACCCCCGTACGCCTCGATCGCGTCCCAGAAACCGCCCGCGCCCAGGCCCAGTTCCACCCGCCCGCCGCTGAGCACGTCGAGACTCGCCGCGGCCTTGGCCAGTACCGCGGGGGGTCGCAGCGGCAGGTTGGCCACGTCGGGAAACAGCCCGACCCGCGTGGTCTGCGCGGCGATCATCGACAGCAGCGTCCACGTGTCGACGTACCGCCGCTGGTACGGGTGGTCCTGCACGGCGATGTAGTCCAGCCCGCGCCGCTCCACCTCGCGGGCGGTGTCGAGCAACGGATCGGCCGCGTTCGGCACGAGGAAATAGCCGAACTTCAGCTCCCGCCGGTAGTCGGTCACGAGGTCACGTTAACCGCGCGGCATCCGGAGCCCGTACATGCCCCCGTCCACGGGCAGCGCCGCGCCGGTGGTGGCACCCGCACCGGGCGACGCCAGGTACCAGATCGCCGCGGCCACCTCGTCGGCCGTGACCAGCCTTCCGATCGGTTGCCGGGCCTCGAGCCGCCGGCGCTCGGCCTCCGGATCCGCGGCCCGCGCGAGGAGCCGCGCCACCCACGGAGTGTCCACAGTGCCCGGACAGACGCAGTTGACCCGTACCCCGTCGGCCACCAGGTCGGCCGCCATAGCGAGGGTGAGCGCCTGAACGGCGCCCTTCGAAGCGGAGTACAGGGCGCGGTTGACCACACCGGACCAGGCCGCGATCGACGACACGTTGACGATCGCGCCGTGCGGGCTGCGGCGCAGGTACGGCAGTGCCGCGCGACTCGTCCGGGCCACGCCGACCACATTCACGTCGAGGACGCGGTGCCACTCCGTGTCGTCGTTGGCCTCGACCGGTCCGCTCGCGCTGATGCCGGCGCAGTTGACGAGCACGTCGATACCGCCGTACTCAGCCGCGACCGCCGCACACGCCCGCTCCAAGGAACCGCCGTCGGTCACGTCGGCGACGACCGGCAGCACGTCCGGCGTGGACCGCTGGCCCGGTTGCAGATCGAGTACGCCGGCCCGCCCGCCCGCCGCCAGGAAGGCCCGCACACAGGCGGCTCCGATGCCCGACCCACCGCCGGTCACCACGGCGACCAGCCCCGGCACGTCACGCCTCCCGGCACGTGTTGCGTTGCCGGCCGAGCCCGGCGATCTCGACCTCGACGACATCGCGCGGCTTCAGGTACGGGAACCGTCCGGACAGCGCGACGCCCTGCGGCGTACCGGTGTTCAGCACGTCGCCCGGGTCGAGCACGGTGAACTGGGACAGGTGCCACACCAGCCAGGCGACCCCGAAGATCATGTCCTTTGTGGAGGAATCCTGGCGCGGCTGGCCGTTGACCCACGAGCGCAGTGGCAGGTGCTGCGGATCGGGTACCTCGTCCGGCGTGATCAGCCAGGGGCCGAGCGGGTTGAACGTCTCGCAGGATTTGCCCTTCGACCACTGACCGCCGGACCGTTCGATCTGGAACTCCCGCTCGGACAGGTCGTTGGACACCACGTAGCCGGCGATGCAGGCCAGCGCGTCCTCCGGCGAGGGCAGGTAGCGCGCCCGCCGACCGATGACCACGGCCAGCTCGACCTCCCAGTCGGTACGCCGGGAGCCTCGCGGGATCAGCACGTCGTCGTACGGCCCGATCATCGTGTTCGGCGCCTTGTAGAACAGCACCGGCTCGGCCGGCGGCGCGATCCCGGACTCGGCCGCGTGCGCGGTGTAGTTGAGGCCGATGCAGAGGATCGCCCCGGGTCTGGCTACCGGCGCCCCGATCCGCTGCCCTTCGATCTCCACCGAGGTCAACCGACCGGCGGCGTGGGCGGCGCGCACCCGGTCGACCCCGCCGCTGGCGAAGAACGCGCCGTCGATGTCCGCGGTCAGCGCGGTCAGGCTGTAGTACCGGTCCCCCACCCCGGCCAGCACCGGACGCTCCGCTCCCACCGGACCGACCCGCATCAACTTCATGACAGCTCCAGACCATAAGTTCGGATCGCTGTACCCGCATAGATCTCGGCCCGGTCGGCGTTGCCCAGGGCGGTGTCCAAAACCTCGAGCACCCGCGGGTAGTCCGCGGCGAGCAGGCACACCGGCCAGTCCGAGCCGAACATCAGCCGGCGCGGCCCGAACAGCTCCAGCGCCGCGTCGACGTACGGCCGCAGGTCGTCGACGGTCCACTGTGCCCAGTCGGCCTCGGTCACCAGACCGGACAGCTTCGCGACCACATTCGACTCGCCGGCCAGCGGGGTGACCGCCGTCCGCCACTCCCGTAGCCCCTCGGCGCCCGCCCGGATCGCCGGCTTGCCGAGGTGGTCGAGCACGAACGTCAGCTCCGGTACGGCCCGAGCCGCGGTAGCCGCCGCCGGCAGCTGGTCGACCCGGACGACGAGGTCGTACCGGAGCCCAGCAGCGGCCACAGTGGACAGTCCACGGTGGACGTCCGGCCGCCCGAGGTAGTCCTGGTCCGGCTCGCCCTGCACCTGGGCCCGGGTGCCGACGAGCCATCGGCCGCCCGGTCCGGACCGGTTCGCGGCGAGCGTCTCCGCCAACCCCGGGTCGGTCAGGTTCACCCAGCCCACGACACCGGCGATCTCCTCGGTGTCCGCGGCGATCGCCAGGAACTCGGCCACCTCGGCCGGCTCGCAGCGGCCCGCCTCGACCAGCACCGTGTGGGTGACGCCGGTACCGCGCAGCGCCGCCCGCAGGTCGGCCGGGTCGAAGTCGCGCCGGATCGGCGCCAACTCCGGCCCGTCGAGCCAGGAGTAGCCGCGGTCCAGCCGCCACAGGTGGTGGTGCGCGTCGACGATCACTTCAGATCAGCCCAGAGCGCGTCGGGGATCGGGTGGGCGAACATCGCGACGGCGTCGTCGACCTCGGCAGCCGACCGGGCGCCCACGACGACCGCGGTCACGGCGGGATGGCGGGCCGGGAACTGGATCGCGGCCGCCCGCAGCGGTACCCCGTGCTGTTCGCACAGCGCCCGGAGAGCCTGCGCCCGCGCGATGAGCGCCTCCGGCGCGGTCCGGTAGTCGTACCTGGCTCCGGGCACCGGGTCGGCCAGCAGCCCGGAGTTGTAGACCCCGGCCGCCAGCACGGCGACGCCCCGTTCGAGGCACAGGGGCAGCAGCTCGTCGCCGGCCGACCGGTCGAGCAGCGTGTACCGCCCGGCGACCAGCACGGCGTCGAGCCCGTCGATCTCGGCCACGAACCGGATCAGCGCCGGCACCTGGTTCATCCCCACGCTGACCGCGCCGATCCGGCCCTCCTTGCGCAACTCGACGAGCGCGGGAACGGCCTCCCCCAACGCCTCGTCGAGGTGGTCGTCGGGATCATGGACGTGGACCACGTCCACCCGGTCCAACCCCAGCCGGTCGAGGCTTCCGGCCAGGGACCGGTGCACGGCCGGGGCGGAGAAGTCGAAGCGCGGGGTGATCCCGGGTGGCGCCTCCGGCCAGAAGTCCTGGGCGTCGGTGCCGCCCGGTTCGAGTACCCGGCCGACCTTCGTGGCGAGCACGAACTCGGCGCGCGGACGGTTGGCCAGGACGGCACCGGTACGGCGTTCGCTGAGCCCGTACCCGTAGAGCGGCGCCGTGTCGAACAAGCGCAACCCGCGGTCCCACGCCCGGGCGACGGTGGCCGCGGCCACCGCGTCGCCGACCGGCGTGAAGAGCCCGCCGATCGGGGCGAGCCCGAGCCCGAGTCGCGTGACCGAAAGGCCGGTACGGCCGAACGGCACGCGCGTGGTCGGGTCCACCCGCATCTCCCGTCTCGTGGCTCGCAGATCCGATCTAGAGCGTGCGCAGCGCCAGACGGGTTGTCAACACTCGTCAGTCGAGCACTCGCTACGCCGCTGCCGGGTAGGCTGCGCGCTGCGGCGGGACGATCCGGCCGTCGGGCAGGAGCTCACCGGTGTCGTCGAAGACGATGACGCCGTTGCACAGCAGGCGCCAACCCTGCTCGGGGTGGAAGGCGAGGGTACGCGCGGCGTCGCGGTCGGGCCCGTCGGCGGCCGGGCACGGGGGCCAGTGCTGACACATGCCAGGGGTTCGGCCCCCACGTCCTTTCGGCTGGGTTCAACCGTCGGTACGCCGCACTCCCACGATCAACAGCCCGGCGGTCGCCGCGGCGGCCACCAGCAGGCCGGTCAGCACCAGCTCCCGCCCACCCTGGTGGCCGTACGGGAACGTCTGCCCGAGATGGAACGCGGTCTCGCCGAACAACAGGATCGGCAGCGGCAACGCCGCCCGCCGGCGCGCCGCGTCGTCCGCGGTGCGCACCACATGGCCGAGCAGACCGAACACGATCCCGGTCGGTACCGAGATCGCGCACCACCGGATCATCGTCGGCAGCACCCACGCCAGGTCCATCTCGACCCGGGTGCCGACCGTCATGTCGACGGGGTAATACACGATCACCGCGACGAGCAGGGCGAGCACGCCACTCGTCGCCGCCAGCCACCGTCGCGGCGCGATGAACCCGGCGACGAAGGCGATACCCGCCCAGACGCTCGCGTAGTTCGTCACATGCGCGAGGGTGCGTACCGAGTCCGGATAGCCGGGTCCGCCGACCCGGTGCGCCGCTGCCGCCACGACCCCGACCACCAGACCCACCATCAGCCCAGCCAGCAGACCCCGCATGCGCCCGACGGTAGCCAGCCGCGGTGCGCTTCCCGTGGAGATCCTGTGTGCGAACCGAGGGAAATCACCGTTGCCGACCGTGGCGGAAGCCTTCTAGTGTGGGGCTACACGGGAAAGGAGGTGGTCCAGGCTTGTATAGATATTGGACTCGTGAGGTGGTTGTCCGCTAACCGCCGCTTGGCTCGCACTCGTCGTGCCGTCTGAGCGGTCTGGCGAATACGAGACAGCTACCCGACCCCCGGGCTGCCGGCCTTAGTCCAAGCCGGTCCGCGTGAGCGTGGCAACACACGCGCGGAAACCCCGGGGGTCGTCTCATCTCCCGGTACGGGTAGAAAGAGAAGGTGGCAGCACTCCAGGAGATGCGCGCCGCCGCGACGGCTCTGCTGGCCGCGGTGCCCGGCGAACACCGCGCCTCCGTCCAGCGGCCGGTGACCGACCCGGAGCTACGCTGGCTGGAGTACAGCCCCGCGCCGCGCCCCGGCGTGTGCCTGGCCGATCTCGACCGGCGCGGTCGCAAGGCGGCGCACCGATTGCTCGCGACCGCGTTGACCCCGCACGCGTACGCCCAGGCGATGGCGATCGTGGCGCTGGAGGAGGTGCTCGACCGCGCAGAGCGCTGGCGCAAGGGCCGGCACAGCAACGACTACTGGGTCATCGTCTTCGGCGAGCCGGGCGACGACGAATGGGCGTGGCGGTTCGAGGGTCATCACTTGTCGGTCACGATCACCGTGTCCGACGGTGAGGTCTTTCCGACTCCCGTCTTTCTCGGAGCCAACCCGGCCGCCGTGCGGTACGCCGACCGCACCGTGCTCCGGCCGCTCGCCATCGAGGAAGACCTCGCGCGGGATCTGCTCGACGCGATGGGTCCGGCCGGTCGCGTCGAGGCCATCGTGGCAAACACCGCACCGGCGGACATCCACAGTGGACCGAGTCCTCGCGCGGCCACGATCGAGCCGTTCGGCGTACGCGGAGACCGGTTGCCCGGGCCCGCTCGGGCCTTGCTGGGCGAGCTGACCGCGGCGTACCTGGCGCGGTTGCCCGCCGAGCTGACGTGGCCGGTCGACCCCGCCGACATGCACTTCGCCTGGGAGGGCGGGATCGGCCCCGGGGAGGGGCACTACTACCGCGTCCAGGGTCCGGACCTGCTGATCGAGTACGACAACACGGCCGACGACGCCAACCACGCGCACACGGTGCTCCGCCGGCCGCGGGCGGACTTCGGCGGCGACGCGCTCGCCCGGCATCGTGCTTCGGCCGAGCACTGACCTACAGGAGGCTGACATGCCGATCGCGACGACCGATCCGACGACCGGTGAGGTACGCAAGACGTACGACCCGATGACCGAACAGCAGATCGAGGACCGGCTGGCGCGCGCGGCAGCGGGGTTCGAGACGCTGCGCCGCACCTCGTTCGCGCAACGGGCGGACTGGCTGCGGGCCGCCGGCGCGATCCTCGACGACGAGGTCGACAGCGTAGCCCGGGTGATGACGACCGAGATGGGCAAGACGCTGAAGTCGGCCAAGGCGGAGGTCACCAAGTGCGCGACCGCGTGCCGCTTCTTCGCCGAGCACGCCGAGGGCTACCTCGCTACCGAGGAGGCCGACGCCTCCGGAGTCGGGGCGTCGCGGGCGTACGTGCGGTACGAGCCGCTCGGCCCGGTTCTCGCGATCATGCCGTGGAACTTCCCGCTCTGGCAGGCGATGCGGTTCGCCGCGCCGGCGTTGATGGCCGGCAACGTGGGCCTGCTCAAGCACGCGTCGAACGTGCCGCAGACCGCACTGTTCATGGAGGAGCTGTTCGGCCGGGCGGGATTCCCCGACGGCTCGTTCCAGACGCTGCTCATCGGCTCGGATCTGGTCGAGCGGGTGCTGACCGATCGGCGGGTGGTCGCGGCGACGCTGACCGGTAGCGAGGCGGCGGGCCGGGCCGTGGCCGCGATCGCCGGGCGCGAGCTGAAGAAGACCGTCCTCGAGTTGGGTGGCAGCGATCCGTTCGTCGTGATGCCCTCCGCGGATCTGGCCCGGGCCGCCGAGGTAGCGACGATCGCCCGCTGCCAGAACAACGGCCAGTCCTGCATCGCCGCGAAGCGGTTCATCGTGCACACCGACGTCTACGACGCCTTTGCCGAGGCGTTCGTCGGGCGCATGTCCGCGCTCGTGGTCGGCGACCCGATGGCCGACGGTACCGACGTCGGTCCGCTCGCCATCGAACAGGGCCGGATCGACGTCGAGGAACAGGTGGCCGACGCGGTCGCCAAGGGCGCCACCGTCCTCTGTGGTGGGCAACGGCCTGATGGTGACGGCTGGTGGTACCCGCCGACAGTCGTCGCCGACCTGACGCCGGACATGCGGATGTGGTCGGAGGAGGTATTCGGTCCGGTCGCCGGCCTGTACCGGGCGTCGTCGTACGACGAGGCGGTCCAGATCGCCAACGAGACCGACTTCGGCCTCGGCGCCAACGCGTGGACCCGCGACTCGGCCGAGCAGGAGCGGTTCGTGGCCGACCTCGCCGCCGGTGCGGTGTTCGTCAACGGGATGGTGACCTCGTACCCGGCACTGCCGTTCGGCGGCATCAAGAACTCCGGGTACGGCCGGGAGCTGTCCGCGCACGGCATCCGCGAGTTCTGCAACATCAAGACGGTCTGGGTCGGCTGAACGGCTGTTGACACAGGCGCCGCCACCTGCAGAGATGGTGCAGTCCCCCTCCCCCGCAGAAGGAGGCGCAACCGTCCATGAACTTCGTTCTCGCCCTCGTCATCGGCGCCGTCATCGGTGCCGGCGGCGGCTACCTCCTCCGCCAGAAGCAAGCAAACGCGATCTGGCTCGGTCCGGTTCTCGGGGTCGTCGGCGCCGTGCTGGCATCGGTGCTCGCGGCCATGTTCGGTGACCCGGGCTACGGCTGGCAGGAGGCTGGCGCGCAGATCGTGTTCGCCCTCGCCGGCGTCGGTGTGCTGTACGGCCTGACGATGCGCGGCTCCGCCGCCAGTTCCTCGCCGGCCGGTTCCGAGCCGACCAGCTGAGCGCGCCCCGTTCCACTGTCCCGAGGACCCGGCGATCTGAAGTCGCCGGGTCCTCGTGTCGGGTACTGGCGATCATGAATATCTATGGCTGACGCTCTGTCGTAACCCCATTCCCTCGGGAGGTTGCGATGAGGCGCCTCAGCCTTGCCCTACTCGGACTCGCTCTCCTGCTCGGAGCCAGCGCCCGCCCGGTCAGCGGCGACATCACCATCGGAGAACCACCGCGCGGCCCGGGCGTGTACACCGACGCGCAGAAGGAACGCCGCGCCCTCGCCCCGCCCTCGGAACTGTCCAATGTGCCCGGACCGGCCGGTTCCGACCACTGGTTCGCCGCGCAGCGGCTGTTCCCGTACCGGCCCGGCGACGGGATCAGCGAGCAGTACGTGGCGGCCCAGGCGCAGGCGGTCCAGGCCGCCGCCGATCGGGTCGGCGTGGCCGCCGCGTGGACCGCGTTGGGGCCGGCCAACATCGGCGGGCGGGTCACCGACCTCGTCGTGGATCCGGTCCGCACCGACACGGTCTACACCGGTGCCGCCACCGGCGGCGTGTGGCGCAGTACCAACGCGGGTGGCACGTTCACCAGCGTCTGGCCGGCGAACCTGACCCCGTCGATCGGCGCGCTCGCGATCACCTCGAGCGGCACGCTCTACGCCGGTACCGGCGAGGGCAACCCGGGTGGCGGCAGCGTCACGTTCCCCGGCAACGGCGTCTACCGCTCCACCGACAGCGGCGCGACCTGGACGCACATGGGACTGGCCGGCAGTGACCGCATCGGCCGGCTCGCGATCGACCCGACCAACGCCAACCGCATCTTCGCCGCGGCCGCCGGTAACCTGTTCGTCTCCGGTGGGGTGCGCGGGCTCTACCGCACCACCGACGGCGGCACGACCTGGCAGCTCGTACTGGCCGGGGCGAACGGCACCACCGGCGCCATCGACGTGGCGATCGACCCGACCACCCCGAGCCGGGTCTACGCCGCCATGTGGGACCACCAGCGGACACCGCAGGGGCGCAGGTACGGCGGTGTCGGCTCGGGCATCTACCGGTCGACGGACGGCGGTACCACCTGGACCCGGCTGGGTGGCGGGTTGCCGGCGGCCAGCAGCAACCTGGGCCGGATGGGCCTCGCGGTGGCGCGCAGCAACCCCAACCGGCTCTACGCGATCGCCGCGAACACCAACGGCGACTTCCTCGGTTTCTGGACCTCGACCAACGCCGGTAGCTCGTGGACGCAGATCACGAACACGTCGTTCCTGTCGAACTCCCAGTCGACGTACGGCTGGTGGTTCGGTCGGATCTGGGTCGATCCCAACTCCTCGCAGCACGCGTTCGTGGCCGGCGTACCGATGCTCGAGACGCTCGACGCGGGTGCCAACTGGCGGCGTAACACCACGTTCCACGCCGACCAGCACGCGCTCGGTTGGGACCCGCGAGTGGCCAACCGGGTCTTCCTCGGCAACGACGGCGGAGTCTACCGGTCCACTTCCAACGGATCCCTGACCGGCAGCTGGACCAAGTCCACCGCGCTGCCGATCAACCAGTTCTACACCGTCGCGGTGTCCCGCCAGGACGTCAACCGGGTCAGCGGGGGCGCGCAGGACAACGGCTCGCTGCGCAACTGGTCGGGTACCAACTGGAACTCCATCGGCGGCGGCGACGGCACCACCAACCTGATCGACCCCACCAACCAGCTCAAGGTGTACTCGTGCTCGCAGTACGGCTCGTGCACCCGCTCCACCGACGGCGGCAGCACGCGGTCCGGCTTCGGCACGACCACGTCCGACCGCCGCAACTGGCTCACCCCGGTGGTGTTCGATCCGAACAACCCGGCGATCATGTACTACGCCGGAAACCGGGTCAACCGCTCCACCAACTCCGCGGCGAGCTGGACCGTGATCAGCCCCGATCTGACCCGCGGCTCCGGCGGAACCGGTGGGGCCGTGTTCGGCACGATCACGGCGCTGGCGGTGGCGAAGTCGAGCGCATCGACGATCTACGCCGGTACCGACGACGGCCGGGTCTGGATAACCCGTAATACCGGTTCGAGCTGGACGGAGATCACCGCGGGCCTGCCCACGCGCTGGATCACCCGGATCGCGGTCGATCCCGCCTCGGCCGACATCGCGTACGTCTCGGTCTCCGGCTACCGCAACGGCGACCCGGGCGCGCACGTGTTCCGTACCGCCAACGGCGGCGCGAGCTGGACCGACATCTCCGCCGGCCTGCCCGACGCACCGGTCAACGACCTCGTGCTCGACCCGCGTAACCCGGCCATCCTCTACGCCGGTACCGATGTCGGCGTCTGGGCGCGCACCGCCAGCACCTGGGCACCCGTCGGCACCGCCCTGCCGCTGGTCCCGATCTCCGACCTCGAGGCGACCGACACCGGTACCGCTACGGTCCTGACCGCAGCGACCTACGGCCTCGGCATGTACCGCACAACGGCCTGACCCGGCCTCGTTGATCATGAAGTTGGTAGTACGACACGCCGTCGACACCGAAACAAAGTTCATGATCAACGCAGGGGGGTGAGGAGGGGGGCGGCGTCCTGCTCGTGCACCACCGGTGGGGACACAGTTAGCACGGTCAGGGCTGCGGCGTAGCCGGGGCGCGGGAGCAGGTCCACTGTGGTCGCGGTCAGGTCGGGGCGGTCCGGGTACCCGGTGATCCGGCCGTCGGGGGCGACCACGACGGCGTTGAGCGGT
>DASRII010000314.1:0-6120 GCA_035650075.1 Micromonosporaceae bacterium | reverse complement strand
CGGGCGCATCCATTTCCCTGTTCTCGAGCCTGCACGACTCGGGAAGCCTGATCGCCGGCTTCTTCTGGGGCCTCTGGCTGGTCCCGTACGCCATGCTGGTGTTCAGGTCGGGGTTTCTGCCGAGGTTGCTCGGTGTTCTGGTGATCATCGAATGCTTCGGGTTCGTGGCCCACAGTCTCGGCGGGATACTCCTGCCCAACCTCGGCGCCGACCTCGCCCTGCTGCCCGCGATCACCTCGCTGGCCGAGTTGTTCCTGCCGGTGTGGCTGATCGTCAAGGGAATCGACGTCGAACAGTGGGACAGGCATGCGCTAGGACGGGTGTGAACCGAGCGAGGGCCGGACCGATGGTCCGGCCCTCGCTCGCCTAGCTCTGGGTCCGGGGCGTCGCGGGTGACTCGCTATTCCGCCGAAGCAAGTCGGCCGCGCGCCTGCGGCCCTCGATGGCGAGGCAGATGTTGGTGAAGCTACCCCGCCGCGGTCCGGCCGTTGATGGTGTGGCGTCAATGCCCATAGATAGATCAACCTCCCCTACATCAAGAACGAACGATGTCCGGAGCGGTCACGGTCTTTGTTTCAGAGATCCCGAGCGGTCTGGCCACCCGCGGGCACGCATCCGATACGGTGACGCCGTGTCCACGACCGAGCCGATCTACCTGATCGAGCCAGCCGAGCCCACGGCGGACGAAGCGCGGAACACCATCGGCGGGCGGCCGATCCTCGCCGCCGGCCAGGACTGGCCGGAGTGTCACTGCGGCCTGCGCATGATCTTCTTCTTCCAGCTCGCCGTACCCGATGACGTGCCGGCTTTCGGCGGTGACCACCTGCTGGTGTTCCAGTGCCCGAAGGACAACGACGCGTGTTTCCCGCCGGCCACGCCACAACTGCCGGATCGGTACTGGGACGAGCCCCCACCACCGAACGACAGGCCGTTCTGGCGCATCCTCATCCACCGTGGCGGCGACCCGCATCCCGACGCCGACCCGTACCTGCAACCCCGGTCACTGGTACTGCGCCGCACCACCGAGGCGGTCAACGAGTACGGCAACGGCACGCGGGCCTTCAAAGTGGGCGGCACCCCATCCTGGGCCCAGGACCCGGAGCGGTACCGGTGCGCCTGCGGCGCCGACCTGACGTTCCTCTGCCAGGTGCCGGAAGACCACGAGTTCGACACCCTCCCCGGGCAGGAAGAGCAGCCCGGTTGGTACCGCAGCAACAACTACGCCCTGTTCCTCGGCAACGAGGTCTACATCCTCGCCTGCCCGGCGCACTGTCACCCGTCGGCCGCCTGGCCGGTCAATCAGAACTAGTATGCTGAAGGGCGTCGATGAGAGTCAGCGGGGGCGGCGACCTGATGGAGATCGAGGTCCTGGGAGACCTGCGGGCGACCCGTGACGGTCGGCCAGTCGCGATCAGCAATGCCCGCAAGCCACGGATCGTGTTGGCATGCCTGTTGGCTCGGGAGGGTCGACCGGTCCCGATCGATTCACTGGTCGAGGCCGTGTGGAGAGACCGCGCGCCCGTTTCGGCACGACGCAACGTGCAGTTCTACGCCCATCAGCTCCGGCGGGTCCTCGGCGCCGACCGGATCCTGACGCGGGGCGGCGGCTACGTCGTCGTCGTGGGTGAGGGGCTGGACGCGGTGCGGTTCCAGCGGCTGGCCGAGGCCGGCGGCGTGGCTCTGGACGATGGTGACGCCGAGGCGGCCGGCCCGATCCTGCGCGCGGCGCTCGACCTGTGGCACGGTCCCGCGTTCGCGGAGTTCGGTGACTGTGAGCTGATCGTCGAAGAGGCGCGGCGGCTCGACGAGCTTCGACTGGCTACGTACGAGCGGTGGGCGGACGCTCAGCTGCGCCTGGGCTCGACGGCCCAGCTCGTGGCGGAGCTGACCGAGGTGAACCACCTCCATCCGTACCGGGAAAGTCTGTGTGCCGCGCTGATGCGCGCCCTCTACCAGATGGGTCGCCAGGCCGAGGCGCTCGCCGAGTTCCAGCAGACCCGCGCCCTGCTGGCCGAACAGCTCGGCGTCGAACCGGGTCCGGCGCTGCGCCAACTGCACGAGGCGATGCTTCGTGGCGACGAGGATCTGGTACCACCGTCCACAGTGGTCGTTGTACCGCGTGAGCTGCCGGCAGATGCGCGGCTCTTCACCGGACGCCGCGACGCGCTGGACTTCCTCGACGCGGGTGCCGCGCGGGTCACCGTGATCTGCGGCATGGGCGGCGTAGGCAAGACGACCCTCGCCGTGCATTGGGCGCATCGGGCTGCCGAACGGTTCCCCGACGGCCAGCTGTACGTCAATCTCCGCGGGTACGCGACCGGCCGGCCGCTGTCGTCGATCGAGGCGCTGGGGCTCCTGCTGCGGGCGCTCGGTGTCGCGCCGGCCCGGGTACCGGTGGATCTGGACGCCGCGGTCGGGCTCTACCGGACGCTGCTGGCCGGTCGCCGAGTCCTTGTTCTGCTCGACAACGCCCGCGACGTCGAGCAGGTGCGGGCCTTGTTGCCCGGCGAACCCGGCTGCCTTGCTTTGATCACCAGCCGGGACCGGCTCACCGGGCTCGTCGCCCGTGACAGTGCCCGGCGTCTCATGCTCGATGCGCTGACCCCGGGCGACTCTCGCGCGTTGCTCACTCGGCTTCTCAGCGATGTCGAGTGCGATGCGTCGATGATCGGCGACCTCGCAACGGCGTGCGGCCACCTGCCCCTCGCGCTGTGCATCGCGGCCGCACACCTGGCCGACCAGCCGGGCGGCGACGTCGCCGGCTACCTCGACTCGTTGCGCGGCGACCACGGTCTAGCTCAACTCGAAATCGACGGCGATCCCGCGTCGTCGGTCCGGGCAGCGTTCTGGCTCTCCTACCGTGCCCTCACCGGCCCCGCCCGACGATTGTTCCGGCAGCTCGGCCTGGTGCCCGGTCCGGATATCACGGTTCCGGCGGGCGCGGCTCTCGCCGACGTCGACGCCGCGGAGGCCGGCCGGCTGCTCGACACGCTGGTCCGCGCACACCTGGTCTCCCGCGGACGGCCCGGCCGCTACGAACTGCACGATCTGCTCCGGCGCTACGCCCACGAGCGGGCGCACGCCGAGGACAGCGCCGCGCGACGGTCAGCCGCCGTCCATCGGCTGAACAATCATTATCTGTACACATTGGACAGTGCGGCGAAGCTGATGTACCCGCACCACGTGCGCCTCGATATCGACGTACCCGACCACCCCGCGAACTTCGTGGACGAACACGACGCGGTCTCGTGGGTCGATGCCGAGCTGACCAACCTGATCGCCGTCGCTGAACACGCCTCGCGGCACGAGCCGAACGCGGTGGCATGGCTGTTGGCTAGCGCCCTCAGCGGCTACTTCTGGCTACGCCGCCGGCACGCCGCACAGTGGTTGTCCATCGGGGAAGCGGGGCTGGTGGCCGCGACGGCCCGCGCGGACCAGCGGGGTCTCGCCGGCGCCCACCTGAACCTCGGGCTGGCCAACCGATGCCTGGGCCGGTATGCCGCGGCCGCCGAGCACGCGAACGCCGCGGTGTCGCTCAGCCGCCAGCTCGGCTGGTGGCGCGGTGAGGCCGCCGCACGGAGCGAGGTCGGTTGGGTATACGCCGAACTGGGCGACGGTACGCGGGCACTCACACATCTGGACGAGGCTCTGGCGGTCAACCGGCGGATGGCCAACCGCGCGGGTGAAGCGAGAGTCCTGTCCGCCCGGTCCGCGCTGCTGTTCCGCATCGGCGAACTGCACGGGTCCGTGCGTGACGGGCTGGCCGCGCTGGAGATATTCCGCGAGGTCAGTTTTCCGGCGGGGATGGCGTACGCATACGGCAATGTAGCGCTGAGCCAAACCTTCCTCGGCCGCTTCGATACGGCACTCGACAGTGTGGCCCGCGAGCTCGAACTGTGCGAGCGGATCGGCGAACGCTACGGGCAGAACCTGGCGAACTGTATGCGGGCGAAGATACATCTCGACGCAGGCCGATATCGCGAAGGGCTGGAATGTGCCACCGCGACGCTGAAACTGACGACGGAGATTGCCGACAACGGCAACACGGCTCTCGCGCTGGCCGATCGCGTGGAGATCCGGCGCCACCTGGGCGACACCGAGCACGCCGTGCGTGACAGCATCCGCGCGGTAGAGCTGTCGCGCGAGGCCGACAACCGTTTCGTCGAAGTGAGAGCCCTGATCGGCCTCGCGGAGGCGTACCGGTACGACGGCCAGCTCGACCAGGCACTGGCTTGGGCGGCCGACGCGCGCGCTGTCGCCGGCGGGCGCGGGTTCCGGATGCTCGAAGGCCTCGCGTTGACTGTCGCCGGTGAGACCCACCTGGCCGCCGGTGACCTGGCGGCCGCCGCGAAGCACGGCGCCGACGCCCTCGACCTGCACCACGCAACCGGGTACCGGCTCGGCGGCCTACGCGCGCATGCCGTGTTGGGTCGATCAGTCGACGACGTCGTGGCGGCGGAGGCGCACCGGGAGGCCGCCCGCGCGATTCACACCGAACTCGGGCTACCCGTTCCGGACCGCCGCGAGGCGTTCGACCGTACCGAGTTTGAGCTGTTCTGACTCGGTCACGGTGAACCCGGCCGGCGCCAGCATGGGCAGCGGCCGGCGGGTCATGTACTCACCGTTTCGTGCGGTGAACAGTTCGACCAGTTTGAGTACCGCCCACACGGGCCACCAGCGGCTGCCGATGTGGTCGAGCAACAGCAGCCGCCCGCCGGGGCGCAGGACCCGGGCCATCTCCGCGATGGCCTTGCCGTGATCGGGGATGGCGCACAGCGACAGAGTGCACACGACGGTATCGAAGGAGGCATCCGCGAACGGCAGGGCCTCCGCGTCGCCCCGACGCAGTTCGACCTCGCGACCGAGTTCGACGGCGCGCTGCTGGGCGACCGCCAGCATGGCAGGGCTCAGCTCGATGCCGGTGAGGGTCACATCGGACGGGTAGTACGGCAGGTTGCGGCCGGTACCGATGGCGACCTCCAGCACCTGGCCGGCAGCCCGGGAGCACACCCACTCCCGCCCGTCGCCGAACTGAACCCGCTCCCAGAAGGCGATGTCGCGGTCGTAGCGCGGCGCCATCGTGTTCCACACCCGCTGGGCCCTGGCGGTGGGCGTCTCCGGATCCTCCACACCCTCCACCCTACGAGACCGGCCGCACTTGACAACGCACGGCATCTTATCGATTATCGAGATATCGGTAAACGATAAGGAGGGGCAATGAGGAGCTGGCTGCGGGAACTACAGGTGCTGCTGCTCGTCGCCGTGGTGGCCACAGTCGCCATCGGCGCCGCGAGCACGATCGCGATCCTCACCGGCGAGCCGTTCCCCATCGGAGTGCCCGGTGCGGAGGTCCTGCGGCTCAACTCGGTCGGCACCATCCCCGGCGCGGTCGTCGACCCGGACTCCACCATCTACGTGCTGGTCGAGGACCCCACCGAGGACCAGGTCGCGCTGGCCCTGATCGCGGCGCTTCCCGGCTACGCGTTGACCACCACGATGCTCGTCCTGCTCTGGCGCCTGGTCGCCAAGGCGCGGCGCACCGACACCTTCACCGGCGCCACGGTACGCCGGCTGCGTACTCTCGGTTGGTTGCTCATCGTCGGCGGACCGGTCGCGTGGCTGGTGGAGTTCGCCGCCCGGTTCGCGCTCAGCGACACCGTGGCGACCCAGGGGGCCGGCGCCACGCTCGATCTCGGCACACCCGGAGTGTGGCTGCTCGTCGGCGTCGGCATGCTCGCGATCAGCGAGGTGGTCCACCGTGGACAGACGCTCCAGTCCGAGCTGGACGAGGTGGTGTGATGCCACCCGAGGAGGAGCATCGCGTCGAGGTACACATCGATCGGCTGCTCGCCGAGCGCGGCCTCACCCTCACGGAACTGGCCGATCATGTCGGTATCACAATGGCCAACCTCTCGGTACTCAAGAACGGGCGGGCGCGGGCGGTACGCTTCAGCACCCTGACCGCCCTCTGCGATGCCCTGCACTGCCAGCCCGGTGACCTGTTCACCGTTCGCGCACCAAGCCGCCGGTAGATCAGCGTTGGAAGGACCAGTCGAGCATCTCGTCCCCGTCGTACGGCATCACTCCGAAGAACGGCTTGGCGACATCGTCGAAGACCAT
>DASRII010000313.1:0-35446 GCA_035650075.1 Micromonosporaceae bacterium | reverse complement strand
CTGCGGGTGCTCGCGCAGCACCGCCTCGGCCTCGCCCGGCTCGGTCCGGAAACCACGGATCTTCACCTGGTGGTCGAGCCGGCCGAGGAACTCCAGCACCCCGTCGACTCGCCAGCGGACCCGGTCGCCGCTGCGGTACATCCGGGTCCCGGGCGGGCCGGCGAACGGATCGGGGACGAACCGGTCCGCCGTCAGGTCGGGCCGGCCGAGGTAACCCCGGGCCAGGCCGGCACCGCCGATGTGCAGCTCACCCTCGACACCCGCGGGTACCGGCCGCAGCCGCGCATCGAGGACGTACGCGGTGGTCCGCTGGATCGGCCGCCCGATCGGTACCCGTTCGCCGATGGCATCCGCACCGGTCATCCGGTGGCAGCAAGTGAACGTCGTGTTCTCGGTCGGGCCGTACCCGTTGACGACCGGCTGGCCGCCACGGGCCGCGAGGGCCGCCCGAACCGCGTCCGGCGCCAGCACGTCACCACCGGCCAGCAGCTGCCGGACGCCCCGCAGCGCGTCGACATCGCACTCGACCAGCTGGTGGAACAGCCCGGCGGTCAGCCACAGCGTGCTGACCTCGTACCGGCGCAGGACCGCGGCCAGCTCGCCGAGCGAGAGCGGCCCGGGCGGGGCCACCGCCAGCCGGGCGCCGGTGAGCAGGCTGCCCCACAGCTCCACAGTGGACGCGTCGAAGCTGACCGGCGCGAGCTGCAGCAGTGTCTCGCCGGGCCCGAAGGTGGCGAAGGTGGGTTCGCGGACGAGTCGGAGCACCGCGCGGTGGGGGATCGCGACGCCCTTGGGCGCGCCGGTGGAGCCGGAGGTGTAGCTGACGTATGCGAGGCTGTCCGGCCGCGCCGGGCACACCGGTGCCGTGTCGGGCTGGCCGGCGACGAGGTCGGCGATGCGGTCCAGCACGAGCGCGGTGCCGGTGGCCGGCACGGTCGCGGCCAGGTCGCCGGTGGTGAGGACCACGGGTGCGCCGCAGTCGGCCAGGATCAGGGCGTTGCGCCGCGCCGGGTTGGCCGGATCCAACGGTACGTAGGCACCGCCGGCCTTCAGCACGGCCAGCAGCGCCACGACGAGCTCGGCGGAGCGGTGCAGGGCCACCCCTACCGGCGTGTCGGCGGTGACGCCACAGGCGACGAGCAGGTTCGCCAAGCGGTTCGCCCGCGCGTCGAGCTCGGCGTAGCTGAGGGTGGTGCCGGCGGTGACTACGGCCGTGGCGTCCGGGGTGGCCGTGGCCTGGACGGCGAACCGGGCCGGTACCGTCTCCGGCCACGCGGCGTCCGGAGCACCCCCGGCGGCGCGGTCGGCCCCGCTCCACCGGTTCAGCAGCGTTGCGCGTTCGCCCGGGTCGAGCAGCGGCAGGTCGTCCACCCGGGCGTGCGGCCCGGCCGACCCCATCGCGGCGAGCAGGTCGGTGTACCGGCGCAGCAGGTCGCGCGAGGTCTGTTCGTCGAAGCGGTCGTAGTGGACGATCAGCTGGATCCGCAGCCGCTCCTCGCCGTAGAGGTAGAGCGTCACCGGCGGGCTGGGATGGCGCAGGATCCGGATAGACCGGCCGTGCCAGGCGGGGTCTAGCCGGCACAGGCCGGCCGCGAGAGCCTCGCGCTCGTACGCCACGACCGAGTCGAAGACCGGTACCCCGTACGGCACGTGGCACCAGTCCCGGATGGCGGTCAGCGGGGTGAGCCGGTGCTCCGCCACCGCTACCGTGGCCCGGCGGACCTCGGCGAGCCAGTCCAGCAGCGGCCGTTCCGGATCGACCCCGAGCCGCAGCGGCAGCGTGTTGGCCAGCAGCCCGATCATCTCGTCGGCGCCGTCGACCGTCCCGCGACGGCACGAGCGCACGATGCCGAACGTGACGTCCCGGTGCCCGCTGAACCGGCTCAGCAGCAGCGCCCAGGCCGCGCAGACGACGGTGTTCTCGGTACAGCCGGCCCGTATGGCCAGCGCTCGCAGCCGGTCGGTCGTCCCGGCGGGCAGGACCGTCTCGATGGTGCGCGAGCCGACCTCGGCGCCGCCGCCGGTCTCCCGGATGCCCAGCGGGGTCGGGCCTGTCCAGTCCCGCAGCGCCCCGGTCCAGAACCGTTCGGCGGCCGACTGGTCGCGCCCGGCCCACCAGACCGCGAAGTCGCGGAACGGCGGGCGTTCGGGGAAGGTCGCCGTACGCCCCTCGGCGCCGGCCCGGTAGTCGGCGAACACCTCGTGCAGCAACATCTGTACCGCGCGGCCGTCGACCACCGCGTGGTGCATCGTCACCACCACCGTGGCCGGGCGGAGCACGGTCACCCGCAGCATCGGGGCTTGCGCGGGGTCGAGACCGCGGACGCGGTCCGCCCGGAGGAACGCGTCGAGGTCGATGCCGTCGTGCCACCTGATCGGTACGGTGACGGCCGGCCGTACCACCTGCACCGGCGGACCCGCGTCGGGCCACTCGAACGCCGTCCGCAGCGTCGCGTGCCGGTCGCTGGCCCGCTGCCAGGCCGACTCGAGCGCGGGCCCGTCGACCGGCCCGCCCATGTCGATGACGTACTGCAGGACGTCGACTCCGGAACCGGGGGCGAGCAGGCCGTGGAAGAGCAGCCCCTGCTGCACCGGCAGCGCGTCGTAGGAATCCGCGGGCGAGTGTTGCGGCGGCTTCGTGGGCGCGGCCATCCGTGAACTCCTTTCCGCGCCGATCCTTGCGCCCGGCGGCATCGGCCCGGGAAGGCTTTGCAGCAAACGGCATCCGCCCCGGATCCGGTACCCCGGGCTGCCTAATGTCGAGCGTGATGCTGACCCACCTCGACGAGCTGATGCCGGTCTGGCGGCATCGGCACCGGCACCGGGTGCGGGTGGCCGGCCCGCCGCGGCCGATGCTGCCCGCCGTCGCCGCGGTCACCTGGGCCGCCACACCGCTGTTCCGGATGCTGATGGCGGGACGGCCCGGCCGGCGTACCCCGCCGCCCGGTGGTTCGACGGTGCTGCACACGCTGACCTCGCGCGGGTTCACGCTGCTCCACGACGGCGACGACGAGGTCGTCTTCGGCGCGGCGGTCCGGGTGCGCGTGCCGGTCGGGCCGGCCGAGTTGGGTGCCGCGCCGGCCGAGGCGTTCCGCGCATTCCACGCGCCGGACCACTACAAGGTCGCGTTCAACTTCCGGATGGCCGATGGGCGGCTGAGTACCGAGACGCGCGTGCTGGCCACCGATCCGGCTACCGCGCGCCGGTTCCGCCGGTACTGGTGGCTGATCCGGCTGCCGAGCGGCCTGATCCGGCGGGAGTGGCTGTACGCGATCCGCCGGGAGATGGCCGGCACTACAACAGGCCGAGCTGGGCTGCCCGTAGACCGGCCTGGAAACGGCTCCGCGCGTCGAGACTCGCCATCAGGCTAGCCACCTCGGTACGGACGGTCCGGACGCTGACGCCGATGCGTCGGGCCATCGCGTCGTCGGTGAGTCCCTCGGCGAGCAGCCGGAGCACGGTCTCGCCGCGCGGCTGCGACTCCGGTTCGAGCACCGGTACCGCGGAGCCGGCGGCGCGAACGTCGGCGGCTCGGTCCCAGAGCCGGCCGGCGAGGCGGTGCAACGACTCCACCGGTGCGAACGCCCACACCCGTCGGGCGTGCAGGGTCTCGTCGACGACAACCGCCACTACCCGGTCCACGATCATGGCGCGTACCGGCACCCGGTCCAACGCCCGCGGTACCGCCTGCCGCGTGCCGAGCCAGCGGGCGTGCGCCAGCACGGGCGGCAGGCTCAGCAGCTCCAGGCACCACAGCGAGCGCAGCGTCGCCCCGCGCCGGATCGCCGCCGATGCCACGTGTCGAGAGAATTCGAACCCACCGGGTGCGTACCGCGGTACGAGCAAAACAACCTCGTGCTTGGCAATCGCCACCAGACGCTCGACCAGAATACTGATCCGATCCATTTCACCGGCGCCATTCCGCTCCATTTGGCCCGTACTCGAGTGGTCCATTAGTTCACTCATACGGTCCATTCGGCCGAGGTTGTCGGGCGAACCCTCGAATATGCCCTCGGCGACACCCTCGCCGTTCCTATCGGGCGTACGCTCGTGGCCGGAGATGAATCGCTCAATGGCCGTCGCGACCGGCACTGGCAGGCTCAGCGGCGCGCGCAGCCGGCGCATCATCAACGCTGGTAGGGCGAGCCGGGGCTCGACGGCCCGCACACTCTGCGGATCGTCGGCGGAGGAGGTAACCAAACCTTCGGTTGTCAGTTCGTCGATGAGTTCGGAGGTATCTTCGATGCTGGAGTCGACCGCGGCGGCCAGTTCGACCGGGCGCCAGCGGTACCGTCGGAGCAGCACGCGATACACCAGAGCCGGGCGCGGGGCGAGCCCTATCGCAAGCTCCTCCAACGCGATCACCTCGTTCGGTCGAAGGCGCTTTCCCGGCCCGGTGGGCACAAATTCAAGCCTCCCACTCTCTTATGGAGTAATTGCATAGTCGCGGCTGGATCTCCTCTGAACAATCTCATCGCCGTGCGCAACCTATGGGCGAAAACTCACGGTAGCTCCGCATAATGACCGTCATCAACACCGAATTGGCCATCATCCGATGAACCCAACCGATGTGTCTTTGAACAACGCGCCAAATGGCCAGTACCCTGCGGCCGATTCATCGTACTTTGCCAACTCGACGATGCGGCATGCTTCCTACATAGCGGTTCGCGCGGCCGGGCGACGATCGCCAGCCCGACCGTGATCGAGGCGCCGCACACAGGACGATCGCGTGTTGCTTGGAGGGCGCGGCAGTGATGGCGGTCCCGATGCGATCAGCGTTACGGCGCTGGCAGGTTGTTGTGGGCGCAGCTCGCGGGCGGTGACGACAGATGCAGTTTCGTCTTCTCGGCCCGCTGGAGGTCTGCACCACCGAGGGGCAACCGGCTCGGCTCGGAGCCGAGAAGCACCGCATCCTGGTCGCGGTGCTGCTGCTGTCGGCCAACCGCTGGGTCCCGTTGAGCAGCCTGGTCCGAGCGATCTGGCCGCGGAACCCGCCCCGGTCCGCGGCAGCGGTCCTGCGTACCTACGCGTCCGCACTGCGTAAGACGCTGCTGCTGGACAGCGCCGCCGCCGGGACCCGGCTGGACGCGCGCCACGGCGCATACCAGCTGCGGGTCGTACCGGCTGAGCTCGACGTGCTGGTCTTCGAGGAGCTGGCGGCGAACGGGCAGAAGGCACTCGCCGAAGGCGACCTGCCCCGCGCCGTCGCCATGCTGCAACGGGCCCTGGCGCTGTGGCGCGGCCAGCCCTTGGAGGACATCCCGATCGAAGGCGAGTACTACTACGAGGTGACCCGGCTGGCGGAGCTGAAACTCAACGTCGTCGAGTCCGTGGCCGAGGCGTGGCTGGCCCTCGGCCGTAACGACGAGGTCCTGGCGTGGCTGACCCCGCTGGCCCCGGCCCAGCCGTTGCGCGAGCGGCTGTACTCGCACCTGATGCTCGCGCTCTACCGGTGCGGCCGGCAGGCGGATGCGCTCAGCACGTTCCAGGAACTCCGGACCCGCCTCGTCGAGCAGCTGGGCGTCGAACCCAGCCCGCCGCTGCAACGCCTCCACCGGCAGATCCTCGCCGGCGATCCCGAGCTGGACCGGACGACCGTACCGCCGGTCGCCGCGGGATCACCGGCATCCGTACCGCGCCAACTGCCGCCCAGCCTCGGCAGCTTCACCGGACGGGCGTCGGAACTCGTGCCGCTCCGCCGAGCCCTCGTCGACCAGAAGGACAACACCGCCGCCCCGGTCCTGGCGATCGACGGACTGGGCGGCGTCGGGAAGTCCGCCCTGGCGGTGGAGGTCGCCCACGAGATGGCCGCCGCGTTCCCGGACGGCACGCTCTACGCGGATCTGGGCGGCACCTCCGAGGCCGGCCGGGCGCCGGTGCTGGCCATCCTGAACCGGTTCCTGCGGGCGATCGGTCACCGCGAGCGTCCGTTCGACTCGCTCGACGAGGCGGCTTCGGTCTTCCGGGTGAGGACCGAGCACCTGCGCATCCTGGTCGTGCTCGACAACGCGCGCGATGCCGCGCAGGTCCAGCCGTTGCTGCCGGGCGGGGTAGGCTGCCGGACGATCGTGACCAGCCGGCAGATCATGGCGACGCTGGACCACTGCACCTACCTGCACCTGGATGTGCTCACGCCGGCCGAGGCCGTTGCCCTGCTGGGCCGGCTCGCCGGGACGGACCGGATCGCGGCCGCCGGCGACGCCGCCGCCGAGATCGCCCGACTATGCGGGTACCTGCCGCTGGCGTTGCGGATCGCCGGCGCCCGGCTGACCGCCCGACCGAGCTGGCCGGTCGGCGCGCTGGCGGAGCGGCTGACCGACGCCGAGTTCCGGTTGGACCAGCTCCAGTTGGGCAACATCGGGGTACGCGGCTGCTTCGCGGCGAGCCTGCACGCCTTGCAGGCCACCGGCGACCTGTACGACCGGGCCGCCGCAACGGCCTTTCCGTTGCTGACGCTGCTCGACAGCGACACCATGTCGGTGGGCCTGGCGGCCGCCCTTCTCGGTTGGCCGACCGGGCTGACCGCGACGGTGCTCGAGCGGCTGGTCGACGAGCAGCTGCTCGACGGCCGGGTGATGGGCCGGTACGGGGTCCACGACCTCGTCCGGCTCTTCGGACGGCAGACCGCGAACGAGCAGTGCACGCCGGCCGAACAGATCGCGGCCATCACGCGGGCGCTCACCTTCTACGCCACGATCGGGGGGGAGTTGCCGATCCTGCTCCGCCCGGGCGACCCGCGCGTCAACCGGAACGGCCGGATCCCCCACGATCTGGCGCAGGGCCGGGTTCACCCGGCGCTGGCCGAGTTGAGCCGCTGGAGCGGCGATCCGGCGCAGGACATCGTGCCGCCGCCGGGACCCCGGTTCGCCGACGCCCAGCAGGCGCTCAACTGGTTGGAGTTCGAGCGGACCAACATCGTGGCGGCCATCGTCCAGTGCGGTGCTGTCGACGACTTTCCGGCCGCGCTGCTGACCGCGCTGGTCCGTGCGCTCACCGATTTCTTCCAGCTACGGGGGTACTGGCAGGACTGGATCGAGATCAACCGGGTGGCGCGGTTGGTGGCCAGCCGGGTCAGCGACCGCGTCGGTGAGGCGTACGCCGAACGCGATCTCGGCCTGGTGCACGAGCGGAAGGCCGACTACCCGCGGGCCCTGGCCCACCTCGACGCGGGTCTGGCGATCTTCCGCCAGCTCGACGAACGTCCGGGCATCGCGTCCTGCCTGACCGTCCTCGGCGTGACCCACGCCCGGCAGGGACGCTACGCGGACGCGGTGGCCTGCCACCAGGAGGGGCTGGCGCTGCGCCGCGCCGAGGCGGATCCGGGTGGCCACGCGCTGACCCTGAACCATCTCGGGGCGGCGTACGAACGCCAGGGCCACCACCCCCACGCGCTGGACTGCTACGACAAGGCCCGGGCGGTCGCGGCTCGGATCGGCGACCAGGCGCTGCACGCGGCGATCCTGACCAATCTGGGCGGGCTGTGCGAACGGCAGGCGCGCTACGCCGACGCCCTCAGCTGGCTCGAACGCGCCCGGACCATGCTGCGCGAGCTGGACGCCCGCGACGGAATGGCTACCTGCCTGACCAACCTCGGCCGCACCCAGCGGCGGACCGGCGACTTCGCTCACGCGGTGGTCTGCCAGGAGCAGGCGTTGGCCCTCGCCACCCAGCTCGGCGCGCGGCTGACCGAGGCGGAGGCTTTGCGCGAGCTGGGCGCCGGCCAACACGGTCTCGGTCGCCACGCGGAGGCGCGGGTCAGCTGGCGGCGGGCGCAGGAGATTCTGGAGGACATCGGTGCCCCCGGCGCCGCGGAGATTCGCGCCCTCGCCGATGCGAGCGACACCCCGCGCACCGGGCCGTAGCGCCTCAGCGCAGCGCCGCGGTGCGGAATTTGCGGATCGCCAGCGGCGCGGTCACCGACATGATGGCGACCACCCAGATGAACGTCATCAACACCGGGTACCGCACCGGAAAGGCGTCGGACGAGGTCGCGGTGGGGTTGCCCCACAGCTGCCGTACCGCGGCGATGGGCGCGCTCAACGGGTTCCACTCGGCCACCGCGCGCAACCCCGCCGGCAGGCTGCCGAGCGGGAGGTAGGCGTTGGACAGGAAGATCCCGGGCAGCATCAGGAACTGGGTCAGCGCGGCGGCGGTCTGTGCGCTGCCGGAGGTCAGGCCGATCAGCGCGCCGACCCAGGACAGCATGAAGCCGAACAGGATCAGCAGGCCGAAGGCGAACAGCGCGGTGAGCGGGCCGGTGTGCACCCGCCACCCGATCAGGTAGCCGATGACCGCCATCGGGATCAGCGCGATCGAGCGCAGTGCGGTGTCACCCACGGCCCGGCCGACGAGCACCGCCGACCCCGACATGGGCAGCGAGCGGAACCGGTCCAGCAGGCCGTTGCGCAGGTCCTCCACGGTCCCCATCGCACCGCCCGGTACGGCGGTCAGCATCACCTGGGCGTAGATGCCGGCGACGATGAACTCCCGGTAGCCACCGTTCGGTATGGAGATCACGCTGCTGAACATCACGCCGAACGAGAGCATGAACAGGCCGGGCAGCAGGGTCATGTTGATGAGTCGTTGGCGCAGCCGTACGACGTGCCGTAGGTGCCGCCCGGTCAGGGCCGCCCAGTCGCTGAGCAGTTTCGTCATCCGGAGTTCCCCTCCCGCGGGTCGACCGCGCACGGCCCGAGCCTGGCGGTGAGCACTCGGCCCACCTCGGCCATCCGGTCCGGGAAACCGAGCTCGCCGTGCGTACAGGTCATCTCGTACACGTCGATCCCCTCGACGTAAGGCCGCCACGACTCGACCGGCGGCCGGCTGACCGCGCCGGCGGCGGCCCGGAAGTGCAGGATCCGGCCGGTGTACCGGACCGGCCGGAAGCCGTTCATCAGCGCCATGTTGTTGGCGGTCACCCGCTCGATGCTGGCCAGGTGCCGCTCCTCGAGCCCGGTCAGCGCGTTGTTGCCCCGGCCGAGCAGCTCTACCACGGTGGTGTAGGTCAGCGGCTCGCGGCCCAGCGCCGCCAGGTCGTACCCGAACATGCCGACGATGCCGCGCAACAGCTCGTCGCCGTGCACCGCGCGGGTGCGGCCGTGCGGGTACGCGTCCTGCATCGCCAGCAGCCCGATCCGGTCGCCGTCGGCGGTCAGCCTGGTCGCCATGGCGTGCGCGACAGCGCCACCGAGGGACCAACCCAGCAGGTGGTACGGCCCGTCCGGCTGTACCTTGCGGATCTGCGCGACGTAGTCCTCGGCCATCTCGTCGATGGTGCGCGGCAGCTCCTCCGGTGCGGCCAGCCCGCGCGCTTGCACCGCGTAGACCGGTCGTTGCGCGTCGAGCGCCGGCAGGAGGCCCGAGAATGCCCAGCCGATGCCCATGCCCGGATGTACGCAGAACAGCGGCGGGTCGTCGCCGTGCGGCCGCAGCGGCAGCAGGACGGCCAGCGCGTCGTCGAGCGTGCCGGTACCCAGCCGGGTGGCCAGGCCCGCCGGGGTGGGCGCCTCGAAGAGGGCGCGGATGCCCACGTCCAGCCCGAGACTGGCGCGGATCCGGCTGATCAGCGTGATTGCCAGCAGCGAATGCCCGCCGAGGTCGAAGAAGCTGTCGTCGGCGCCGACCGAAGGCAGCCCGAGTACCTCGGCGAACAGGCCGGCCAGGATCCGTTCCCGCTCGGTGTCGGGGGCCCGGCGCGGACCGGTGGTGACCGGTGCCGGTCGCGGCGGTATAGCGTCCACAGTGGACAGATCCGAGGCGCCGGCCAGCGGTACCGTGTCGATCCGGGTGTCCGGGTCGGCGGCCATCGCCTCCAGCAGATCCACGAACCATCCGGTGAACCGCGTGATGGTGGGGCGGTCGAAGAGGTGGCTGTTGTAGTGGACGGTGACGCGGGTGTCGCGCTGCCGGCTCAGCGTGACCGTGAGGTCGAAACGGCTGGTGCCGCTCGGCGTACCCGGGCGCGCCGAAACCCGCAGGCCGTGCAGCTCGATCGCGGGCGGGGTGTCCTGGTTGGTGGTGAGCAACACCTGGACGAGCGGGTGGTGAGCGAGGGTACGGGTCGGGTTGAGCGCCTCGACGAGCTGTTCGAAGGGCAGGTCCTGATGGGTGTACGCGGTGAGGTTGGTCTCCCGGACCCGGTCGAGCAGCTCGCCGAAGGTCGGGTTGCCGGCGGTGCCGGTACGCAGCACGAGCGTGTTGACGAAGAAGCCGACAAGGTGGTCGAGCTGCTCGTCGGCGCGGCCGGCGATCGGCGTACCGATGGGGATGTCGGTACCGGCACCGAGCCGGGTCAGCAAGGTGGCCAGTGCGGTCTGGGCCACCATCAGCAGGGTGACCCGATGAGTCCGGGTCAGCGCGGTGAGGCGGTCGGCGAGCTCCGGGTCCAGCGTGACGGTGTGGTTGCCGCCGCGGTGGCTGTTGACGGCCGGGCGCGCCCGGGTGGCGGGCAGCGCGATGGCCTCGGGCAGGTCGGCCAGGGTGGCGGTCCAGTAGTCGAGCTGGGCGTGCCCGAGGCTCGCGGGGTCGGCGGGGTCGCCGAGCAGACGGTGGTGCCAGAGCGTGTAGTCGGCGTACTGCACCGGTAACGGTGTCCACTGTGGAGGATCGCCGGTGGTGGCGCGGCTGCGGTAGGCGGTGGCCAGGTCGTGCCAGAGCGGCGTCATCGACCAGCCGTCGGCGGCGATGTGGTGCACCAGGACGAGCAGCGTGTGCCGCTCGGCCCCGGTGCGGTAGAGGTAGGCCCGGATCGGGGCCTCGGCTTCCAGGTCGAAGCCGCGGGCGGCGTCGCCGGCCAGGGCGCCGGCGAGCTCTCCGGCGGCGGTGTCCGCGACGGTCACGCGCACCGGGGCCGGCGACAGGACGTGCTGGTAGGGCACGCCGTGGCGGACCGGGAACGTGGTGCGCAGGCTCTCGTGGCGGGTCGCCACATCGGTCAGCGCCGCCGCGAGGGCGTCGACGTCGAGCGGGCCGGACAGGTCCAGCGCGAGCGGGATGTTGTAGAGGGCCGGGTTCTGCAGGCGGGAGAGGAACCAGAGCCGGCGCTGGCCGAAGGACAGCGGCAGCCGGGCGGGCCGCGGCTCGGCCGGCCGCAACGCGGGCCGGGCCGGCAGGCCGTGGGTGAGCCAGGGGGAGAGCGCCGCGGGCGTGGGCGCGTCGAAGATCGCCCGTACCGGCAGGTCGATGCCGAACACCGCGCGGATCCGGCCGCACAGCCGGGTGGCCAGCAGCGAGTGCCCACCGAGGTCGAAGAAGTTGTCCCGGACCCCGACCCGCGGTACCGCGAGCACCTGGGCGAACAGCTCGCACAGGATCTCCTGCTGTGGGGTACCGGCCCGGCCGGCGCCCGCCGGGGCTGGGCCCGGGGCCGGCAGCCGGGCCCGGTCGAGCTTGCCGTTGCCGGTCAGCGGCAACGCGTCGAGCACCACCAGCGCGGCCGGGACGAGGTAGTCGGGCAGCCGGGCCGCGGCGACTGTACGGACCGCGGCGACGTCGACCTCCGCGCCCGCGGCGGGCACCAGGTAGCCGACCAGCCGGCGGTCGCCGGGTACGTCCTCCCGCGCGACCACGGCCACCCGACCCACCCCGGCACACCCGGCCAGCACCGCCGCTACCTCGCCGGGCTCCACCCGGTACCCGCGGATCTTCACCTGGTCGTCGGTCCGCCCGGCGAACTCGAGCACCCCGTCCGGGCGCCACCGGCCGACGTCCCCGGTGCGGTACATCCGTAGCCCCGCACCGGACGGGCAGGCGACGAACCGCGCCGCGGTCAGGCCGGGCCGGGCCAGGTACCCGCGGGCCAGCCCGTCGCCGCCGACGTACAGCTCTCCCCAAACTCCCACCGGCGCCGGGCGCAGCAGGCTGTCCAGTACCGAGACCGTGGTGTTCCACGCCGGCGTACCGATCGGCACCGGGCCGGTCGGCAGCTCTTCGCCCGGTCGCAGCCGGTACGCCGTACAGCCCACGGTCGTCTCGGTAGGCCCGTACTCGTTGACGATCGTGGCGGTGCGGTTGCGTGCCCGCCACTCCCGCAGTGCCTCGCCGAGGAGCTGCTCTCCGCCCACCACGAGGTCGCCAGATGGCAGGTTGCCGTCCTGGGCCAGGTCGAGCAGCGGGAGGTGGCTCGGGGTGACCTTCAGGAAGTCCGCCGGGGTGCCGGGTAGGTCCGCGAGATGGATGATGCCGCCGGTGAGCAGGGGTAGGTACAGCGCCGTCACCGACAGGTCGAACGAGAGCGGCGAGGGCAGCAGCGCCCGGCCGGCCACGCTGGGATACGCGCCGGCGGCCCACGCCAGGTAGTTGGCCAGCGCGTGGTGGTCCACCACGACGCCCTTGGGTCGGCCGGTGGAGCCGGAGGTGTAGATGACGTAGGCGGGGTGGCGGGTGGACAGGGCTACGGCGGGGTCGGTGTCGGGGTAACCGAGCGCGGTGGTGAGGGTGTCGGTGGTGACGACGGTGACCGGTCGGGTGTCGGTGACGATGAAGTCGATGCGGTCGGTGGGAAGGTCGGGTTCGATCGGCACGTACGCCGCGCCGGCCTTCAACACCGCGAGGACGGCGACGACGAGGTCGACGGATCGAGGCAGGATCAGGGCGACGAATCGTTCGGGTGCGGCGCCGCGGTCGATGAGTAGTCGGGCGAGCCGGTTGGCGCGGGCGTTCAGCTCGGCGTAGGTGAGCGACTCTCCACTGTGGACGACCGCTACCCGGTCGGGATGCCGGTCGACCCGACGTCCGATGTGGACGGTGACCGGCTCGTCGGGTACCTCGTGGTGGGGGCCGTTCCAGCCGGCGAGCAGCTGCCGCTCGGCCGCGTCCAGAGTGTCCACTGTGGCCACTGGGCGGTCGGCGTCCTCGACCATCGCCGCGAGCAGCCGGGTCAACCGGCCCGCCACCCGCGCGATCGCATCGTCGTCGTACCGGTCTGGGCGGTACGACAGGCGCAGCAGTAGCCGTTCAGCGGCCACGCCGGCAACCAGGCCGAGTGGGTAGTGGTTGCCGTCGTGCCCGTCGGCGGGGCTGATCCGTACGCCGCCGGTGTCGGCGTGTACGGCGGCCGGGTCGACGGGGTAGTTCTCGAACACCACAACGGTGTCGAAGAGCTGGCCATGGCCGAGCCAGCCCTGGATGTCGGTGAGCCCGATGTGCTGGTGCGGCAGCAGAGCGCCGTGGATGGCGTGTAGCCGGCGAAGCAGGCCCAGGATCGACTCGCCGGCGTCGACCCGTACCCGGACCGGCAGGGTGTTGATGAACAGGCCGACCATGCTCTCCACGCCGGGCAGGTCGGCCGGGCGGCCGGAGACGGTGACGCCGAAGATGACGTCGCGGCGTCCGGTCAGGATGCCCAGCAGCAGCCCCCAGGCGCCCTGCACCACCGTGCTCACGGTCAGGCCACGCTGCCGGGCCATCCGCGGTACGGCAACCGCCAATTCCGGCGGCAGCGCGACGGTGTGCCAGCGGGACCATCCGGCGGTACGGCCGCGGTCCACCGGCCCGACCAGGGTGGGTCCGTCGACCCCGGTCATCGCCTCGCGCCAGGCCCGTTCCGCCGCGCCCCGGTCCTGCCGAGCGAGCCAGGCCAGGTAGTCCCGGTACGGCGTGACGGCCGGCAGCACGGAGACGTCGCCGCCGCTGGCGTAGACCGCGAACAGCTCGCGCACCAGCACCGGCCCCGACCAGCCGTCGAGGAGGATGTGGTGGCAGGTCAGTACCAACCGGTACCGGTGCGGCGCGAGGCGTACCAGCATGAAGCGCAGCAGCGGGCCGTGCGCCAGGTCGAAGCGCCGCCCGCGTTCCTCGCCCCGTAGCAGGGCCAGCTCGCCCTCCTGCTCGTCGGGCGGCAGCGCGGTCAGGTCCACCTGCCGCCACGGCAGTGATACCTGGCTGGGGACCACCTGCACCGGCCGGCCCGAGTCGTCCTGCCGGAAGCTGACCCGCAGCGCGGCGTGCCGCCCCAGCATCGCCCGCGCCGCCCGCCTCAGTCGGGCCGAGTCCAGCGGGCCGGTCAGGGTGAGCGCCGACTGCGGCACGTACGGGTCAAGCCCGTCCCCGGCGAAGCGCGCCTCGAAGAACATGCCCTCCTGCAACGGGGTCAGCGGCAGGATGTCGTCGATGGCCGGCTCGGTCATATCGCCGCCTCTCTCCGTTCGGCGCCGCTATGACGTGCCGGCAGGATCGCCTCCCACTCGTCGATCGCGTCGTCATCGTCGTCGGTCATATCGCCGTCGGCCGCGCGGCCCAAGCGGTCGAGCTCGGGTTGGGAGAGCCCGGCCAGCGCGACATCCGACGGACTCAGGCCGCCGATGTCGGGTCGGGCGGCGTGCCGGGCGAGCGCCCGCAACGCCTCGCTCCAGCACTCCACCATCTCCCGGACGTCCTGTTCGCGCAGCAGCGTCCGGGCCCAGGACCAGGCCGCGTGCAGCCGCGGTCCGTCGGGGTGGTCCGCCGTGAACGCAGTGACGTTCAGTGCGTGGGTCATCGGCATGGCCATGTCGGGCAGGCCACCGGCCATGTCGTTGGCGCCGGCCAGCTGGACGTCGGCCACCGGCGTCCAGGGCGCCGTGCCGGTACGGTCGCCCGCCGCGAACCGCCCCAGGTAGTTGAAGCTGACCTGGGGAACGGGCAGGCCGGCCAGCACATCCCGGGTCTCGTGGTTGATGTGGCGCAGCAGGCCGTACCCGATGCCGCTGTCCGGGATGGTCCGCAGCTGTTCCTTGACCCGCTTGAGCGCGATGCCGACCGCGGCCCCGCCGGCGAGCAGGTCGTCCCAGTCGCGGACGCCGGGGTCCAGCCGGGCCGGGTGCATGCTGGTGAACCAGCCGACGGTACGAGACAGGTCGATGCCCGCGACCACCTCCTGGCGGCCGTGCCCCTCCACGTCGATCAGCAGGTGCTGCGGGTCCGGCCGGCCGCGACGCATGTGCCAGCGGGCCATCGCCAGTGCGACCGCGGTCAGCAGCACGTCGTTCGGCCCGGTGCGATAGGCGCCGGGCAGGGTGGTCAGCAGCGGCCGGGTGCCCTCGGCGGACTCGGTGTGCATCAGGAAACGCAGGGCGTGGTACGTGTCCCGGGCCGGGTCGAGCGCCCGCACCCCGAGCGGCGGATCGGCCGGCGTGAGCGTGGCTGTCCACAGTGGAAGCTCGGCGACCCGGGTCGGCCGGTGCGCCTCCTCGACCACGTGCTGCGCCCACCGCCGGAGCGACGTCCCGACCGGGGCGAGGACCGCGGGCGTACCGGCCGCCGCGGCGTGCCACGCCACGACGAGGTCCGGCACCAGGATCCGCCACGAGACGCCGTCGACGACGAGGTGGTGCAGCACCACCAGCAGCCGCCCGGGCCGGTCGGGTCCGGCGTCGAACCAGACCACCTGCACCATCTGGCCGGCGTCCGGGTCGGTCCGGCTCCACGCCGCGTCGGTCTCGGCCCGCACCGCCGCCCGCAGCGCGGAGTCGCCGAGCCCGGCGATGTCGACCCGCCGCACCCGGCTGGCCGCGTCGACCGTCCCGCGCGGCGCGACCTCCATCCGCCACTCGCCGGTACCGGAGCGGAACAGCGTCATTCGCAGCGCATCGTGGTGGTCGAGCAGCGTCCGCATCGCGGCCACCAGGTTCTCCAGACCCAGATCGGCGGGTACGTGCAGCAGCGTCGACTGGTTGAACCGGCCGATCGGGCCACCGCGCTCGCGCAGCCGGTGCACGCTCGGCAGCAGCATGACATCGCCTACGCCGACGTCCGGGCCCTCGTCGACCATGTCGTGTACGTCCTCGGCGACCGTCGCCAGGGCGGCCGGGGTCTTGTGCTCGAAGACCTGCCGCGGCGTGATCACGAGTCCGGCACCGCGCACCCGGCTGACCAGCTGGAGGGAGATGATGCTGTCGCCGCCGAGCTGGAAGAAGTCGTCGTCGACACCGGCCTCGGGCAGGCCGAGCACCTCGGCGAAGAGCCGGCACAGCGTCTCCTCGCGGTCGTTGGCGGGTGGCCGGCTCGATCGGGGCGTCGGGTCGGGCGCGGGCAGCGCGCCGCGATCGAGCTTGCCGTTGGGGCTCAGTGGCAGCGCGGGCAGCGCGAGGTAGTGCGACGGTACGAGGTAGTAGGGGAGTACGGCGGTGGCGTGGCGGTGCAGCTCCTCGGTGTCGACGGTGCGGCCGGGCGGCGGCACGAGGTACGCGACGAGCCGCCGGTCGCCCGGCCGGTCCTCGCGGAGGATCACCGCGGCCTCGGCGACGTCCGGGTGCTGCCGCAACGCCGTCTCCACCTCGGCCGGTTCGATGCGGTGACCCCGCAACTTGAATTGCTGGTCGGCCCGACCGAGGTGGTCGAGCTGCCCGTCCTCCCGCCACCGGGCCAGGTCACCGGTGCGGTACATGCGTGCGCCGGGCGCACCGTACGGGCAGGCGACGAAGCGCTCCGCGGTCAGGTCGGTGCGCCCGAGGTAGCCCCGAGCCAGGCCGGCCCCGCTGACGTACAGCTCGCCCGGGGTACCGGCCGGCACCGGGTGCAGCCGCTCGTCGAGCACGTAGACCGCGGTGTTGACGACCGGACGCCCGATCGGCGGCCGCTCGCCGGGGGACAGCGGCCCGGTCACCGTGGTCCAGACCGTCGACTCGGTCGGGCCGTACGCGTTGAGCATCCGCCGCCCCGGCGACCACTGCGCGACCAGCTCCTCGGTACAGGTCTCGCCGGCTACCACGAGCGTGCAGCCGTCGGGCAGCCGCCCCTCCCGGGTCGCGGCGAGCACTGCCGGCGGCACCTTGACGTGGGTCAGCGCGTACCGGCTCACCAGCTCGGGCAGTGGCAACCGGTCCGGCGGTACCACCACGGTCCCGCCGGCGAGCAGAGTGATACACAGGTCGGTGAACGTACCGTCGAAGCTCGGCGAGGCGAGCTGCGCGGCCCGGGTACCGGGGCCGACCCGGCACTGCCGTACCACAGTGGCGAGCAGGCTGCTGAACCCCGTGTGCGGTACGGCGACCGCCTTCGGCAGCCCGGTCGAGCCGCTGGTGAAGATGGCGTACGCGATGCTGGCGTGGTGCGGATACGGCAGCGGTACCGTGTCCTCCGGAGGGCCGGGGGCGTCCACAGTGGAGACGTCCACCCGCGGGATGTGCGGGGTCGGCGGCAGCGTCGCGCCCGCTTCCGCGTTGGTGACGAGCAGCGCCGGAGATGCGCTGTCGATCATGTAGGTGATGCGAGCGGGTGGGTAGTTCGGATCGATCGGCAGGTACGCCGCCCCGGAGCGCAGGACGGCCAGCAGCGTGGTGACCAGGTCGATGCCGCGCGGCAGCGCGACGGCGACGAGCCGGTCCGGTCCGGCGCCGCGCCGCACGAGTAGCCGGGCGAGCCGGTCGACGCGCTCGCCGAGCTGTGCGTAGGTGAGGTCGTACGCCCCGTCGGTGACCGCCGGACGGTCGGGGTGGGCGGCGACCTGCGCGGCGAACAGCTCGGGTGCGGTGAGCGGCGGGATCGGCTCGCGAGTCTCGTTCCAGCCGGCGAGCACCTGGTGGCGTTCGGCCGGATCGAGCAGGTCGATGTCGCCGATGCGCTGGTCGGGGTTGGCGGCAGCGGCCTCGAGGATGCGGATGAACCGGCCGGTGAGCTGCGCGATGGCCGGGGCGGTGAAGAGCTGGGTGTTGTAGTGGACGGTGATCCGCGTGCGCGGGTTCGTCGCATGTGGATAGTGGGTCAGCGTCAGGTTGAGATCGAACCGGCTGATGTGGATCGGCGAGGTCGGGTGCGGTGCACTGGTGAGGTGGACGAACCCGGCTGCCGGCGGGGTGTGGTGGTTCGTGGTGACGATGATCTGCACCAGCGGGTGATGGGCCAGTGTCCGGGTCGGGTTCAGCGCCTCGACCAGCTGCTCGAAGGGCAGGTCCTGGTGGGTGTACGCGGCCAGGTTGGTGTCCCGTACCCGCTGCAGGAGCTGGCTGAAGGTGGGGTTGCCGGCGGTGCTGGTCCGCAGCACGAGCGTGTTGACGAAGAAGCCGACGAGCTGGCCGAGGTTCTCGTCCACCCGGCCGGCGGTGGGCGTACCGATGGGGATGTCGGTGCCGGCGCCGAGCCGGGTGAGCAGCGTTGCCAGCGCGGCCTGGGCCACCATCAGCAGCGTGCCGCGGTGGGTACGGGTCAGCGTGGCGAGCTGCTGGGCGAGGTGCGGCTGCAGCGTGGTGGTGTGGCTGCCGCCGTGGTGGGTGGCGATCGCGGGCCGGGCGGCCGTGGTTGGCAGGCGGATGGCCTCGGGCAGGTCGGCCAGGGTGGCGGTCCAGTAGTCGAGCTGCCGGTGGGCCAGGCTGCCCGGGTCGTCGGGCTCGCCGAGGAGCTGGTGCTGCCAGAGGGTGTAGTCGGCGTACTGGACCGGCAACGGTGTCCACTGTGGAGGCTCGCCGGTACCGACCCGGCTGTTGTAGGCGGCGGCCAGATCGTGGCCGAGTGGCGTCAGTGACCAGCCGTCGGCGGCGATGTGGTGGACCAGGATGAGCAGGGTGTGCCGGTGGGTGCCGGTGGTGAACAGGTGGGCGCGCAGCGGCAGTTGGGTCTGCAGGTCGAACCCGGCACCGGCGATCGCGGCCAGCTCGGCGTCGAGGCGATCGGGCGTGGTCTCGGTGACCGGCAACGGGACCGGCGTGGGCGGCAGGATCTGCTGGTACGGGCGGCCGTCGAGGTGCGGGTAGACGGTGCGCAGGGACTCGTGCCGGGTGGCCAGATCGGTGAGCGCCGCGGCCATCGCGTCGACGTCGAGCGGGCCGGACAGGTCCAGGACGAGCGGGATGTTGTAGAGGGCCGGATCCTGCAGCCGGTTGAGGAACCAGAGCCGGCGTTGCCCGAACGACAGCGGCAGCCGCGCCGGCCGCGGGTCGGCCGGCAGTAGCGCCGGCCGGGCCGGCAGGCCGCGGGTGAGCCAGGCGGACAGCGCCGCCGGCGTGGGCGCTTCGAATACCGCTCGCACCGGCAGTTCGACCCGGAACACCGCGCGGATCCGGCCGCACAACCGGGTAGCCAGCAGGGAGTGGCCGCCCAGGTCGAAGAAGCTGTCGCCGGCCCCGACCCGGCCTACCACTCCGAGCACTTGCGCGAACAGGTCACACAGGATCTCCTGCTGCGGAGTCCCGGCCACGCCCGCCGGTCCAGGAGCCACGGTGCTGGGCGCGGGCAGCCGCGCCCGGTCGACCTTTCCGTTGCGGGTCAACGGCAGGTCGTCCAGCACCACGAACGCCGTGGGCATCAGCCACGCCGGCAACCGCCCGCGGAGCTCCGCCCGCACACCGGCAACGTCCACTGTGGTGCCCGCCGCCGGCACCAGGTAGCCGACGAGCCGGCGGTCTCCGGGTACGTCCTCCCGCGCGACGACCACCGCTTGGGCCACGCCGGCGCAGGCGACCAGCGCGGCCTCCACCTCGCCCGGCTCCACCCGGTACCCGCGAATCTTCACCTGGTCGTCGGCCCGCCCGGCGAACTCCATCGTGCCGTCCGCGCGCCACCGGCCGACGTCCCCGGTGCGGTACATCCGCTGCCCCACGACGAACGGGCTGGGCACGAACCGCGTCGCGGTCAGCCCCGCGCGGCCCCAGTACCCCCGGGCCACCCCGCCGCCGGAGACGTAGAGCTCGCCCCAGACCCCCGGCGGTACCACCCGCAACCATTCGTCCAGCACGAACACCCGCAGGTCCGGGATCGGTACGCCGATCACGCTGCCGCCCACGTCGACCGCGTCCCGGTCCACCGGGAAGTACGTGACGTGCACGGTGGTCTCGGTGATGCCGTACATGTTGACGAGCCTCGGCCCGGTACCGGACTGGCTGCGGTACCACTTCGTCAGCCGGCCGAACTCCAGCGCCTCGCCACCGAACACGATGAACCGCAAGGCGAGCGGTGCGCTGTCCCGCCCGCGCAGGCGCTGCGCCTCCATCAGCGCGTAGAAGGCCGACGGCGTCTGGTTGAGCACGGTGACCCGCTCGTGGGCGAGCAGCGCCAGGAAGTCGTCGGTGCGGCGGCGCACATCATCGGGTACGACGACGAGCCTGCCGCCGTAGAGCAGCGCCCCCCAAATCTCCCAGACCGAGAAGTCGAAGGCGTACGAGTGGAACAGGGTCCAGACGTCGTCGCGGCCGAACCCGAACCACGCGTCGGTCATCGAGAACAGCCGGGTGACGTTCCCGTGGGTGACCACGACGCCCTTGGGCCGGCCGGTGGAGCCGGAGGTGTAGATGACGTAGGCGGGGTGGCGGGTGGACAGGGCGATGGCGGGGGTGGTGTCGGGGTAGCTGGCGAGCACGGCCCGGTCGGTGGTGAGGGTGTCGGTGGTGACGGTGGTGACCGGTCGGGTGTCGGTGGTGATGAAGTCGATGCGGTCGGCGGGTTGGTCGGGGTCGATCGGTACGTAGGCCGCGCCGGCTTTCAGGACGGCCAGGACGGCGACGACGAGGTCGACGGATCGGGGTAGTACCAGGGCGACGAATCGTTCGGGTGCGGCGCCGCGGTCGATGAGCAGGTGGGCGAGCCGGTTGGCGCGGGCGTCGAGTTCGGCGTAGGTGAGCGCGACGCCGTCACAGGTCACGGCGACCGCCAGCGGCGCCCGCGCCACCTGCGCGGCGAAGAGTTGCGGCACCGTGCTGGTCAGTGGCTGCTCCCGGGTGTCGCGGCCGGAGCCGACAACCCGGCGCTCCTCGGGCAGGAGCACGTCCATCCGGTGTACCGGCTGGGCCGGGTCGTCGGCGATCAGCTCCAGGATCCTGACGAACCGGGCGACCAGCCAGCCGCCGACATCGGCACCGGGATGGTCGAACCGTTCCGGGCGGTAGTCCAGCCGCACCCGCAGCCGCTGACCGACCGGTGCGACGACCAGGGTGGCCGGATAGTGGGTGGCGTCCTGGCCACCGGCCGGCCTCACCCGGACGCCGTCGACGTCGGTGCGGACGCTGGCCGGGTCGAGGGGGTAGTTCTCGAACACGACCACGGTGTCGAAGAGCTGTCCGGTACCGAGCCAGCTCTGGATCTCGGTGAGCCCGGCGTGCTGGTGGGGGAGCAGTCTCGCCTGGGTGGCCTGCAAATTCTCGAGCAGGCTCAGGACCGTCTCGCCGGGGCGGGCGCGCAACCGTATCGGGAGCGTGTTGATGAACAGGCCGACCATGGTCTCGACGCCGGGCAGGTCGGCCGGGCGGCCGGACACGGTGGCCCCGAAGACCACGTCCTGGCGACCGGTCAGGACACCCAGCAGCAGTCCCCACGCCCCCTGCACCACTGTGCTCATCGTCAAGCCGTGGTCGCGGGCGAGCGTCCGGAGCCGGCGGGCCAGATCCTCGGGCAGGTCCACAATGGACCGCCGGAGCTGTCCCGGGTCCTCGGTGTCCCGGCCGAGTGCCAGCAGGGTCGGCTCGTCGACGCCGGCCATCACGTCGCGCCAGGCCAGCTCCGCCGCTATCCGGTCCTGCCGGGCCAACCAGGCCAGGTAGTCCCGGTACGGCGGTACGGTCGGCAACACCGACACGTCGCCACCGCTGGCGTACACCGCGAACAGCTCGCGTACCAGGACCGGAGTCGACCAGCCGTCCAGCAGGATGTGGTGGCAGGTCAGGACCAGCCGGTGCCGGGCGACACCCAACCGCACCAACGTGAACCGCACCAACGGTGCCCGCTCGAGGTCGAATCCCCGCGCGCGGTCTTCGCTCTGCACCCGGGCCAGCTCCGCCGGCTGCTCGACCGGATCCATAGTGGACAGATCGAGGTCGGTCCACGGCAGGGCCACGTCATGCGGGATCACCTGTACCGGCGAGGTGAGGTTCTCGTACCGGATGGCGACGCGCAGGTTGGCGTGCCGGTACAGCAGGGCCTCGGCCGCGCGGCGCAACGTGCCCGAGTCCAGCGGCCCGTCCAGGTCGAACAGCAGCTGGATGACGTACACGTCGCTGGACCGCTCGTCGTACAGGGTGTGGAAGAGCAGACCCTCCTGCAGCGGGGTCAGCGGCAGGACGTCAACGAGCCCACGTACGGACACGTCGGGCACCTCCAGTCGGTTACCAGTAAGGCGTCAGCCGCAGCCACCGGCGTGGCCGGAGTCCAGGGCAAGGGCGTCCGGGTGGGTCTCCTCGACCGGGCCGTAGGCCCCGTCCACCTCACCCCGGACCAGTGCGACGACGTCCGGCAGCCGGTCCAGCCCCCAGAACTTGTCGAAGCCCCGGACGAAGAACGGGACGCCGAACACCCCGTCGCGAGCGATGGCCAGCAGCACGTCGACCCCCTGCCGGCGTACCGCATCGTCGTCGGCCGCGTTCGCCAACCGCGACGCGTCGAGTCCGAGCTCGTCGCCGATGGCCGCGATCGTGGAGCGCAGGCAGATGTCGTGGCCGTACTCCCAGCGCTCGCGGTACACCGACGCGACGAACTCGCGTCCCATCCCGTGCGTATCCGCGACCAGGTACGCGAGGTGGGCGATCTCCCAGCACGGGGTACGGTCGATCGGCCACGTGATCGACAACCCGCGGGACCGGGCCAGCCGCCGCACGTCCTGCAGGATGTAGCGGTGCTTCTCCCGGGTCATCTCCACGTACGGGAAGCGGCCACCGGCCTCGGCCAGCATCCGCTGGCTGCGGTCATCCGGCTCCCAGTAAGGGATCCAGTCCAGCGCGTCGGCCACGTCCTCGTAGCGCGTTGTCAACTCCCGGTAGGTCAGCCAGGAGTACGGGCTGCGGAACGAGAAGTACCAGCGGACGCGATCGGCGCCGGGCATGGCAACCCCACCTCCGCCGGCTCAGGCCGCGCTGGCGACGGCGGCGAGCGCGATGACCGACTCCGGGGGACGCAGTGCCATCGACACCCGCTCGACGGTCATCGTCACGGTGTCGCCGACCAGGCTCTCCCCCTCGAAGACCATGGCGTCGGTATGCGCCCGGAGCAATCGCACCCGGTGCTCCACCACGTCACCGGGGAGTACCGGGTGGTGGAACCGGATGTTCGTGAGGCCGCCCAGCAGCATGACCTCGCCGGCCAACGGATCCGGGTTCGGCCGGTCCCACGTGGTCAGCAGGCCGGCCGCCTGCAACCACGACTCGACGAGCAGGACGGTGGGAAACGCCAGCTGCTCGGCGGTCGCGTCGACGGGCGGCCGTCCGTACCAGATGTCGGTGTAGCTGATGGCCTTGACCGCGACGATGCGATCGCCCGGCACGATCGCCGTCACCTGGTCCACCAGCAACATCGGGTATCGGTGCGGCATCAGCCGCTGGATCTCGGCGGGGGTGATCCGGGTCGACGCCGCCGGCGGGGTATGCGGCCAGGGCGCGGACCGGACCGGCGGTTCCGCGGCCGGTCCGTTGCGGTACCGCAGCGCGGCGCGCGCGACCTCGCCCCGGCCGTTGCGGATGCCGGCGTCGCACATCCAGCCGGCGGGCTCGGTCGACCAGTCGATCTGCACGGTCAGCTCGTCACCGGGGAAGACCGGGGTGCGGAACCGCGCCGTTTTCACGGCGGCGAGTCGCATCGCGCCCGCGCCGGGCATCGTGGCCAGGCTGCTGCGGTGGGCGCACTCGACGACACAGACGCCGGGAAACAGGGGCAACCCCGGATAGTGCCCGGTGAACGACTGCTCGTCGGGGGCGATCACGAACCTGGTGGCCGAGGTGATCGCCGAACCGTTCGGCGATGCTGGCCGGACCACCGCCACCTCCGCCCGGACCGGGCTGGCGGCGGCGGTCACGGCTGCCCCTGCCCGAGCTTGTCGCGCATGAGGTCGAACACCATGCGTAGGCAGAGGAGGTGTTTGAGGTCGGCCTGGCGCAGCTTCACCCGGTACCTCTTCTCCAGCACCACCGCCACCTCGAGGGCCATCAGCGAGTCCACCCCGAGGTCCTCCACGAACCGCCGCTCGTCGCCGACCTCGGCCGGTTCCACGTCGATCACCTCGGCGATCGTGCGCCGGAGCTCCTCTTTGTCCAGGGCGGTGGCCGGTACCGAAGACATGCTGGTCTCCTTGTCAGTGCGGCGATGTGGTCGGCAGCGCCGCGACGAACTCGTCGACGGCGTCGGCGAACAGCCCCGGCTGTTCGACCATCGGGAAGTGACCGCAGCCGGGCAGCACCCGCAGGGTCGCGTCGGGGAGCCGGGCGGCGAGGGCCGCTGCCTCCGCCGGAGTCGAGGCCGTGTCGCGCTCACCGGCGACGACCAGGCAGGGCACGGTGATCAGACGGGTACGCAGCCACGGCGTGCTCAGGTAGGCGGAGAAGAACCGGGACCAGGTGTACGGGCCGACGCGCTCGCACCGCGCCCGGGCCAGATCCTGCCCCAGTGCTCCGGGCAGCCGGCGCCCTGTCGTGGCGCGTAGATGGACCTCGATGCCGTCCGCGACCAACCGGTGGAAGCCTTCGACGGAGCCGGTCAGCGAGGCCCAGTCGAAGTCCTCCGGGCTGTCCCGGAAGAACGGTGACACCAGGACGAGCCCGCGCAGTGGCGCCCGCCGCGAGTGGCCGGCGAGCGGATCGGTACCGCGGCCGAACTCGGCGTCCAACCACTGCAGCAGGGTGTTGGCGGAGAACGAGTGCGCAACGAGGACGTCCACCGGGGCGGGTGTGCCCTCGATCGCCTCGGCGAGCCAGTCGACCGGATCGTGGTGATAGCACCAGGCGGCCCGGCCGTCGCCGCGCCACGGCAGGTCGGCGGACCAGATCTCGCCCCCGCCGCGGTGCGCGGCGACGAAGCCGTCCCAGGCGGTCGCGCTGTTGCCGAGGCCGTGCAGCAGCAGCATCCGGCGCCGGTCACCGGATGTCCCGCCGGCCCGCCGGAGCACCAGCGGAGGTTCCTCGGTCGTCGCGGACTCCACAGTGGACCGCGCGGTCCGACCCTGATCCGGCGGCGCCAGCACGACACCGGCGACCGGACCGTTGCCCGGGTCGCCGGCCACCGCGTAGACCGGGCCCGCCCCACCGCGGCCGAACCAGCCCACCGCGGCGGCGCACTGCAGGACACCCAGCGCGCCCGACGTGATGCCCCAGGCCCGGGACAGGTCGTGCCGGGGTACGCCGGCCAGCAGATCGGTCGGGATGGCCGCGCCGGTCTCGGGTAGCTGCCAGAGCGCCGGCCAGCCGGCGCCGAGCCGGACGAGGCGGGTCAGCAACGCCGCCAGCTCCTCGGTCCGCAGGTAGCCGCCGATCTCGGCCCGGACCCGGGCGCCCCGCCCGATCGCCTCGGCGGGGTCCTCCACCACCAGGGCGGCCGCCCCGTCCAGGGTCCGGTCACCGGCGATCTCCCGTACCGTCGGGTTGTCCGGCTCGACGCCCACCACGAGCAGCCGGGCGACCCGGTGCGCGGCGACCATCGCCATCGCCAGGTAGACCGCGTCCAACCCGGACGTCGCCCCGTTGCACACCATCACGTTCGGGCCGCGCAGGCCGAACCGGATCGCGGTGGAGGACGCGATCACGTTGCTCGATGCGTTCGGGAGGTCCATCGGGTGGGTACCGCTCGCGGTGGCGTCGACGATCGTCTGCGCGGTACGGCAGACCGTGTCCACGTTGCCGTAGTTCGAGCTGGCCACCACGCCGATCGTCGAGTCGGGCACGGTCAGCGCATCCTGCCGGAGCAACCCGGCGTCGCGCAGCGCCGACATCGCGGCGCAGTACGCGAGCTGGGTCGCCCGGTCCTTGTACCGCAGGCCCTTGCCGCCGATGAGCGGGGCGGGCTGCACCGGAGGCGCCCCGTTGGACGCGGCGGTGAACAGCTGTGCGGGGTCGTCGACCCCGGGCAGCACGACGCCGGCACCGGTGACGACGACTCTCATGGCACCGCCTCGACGATGGCGACCGCGTTGATCCCGCCGAAGCCGAACGCGTTGATCTGAGCGACGTTGATGTGCGCGCGGGCCGCCTCGCCCCGGACGAAGCGGAACCCGCTGGCGTCCTCGGCCGGGTTGGCCAACCCGAGCGTCGGCGGTACGACGCCCTCCCGCATCGCCTGTACCGCGACGACGAGGCTCATCAGCCCCGAGGCGCCGGACGTGTGGCCGGTCATCGACTTGATGGCGGTGACCAGCGGTACGCCGCAGTGCTCGCCGAACACGTCGGCGAGCGCGGCGGCCTCGGCCGCGTCGTTGAGCGCGGTACCGGTGCCGTGCGCCATCACCAGGTCCACCTGCTGCGGCTTTATGCCGGCGCGCCAGTGTGCGTCCCGGATCGCGGTGGCGATCCCGGCCGGGTCCGGGGCGGTGACGTGGTACGCGTCGCAGTTGACGGCGACCGAGCGCAGCGCGCCCAGTGCGGCGCCGGTACCGCCGTCCTCCCGGCGCAGCACCACTGCGGCCGCTCCGTCGCCCATCAGCACCCCGGCCCGGTCCCGGTCGAACGGACGGACCCGATCCGGCGCGGTCGGCTGGACCCGTTGCAGCAGCCCGTGCATGCTCGCGGTGAGCACATCGACGCCGGCTACCACCACGGTGTGCGCGCCGCCCGCGTCGAGCAGGTCGACGCCGAGCGCGAGCGCGCACAGCGAGGCGGCGCAGGCGTTGGCCACCGTGTACGAGTGCACGGCCTCGAACCGCTCCCGCAGCGCCGGCCCGAAGTCCAGCTCCGCCGCGGGAAACTCGATGCCGTCCGTCCACCGCAGTTCCAGTGAGCGCAGCTCGCGCAGTCCGGTACCGACGAAGACCGGTACGTCGGACAGGTCCTCGGTCAGGCCGGCGTCACGCAGTGCCTCGGCGATCGCGGTGACCAGCAACCCGGTCGCCCGGCGGGGTACGTCCACCCCGGGCGCCGGCCGGTCGTCGATCTCGTACGCCTGCGTCGCCTCGAACCGGGTCAGATCCATCCCGCGCAGGTCGGCCAGGCCGGTGCGGCCGGCGCACAAGTTGGCGAACAGGTCCGCGACGCCCTGCCCCACGCTCGCGGTGGCACCCATGCCGGTGATCCGGTACGTCACCGCGCACCAGCCTCGTACCGGCCGAGGATCACCACGGCGTTGTTGCCACCGAAGGCGAGCCCGTTGTTCTGCACGACCCGCAGCCGAGCCGTTACGGCGTTGTTGGGTACGCAGTCGATGGCGCACTCCGGATCGGTCTCGACGTGGTTGATGGTCGGCGGGATGAAGTCGTAGGTGATCGCCATGAGGCAGGCCGCCATGCTCAGGGCGCTCGCGGCCCCCATGGTGTGGCCGATCATCGACTTGATCGAGATGACCGGTGGCGGCCGCTCGCCGAACACGTCGCGGATCGCTCGCGCCTCGGTGACGTCGTTCGCCTTGGTACCGGTGCCGTGCGCCGAGACGAGGTCCACGTCGGCCGGCCGCACCCGCGCATTGGCCAGCGCGAGCCGGATGCACGCGGCCACGCTGTCCTGGTCGGGCGCGACCTGGTGGTACGCGTCGCAGTTGAGCCCGTAGCCGAGCACCTCGGCGTAGATCCGCGCGCCCCGAGCCACGGCGGACACTTCGTTTTCCAGCACGAGAACGGCGGCGCCCTCACCGGTCAGGATCCCCTTGCGGTCGCGGTCGAACGGCCGGCAGCACTCGGGCGCGATGGTGCCCAGGCGGTAGAAGCCGGTGAATGTCTTGCGGCACATCGCGTCGGCGCCCCCGCACAGGGCCACGTCGACCTCGCCGGCGCGCACTGCGTCGAAGCCGTACCCGATGGCGTAGTTGCCCGCGGCGCACGCGGTCGGGATGGTGACCGCCTCGGCGTCGATCAGCCCGAGTTCCTGCGCGGCGGCCGCGGAGAGGCGGCCGGCCGGCACCCGGCGCGTCACCGTCGGGTCCAGAGACTGCGGCCCGTGCCGGATCTCCTGTTCCACCAGGCGATCCAGATCCGCGGATTCGCCGTCCGTGGTACCGATGGAGATCAGACAACGCCGGCCGCGGAGGTGTTCGTCGTCCAGTCCGGCGTCGGTGACCGCCATCCGTACCGCGGCGGTGGAGAACTGCGTCGCCCGGCCCAGCTCACCGGTGGGCAGATGGTGGATCCACTCTTCCGGGACGAAGTCGGTGACCTCGCAGCCGTTGGCGTAGGCGTACCCGGTCGTGTCGAAGGCGGTGATCGGCCTGGCGCCGCTGTGCCCCGCGCGTAGCCCGTCGGCGAACTCCTTCGCGCCCGTGCCGATGCTGGAGAAGACGCCGATGCCCGTCACCACGACCCGATGTCGCACGGACTGCATGCTATGGACGGGGTTTCACGGGCGATCGGGCCGTTGCCGCTTGTTGCAGGGCTACCGCCGCACTGTGCGGGCGAACTCGCGCAGGTCGGCGACGAACATGTCCGGTTGCTCCAGCGCCGGGAAGTGCCCACCACGGTCGAACTCGCTCCAGTGCACGATGTTCTTGAAGTCGCGTTCGGCGAAGCGGCGCACGGGAAGCAGTACATCCTTGGGAAAGACCGCGACGCCGAGCGGTAGCGCGCTCGCGGCCCGCGCGGTCGGCGGAGCGTCGGCGATCGGGAGGAACGGCGCGGACTCGTAGTAGATCTGCGCGGACGGCCCGGCCGTCGCCGTCAACCAGTAGATCATTACGTTGGTGAGCACCATGTCCCGGCTTACGCCGGCGGTGTCGGTCCACTCGTGGAACTTCTCGGCCATCCAGGCCAACTGCCCGACCGGCGAGTCGGTCAGGGCGTAGGCCAACGTCTGCGGCCGGGTCGAGTGCACCTTCATGTAGCCGGACAGGTCCGCGCGGAATCGGGACAGCAGGGCGATCCGGTCGCGATCGGCGTCGCTCAGCCCGGTCAGCTCGTCCGGGTCGTCGCCGGTGGGCATGGCCAGCAGCAGATTGACGTGAACGCCGGCGACATGTTCGGGGTCCATCTCGCCCAGGATGATGGAAACCATCGAGCCGAGGTCCCCACCCTGCGCGAGGTACCGGTCGTAGCCGAGACGGCTCATCAGTTCCGCCCACGCCTCGGCGACCCGGACCACGTCCCAGCCCGGCTCCGGCGTGGGACCGGAGAACCCGTAGCCCGGAAGCGACGGCAACACGAGGTGGAAGGCGGTAGCTGGGTCGCCGCCGTGCGCCCGAGGATCGGCCAGCGGATCGAGTACGTCGAGAAACTCCGCGACCGAGCCGGGCCAGCCGTGCGTGAGAATCAGCGGAAGCGCCTGCGGTTCGGGTGAACGCACGTGCAGGAAATGCACGTTCGCGCCGTCGATGTCCGTGGTGTATTGGGGGAACCGGTTGATCCTCGCCTCGACGGCCCGCCAGTCGTAGCCGGTACGCCAGTAGTCGACGAGCGTCCTGAGATAGGCGATCGGCACGCCGCGCTCCCACCCGACACCGGGCAGCTCGGTGGGCCAACGAGTGCGATCGAGCCGGTCGTACAGATCGTCGAGCGCGGCCTGCGGAATCTCGATGCGGAAGGGCTGCATGGCGAACCTCCGGCGGGAGGGTAACGCGAATGCTTCTGGTGGCACGGGTGTCGCCTGCAGGTTGCGGCAAGGGCTCAGGAGGCGACGCGGCCCGTTCATAGCATCCGCTGATGGCGATGTCCGAGCGGCTCGCGCTGACGGCCGCCCAGGCGGGAATGTGGTACGCGCAGCAGCTGGATCCCGGTAACCCCATCTACAACGCCGGGGAGTACCTGGAGATCCGGGGACGCCTCGACGCGGAGATTCTCGGCGCGGCGCTGCGACAGGTCGTCGACGAGGCGGAGACGCTGCGGATCAGCATCGTCGAGGACGACGACGGACCGTGGCAAGTGATCGATCCAGCGCCGGACTGGACGCTGACCGTGGTCGACTGCCAGGGCGACGCCGATCCGGCACAGGCCGCCCGGGCGCGCATGTGGGCCGAGCTGGGCGAGCCGGTCGACTCGCGCAGCGGCCCGTTCTACGGGTACACGCTGTTCGGGCTGGGCGAGGACCACTGGTGGCTCTTCTACCGGTACCACCACCTCGTGGTGGACGGCTTCAGCGTGGCCCTGATCGCCCAGCGGATCGCCGAGGTGTACACCGCGCTGGTCCGCGGACTGCCTTGCCCGGCAAGCCCGTTCGGCCCGCTGCGGGACCTCGTCGCATTGGAGGACGAGTACCGCGACTCGCCGGAGTACGTTCGCGATCGGGCGTACTGGATGACCCGCCTGACCGGACGGCCCGAACCGATCAGTCTCTCCGGTGGCCGACCGGTCATGTCGCACAGCGTGCGCCGGCGGACCGACTTCCTCCCGCCGGATCGCGCCGAGGCGCTGCACGATCTGGCGACCGAGGTGGGGGTGCCCTGGCCGGCCGTGGTGATGACCGCGGCCGCGTTGTACGTACAGGCCGCGATAGGTGGCGCCGAGGTCGTACTCGGAATGCCGGTGGCCGCACGTTCCGGCCAGGTGGCGCGGCGCGTGCCGGGTGTGGTGTCCAACCTGGTGCCGTTCCTGCCGGGGCTGCCGCCGAACGTGACCGTGGCCGAGGCGCTGCGGCGGGTCGCCACCCGGATGCGCGAGACGCTCGCCCACCAGCGTTACCGGTACGAGGATCTGCGCCGCGAACTCGGCCTGCTCGCCGACGACCGGGCGCTGGTCTACACCCAGGTCAACATCATGATGTTCGACTACGACCTCGCGTTCGACGGTTGCCCGGCCGTACCGCACGCCCTGCACCTCGGACCGCTCGAGGACCTGGCGATCGCCATCCACGACCGGCCCGACGGCCGGGGCATCCAGGTGGATTTCGAAGCGAACCCGGCGCACTACCCGCTGGACGACCTGACCCTGCTGCAGGAGCGCTTCCTGACCTTCCTGGACCGGTTCATCCGGGCCGACCTCGGCTGGCCGGTCGCGCGCCTCGATCCGCTACCCGACGGCGAACGCCGGCGCGTGCTGATCGAGTGGAACGACACCCGGTCCGACCTGCCGGTCCGCACCCTGCCCGAGCTGTTCGCGGCCCAGGTGGCGGCCCGACCCCACGCACCGGCCGTCATCGACGACACGGGCGCCCTGAGCTACGCCGAGCTGGACGTCCGGGCCAACCGGTTGGCCCGGATCCTGATCTCTCACGGGGCCGGACCAGAGGAGCTGGTCGCGATCGCGCTTCCGCGCGGCGCCGACCTGGTGACCGCGGTACTGGCCGCGTTCGAGACCGGCGCCGCGTATCTCGCGATCGACCCGGAGTACCCCGCCGAGCGCCTGGCCTACCTCCTGCACGACGCGCAACCCCGCACCCTGGTGACCGACCTCGAGCTGGCCGCCCGGCTACCGGAGGTGCCCGGCGCGCGCGTTGTCGTCCTCGACGAACCCGACATGCGGGCCGAGATCGCGCGGCAGGCCGGGACCCCGGTCACCGACGCGGACCGGAGCGCCCCGCTGCGGCCGGCCAACCCGATGTACGTCATCTACACCTCCGGTTCGACCGGTTGGCCGAAGGGCGTCGTGCTCACCCACACCGGCCTGACCAGCCTGGTCGCCGCCCAGATCGAGCGGCTCGGTGTGGGACCGGAGGCCCGGGTGCTCCAGTTCTGCTCGCCGAGCTTCGACGGGTTGTTCTGGGAGGTGTCGATGAGCCTGCTCACCGGCGCAGCCCTCGTGGTGGGCAACCCGGACCAGCTCGCGCCCGGGCCTGCGCTGGCCGAACTCGTCGAACGGCACGGGGTGACCCACCTGACGCTTCCTCCGTCGGTTCTCGCCTCGATGACCGCTACCAGCACCGTCCTTGGTGGAGTGACGGTGGTGGCCGCCGGCGAAGCCTGCACCACGGACCTGGTTGCCCGCTGGGCGCCGGGCCGGTGCCTCATCGACGCGTACGGCCCGGCCGAGATGACGGTCTGCGTCACGGCCAGCACACCGCTTGTCGCGGGCGATCCGCCGGACATCGGCACGCCGATCGCCAACACGAGGGTGTACCTGCTCGGGCCGACTCTGCAGCCGGTCCCGCCGGGCGTGGTCGGCGAGATGTACGTGGCCGCACCGAGCCTGGCTCGCGGCTACCACCGGCGGCCGGCGTTGACCGCCGAACGCTTCGTCGCCGGCCCGTTCGGCTCCGGCGGCGAGCGCATGTACCGGACCGGAGACCTGGGCCGGTGGCGGCCCGACGGTCGGCTGGAGTTCGCGGGCCGCGCCGATGATCAGGTGAAGGTCCGTGGGTTCCGGATCGAGCCGGCGGAGGTCGAGTCGGTGCTGGCCGCACATCCCGGGGTCGCCGCGGCCGCCGTCATGGTGCGGGCCGATCCGGCGGGCAACCGCCGTCTCGTGGGATACCTGGCTCCGGTCGAAGGCTCCACAGTGGACATTGCGGAGCTGCGGGAGTACGCGACAGCCCGGCTGCCGGCGTACATGGTGCCGGAGGCGTTCATCCTGGTGCAGCGCCTGCCGTTGAACCCGAACGGGAAGCTCGACCGCGACGCCCTGCCGGTACCGGACCTGTCCATCGCCGCCGGCGGGCGGGCGCCGCGTTCCCCGCAAGAGGAGATCCTCGCCGGCCTCTTCGCGGAGGTACTGGATCTGCCGGTGGTCGGTATCGACGACAACTTCTTCGGGTTGGGCGGGCACTCGCTGCGGGCAACCCAGTTGGTGAACCGGGTGCGGGCGGTGCTCGGCCAACGGCTGAGCATCCGTACCCTGTTCGACGCGCCGACCGTGGCCCTGCTCGGCGCCCGGCTGCGCAACGGCGCCGAGGTGGACAACCCGCTGGAGGAGATGCTGCCGCTGCGGCGCAACGGCCAACGCCCGGCGGTGTTCTGCGTACACCCGGCGGTTGGCCTTGCCTGGTGCTACGCCGGGCTCATCAAGTACCTGGATCCGGCGTACCCGATATTCGGTCTGCAGGCCTACGGACTCGACGACGACGTGCCGTTACCGGCCACGTTCGAGGAGAGCGCGGCACGCTGCACCGAACTGATCCGCCGTACCCAGCCGCACGGTCCCTACCACCTGATGGGGTACTCGTACGGCGGGGTGCTGGTGCACGCGATCGCCGCGCAGTTGGAGCGGGAGGACGAAGCGGTCGGGCTCGTCGCCATCGTCGACACCTACCCGGGACAACGGCTGCCGTTGCTCACCGAGCAGGAGATCCTGACCGAGATGCTCGGCTGGGCGGGTCGGGACACGACGCATCTCGTCGACGGTCCAGTACGACCGGACCAGGTCGTCGACATGCTGCGTACCTCCGGCACGTCGCTCGCCAGCCTGGAGGCGCGGCACATCGCGGCGATCGCCCGGGTCTACGGCAACCACCGCGCACTGCTGCGGGACTACACCCCACCGCGGTACGGCGGGGACGTCGTCGTCGTGGTGGCTACGCTGGACAAGGTCGACATCTCGCCGACGCCGCAGACCTGGGCGCCCTACGTGGCCGGCCGGATCACGGCGCGGTACCTCAACCGCTCGCACACCGACCTGATGAAACCCGGCCCGCTCGCCGAGATCGGCGGGATCCTCGCCGAGGAACTGCGAGACATCGATGAGGCGGTCGCGTCGTGGACACGGTAGTGATCGATCTGGTCGACCCGGCGACCTACACCGCGCACCGGTTCGAGCCGATGTTCGAATGGCTGCGCCGCAACGCCCCGGTGTACTGGCACGAGGAGCGCGAGGGTCCGGGCTTCTGGGCGCTCACCAAGCACCGGGACATCGCCGCGGTGTACGCCGACGCGGAGCAGTTCAGCTCGGCGCACGGCATGCGGCTGGACAGCGACCCGGTAGCGGTCGCGCAAGCCACCGGACGGATGATCAGCAGCGCCGACCCGCCCACGCACACTCAGCTCAAGAAGGCGATGCTGAACGCCTTCACCCCGCGGGCGGTACGCCGCATGCAGCCGTACGTGGCGAAGGTGATCTCCGAGCTCGTGGGCGACGCGGTGGAGCTCGGTGAGCTGGACGCGGTACACGATCTCGCGGGCCGGATACCGAGCACGGTCGTCGGCTCGTTGCTGGGCACTCCGACCGACGTGCTGAAGCGCCTCGCGCACCTGGCCACCGAGTGCTTCGAGGCGCCCGAGAAGCACGACCGGCTCGCCGCGTACGCCGACATCTTCATGGAGTTCACCGAACTGCTCGACGAGCGCCGGCGCAACCCCGATACCGACTTCATCAGCCTGGTCGCGTACGCGATGCGCGAAGCCGGCCAGGGTCAGCCACCGCGACCGCTGTCCGACGAAGAGATCGTGCTGAACTGCGCGGGCGTGCTCTTCGGCGGCAACGAGACCACCCGGCACGCGTTGTCCGGCGGGTTGCTCGCGTTCGCCGAGAACCCCGGCGAGTGGCAGAAGCTGCGCGCCTCGGCGGACGCCGTACCGGGGGCGGTCGAGGAGTGCCTGCGCTGGACGACACCGGGCCTGCACACCTGCCGTACCGCCACCCGTGACCTGACGATCATCGATACGCTGGTGCGGCAAGGCGACCGCGTCGCGCTGTGGAACGCCTCGGCCAACCGGGACGAGGACGCGTTCGATGACCCGTACCGGTTCCAGATCGACCGCCGGGAGAACCCGCATCTCACGTTCGGCGCCGGACGCCACGTATGCATCGGCGCCGGGCTCGCCCGCTTGGAACTCGCGCTGGCGTGGCAGGAGCTGCGGTCCCGGGTCGCCCGGGTCGAGGTCACCGGGACTCCACAGTGGAACGCGACCAACTTCACGCACGGCCTCACCGCCCTACCGATCCGGCTGCATCCCGCCTAACCCGGGTGAACCCGTGCATTGGGCGCATCCGCCGAGCCGGGTACCCGTCGATGGCCTACGCTCGCTACGCACCACCAAGATCGGACACGAGTGGGTGATCGCGTGCGATACCGGATCCTCGGGCCGCTCGAAATCAAGAAGAACGGACAGTGGGTTCCCATCGCCGCAGCCAGACTACGCAGTCTCTTGGCGATCCTGCTGCTCAACGCGAACCGGGTGGTGGCGGTCGAGCGGCTCCTGGACGAGCTGTGGGGGGCGCAACCGCCCCGGACCCACGCCAAGCCGCTGCAGATGTACGTCTCGCGGGTCCGGCGTGAGCTCGACGATCACGACGGGGAACGGCTCGTGACCCGACCGCCGGGGTACCTGCTCGCGGTCGAGCCGAGTGATCTGGACGCGCTCCAGTTCGAGGCGCTGGCCTCGGAGGGTACGCACGCACTGGGCGACGGCGATGCGGACGGCGCGGTCGTGGCGTTGGAGAAGGCACTCCGGCTGTGGCGCGGCGATGTGCTGGCGGACGTGCCGGCCTCGCCCGCGATCGCCAGCTCCGTGGTCCGGCTCGCGGAGGGGCGACTGGTGGCCGTCCGGGCGCTGATCGACGCGAGGCTCGTCCTCGGGCAGGCGGCCGAGGTCCTCGGGGAACTGCAGTCGCTGGTCGGGAGGTACCCGTTCAACGAGGGGTTCTGGGCGCGCCTTTTGGTCGCATTGTTCAAGGCCGGGCGGCAGGCCGAGGCGCTCGACGCGTACCGCGTGGTGCGGCGCCGGCTCATCGACGAGCTCGGCGTTGAGCCCGGCGATGAGCTGATGCGGTCGTACCAAGGAATTCTCCACGGTGGCTGCGCACAGGCCGGCATGGTGACGAGCGGTCCCGCCGTCGTACCGGATGAGCTGCCTG
>DASRII010000312.1:0-2688 GCA_035650075.1 Micromonosporaceae bacterium | reverse complement strand
ACGCGTTCCGTAATGACAGGCACCGCAAGCCCCTCTCACGTAGAGGTCAACAGGTTGCCACGACGAGGTCCGAGATCGACAGCGTCCGGACAGCCAGTAACTCCAAGCAGGTTGGCGGGCGTGCGCGGATCTGCCGCTAGCGGTTCGACCGGGTGGCAGGGAGCCGCGACAACGCGCCATGATTCCGGTCATGGCTGAGAGGACCTGGACCGCAGCGCAACTTCGTGCGGAACTTGCCAAGTACCACCAGGAACTTATTGCTGCTGGAAACCACCGACCGAGCACCATCGCAACTTACATTCAGCATCCCGAGCGGTTTATCGCCTACCTCGAAGGCAGCTACGACCCGCGCCAGCCGCAAGGGCGTAACGCTCGTTAGGAATGTCGGCGTGCGCGGATCTGCCGCGGACAGCGCGGTTATATGGAATCTGACCTACCAGCGGCGTCCATGATTGTGGCGCCGTTGGTGGTTAACGGGTTGCGTCGTGTCTGCTTCTGTCTCCGCGCGGGTGGAAGCTGGTTGCTCCGGGACGCGTGTCGGCGTGCTGCGGGTGTTGGTCGTGGCGGCGGCCGGTGAAACGGTGGGGGAGGCGTCGGGAGCTGGTCTGATGGTCGCGGCCGTGGGCGGCTGTTTGAGGGTGGCGGCGACGGTGGTGGTGGCCAGGATGGCCAACATCGGTGTGGTGATGGCGTAGTAGCGAAAGTCGGAGCCTTCGGCGGTGATGAGGGACAGGGCGAAGGTGACCAGTACCGCGCCGGTGGTGTACTGGGCCAGCGGATGGTGGGGTCGGCGCGCCGCGGCGAATACGGCGAGGGCGGTGAGCACGACCAAGGGGCCGTCGGCGCTGGCGCTGAAGGCTTCGGCTTTGATGATCTGCCAGGCGATTGCGGGTAGCAGGGCGGGAACGTCGTGGATGGAGTCGGCGCCGAGGTAGCGAAGGAACGGGCCGACGACCTGAAAGTCGGGGGCGAGCAGTGATTGGATGAGGCTGCAGACCGCGGCGACGCCGGCGGCGACGGCCAGTAACGGCAACCAGTCGTTGCGCAGGCGCCGCTGCCGTATCGCGGCGCCGAGCCAGGCCAGGGCCACGCCGGCCACGACGGTGGGATGGAACTGCCGGGTGAACGCGAACAGCGTCAGGAACACGCCGAGCAGGGCGAGATCCCGGCGCCGGTGCCGCGGCTGCGGTGGCCGGTCGAGGGGAAGCACGCACAGGCAGGCCGCCATCAGGGCCATCGCCAGGGCCTCGGTGTAGGCGTAGGTGGCGAAGCGGGCCACCGAAAGCGGCAGGAGCATGGCCATCGCGGCGAGCACGCTCCAGGCTCGGTCCACCAGCCGGGTGGTGAGGATCATGACCAGCGCGACGCAGACGGCGTAGGCGATCAGCGGCACGACCAGCATGCCGTACGGGCCAAACAGGCGCACGAACGGCGCGGACAGCAGCGGGTAGAGCAGCCGCATGGCGCCCAGGCCGCCGGTGTGGCCATGAAAGAGCTGATCGTAGGCTTCCGCGGGCACGTGCGGGCCGCAGGCGCCGTGGCAGAACGGCTGAAACCAGGAGAAGCCACCGAGGAACTCGTACGTCCGCCGGCCCGCCTCCGCTTCGGAGAGCCCGCCGTATTTGTACGCCCAGGCCAGGTAGTAGCGGGAATCCGGGCCCCACTGCCAGAACCGGCGCACGCTGACCAGCACGGTAAGCACATAGGTGACACCCACCAACGCCCAGGCACCCGGTGACGCGACCATGGCTGCCCGCCTGATGAACGCTGTCACGTCGCCTGAGACCCTTCAATGCCTGCCACAACTGCTTCTCCCAGCCGGCCGGACCCGCCGGCCCGGCCGCCGGCCCTGTGCGGTCAAACCCGGCCGGGATGTTGGTCTGCGCGGGCGGCAATGCGGTGTTCGCCAGCAACGCGACCGGGAACGCCGCGGGGTACGCTGCGGCCATCCCCCGACCGGCGACCCGGTCGGTCTGTTTCCTGGTGCCGTCCACGTGGTCGCTGGTGCGTAAGGCTCACCGCCGGCTCCGCGATAATCGGCGCAGCCGACATTGCCCTGCCCTATCACGCCCAACGCAATCGCCGCCGGTCGTCACCCGACTGCCCGACCTGAAATGGGTACCGGCCGCGTGGTCGTGCCACCGCACATGCCCGAAATCGCGCGCAGCGCAGCGCATCACGGCCGTTCTCCGGGAGTCTGGACTCGCCTCGTCATGCATTCGCGTGGCGCCGCTGTCGTCGACGGATAGTGTGTGACCGTAAGGCCGAGGGTCCGCCCGACGGACTTCGCCGAACGCCCCTCGTTGCGCACCGGCGGACACATCACCATCGCCCGTCCGCGCCGTGCGTTCATTCACCCCGACGTTTCGATATCGGCGCACATGCTCTGCTCGAAATGGCGAATGTCAAAGTTCCGACACCTGTCGATAGTTCCCCGGAAGACACGCGGCACAGCTACCTCCTCCTTCGATTCGGTCGCTGCGGCCATTCAGCCAGGCCGGGCTACCGATCACCTTCCGCGGTCCTACCGGGTTGCCGGGCAGCTCATCCGGGTCAGCCACGGCCTCGGCCCCCGGCATGAGTACATCCTCGCCATCATCGAGCACGCCAACCGCCGTATCCGCATCCTCGGCACCACCGCGCATCCGACCGCAGGCTCGGTGGCGCAGGCCATCAAGAACCTAGTGA
>DASRII010000311.1:0-3772 GCA_035650075.1 Micromonosporaceae bacterium | reverse complement strand
CGGCGCTCAGCAGCTTCGGCACGTCGATGAGCGACTCGGCCTTCGCCGCCGCGCAGGCGCAGCCGGCCCTGGTGTGGCCGCAGGACATGCCCGAGCCGATGACGAACTACGTCGGACGACGGGTGCAGGCGTTCGGTCTGCAGGTCACCTCCGTGGACGCCGACGAGGGTTTCTGGGTGGCGAAGGACGGCCGCACTGCCTGGATCCAGATCCTGACGCCGACCGAGAGCCCCTACACGGTGCTGCCCGGTCAGACCGTGAGCCTGAGCGGGAGCGTCTACCCGCACGACGCGCAGTGGCCGTCGCAGATCTTCTTTTGTGCGGATCGGCAGGCGAGCGCGACGCGGCTGGCGGGCGTCCCCACGCACATCGCGATCAAGGTGGACAGCCTGAGCCTCGGCATCGGCTGAATCGTCGGGGCCCTGGGCGGTCACGGGCGCTGGGCCGCGAACCAGCGGTTCGCGGGCGGCAGGTACATGAGCACGGCCGCGACCACCCCGCACGCCACTCCCAGCAGCAGCGCCAGCCGCGCGACGACGTCGACGACCCCGACCGCCAACACGGCCTGCACCACCGATGCTCCGAGCAGCAGCACGAGGACGTAGCGCGCCGCCGCGCGCCCGGCCCGCAGCCGTAGCGCCGCGACCGACTGGACGAGGCCCACCACCCCGCCCGCGACGAGTACCCCGCTCGTGACGGCGGCGGTCCGGTCGCGCGTGGCCTGCTGCTCGCCGGGATGGTCGCGGTCGACGACAGCGCGGACGGCCGCCTCGAGCGCGGCCAGGTCGAGCAGCATGACGGCCGCGGCAGCGACCCCGAGCAGCGCCGCGGCGAGCCACAACCCGCCGGACACCGTGACGGCGGCGGGGCGCGTGATGCGGACCGTGGACGGGCGCTCGCGGAACTCGAACCGGGGCCGGGCCGGCGGGCCGGCCGGTGTTTCTGCGGAGGCCGGGTGGTCGCGCGACATCACGGCGCGCTGGGGGCCGGCGTGCCCTCCGCCGGCTGCTCGACGGCGTTCTGGTCAGCGGGCGGCGTCTCCTCGTTCGCGGCGGGATCGCCGGCGACCGGTGGGTTCTCGGCCGGGACATCCGCCGGTGGGTCGGGATCGTCAGCCGGAGGATCCGCCGCGGGCGGATCCGCGACGGGCGGGGTGTCCGGGGTGTCGTCGCCCGGCGTGTCTTCCGCGGGCGTGTCCCCGGGTGACGTCGCGCTTTCAGGCGGCTTCGGCGGCTCGGCGGCCGCCTCGCGCAGTGGCGCCGGTGCGGGTGCCGGGGCCCGCACCACCGGCGGCTTCGCGACGACCCGCGCCGCGCCCGCGGCGCCCGTCGGCACATTGCGCGCCACCGGCCGCACCGCCGCCGCGACCGCCTGCGCGCGCCCCGGGCCCGCGGGCGTGGTCACGGCGTCGTCCGTTCCGGCCGCGGCGGACGGGTCCGGGGCATCGACGGGCAGCGGGTCGCCCGTCCACGGGTCGACGGGGGCGACCGCGGCCGCCGGGTCGTCCCCGGTCGCCGCTACGGGCCCGACGCCGGTCGCCATCGACGCCGACAGCCCGAACACCACGGCGACCGCCGCCGCGGCACCCACCAGCATCCCGGTCCGCGGACGGCGGCGAGTCACCTCGGCAGAACCCGGCGCGGCCGCGAACTCCAGCGGCGGGCCGGCGGGGGTGGCGAGCCTCCCACATTCCGGACACCGGACCCAATAAGGTCCGGTCCGGAATGGAGGTTGATCATTGCGAGAACGTCGTCGCAAGTTCAGTCCGGAATTCAAGGACGAGGCCGTGAAGATGGTGATCGAGTCGTCCCGGGCGATCGCCGAAGTGGCTCGTGAGATCCAGGTCAACGAGGGCACCCTCGGGAACTGGGTGAACAAGTATCGGGTCGAGCATGCCGACGACGAGCCACCGCTGTCGGTCTCGGACCGGGCCCGGCTACGCGAACTCGAGCGGGAGAACCGCGAACTGAGGATGAAGGCGGAGTTTCTGGGAAAAGCGGCGGCCTTCTTCGCCCAGGAGTATCGGTGAGCGCGAAGTACGAGTTCATCGATGCGCAGAAGGCGCAGTACGCGATCGTGAAGATGTGCCGGTGGCTGGGCGTGTCCACCTCCGGGTTCTACGAGTGGCGCGACCGGCCGGCCTCGGCGACCGCGCGCCGCCGGGAGCGACTCGCCGCCCTCATCCAGTGGATCTACGACGACTCGGACGGAACATACGGGCATCGCCGCGTTCACGCCGCGCTGGTCCGCCAGGGCGAGCGGTGCAGCCCGGAGCTCGTGCGGGCGATCATGCGCGAGCTGGGCCTGGTGCCGTGCCAGCCTCGGCCGTTCCGACCGGCGACCACCGTGGCCGGCGCCGCGGCGCCGGCGCCCGACCTGGTCGGGCGTGACTTCAGCGCCGACGCACCGGGCACCAAGCTGGTCGGCGACATCACCTACATCCCGACCTGGCAGGGCTGGCTCTACCTCGCCTCGGTGATCGACTGCTGCACCAAGGAATGCATTGGCTACGCGCTCGCCGACCACATGCGCGCCGACCTGGTGATCGATGCGCTGCAGATGGCAGCCCGCAACCACATGCTGGCCGACGGCGCGATCTTCCATTCCGATCGCGGCACTCAATACACCTGCGAAGCGTTCGCCCGCGCCGCCGCCGAGCTCGACATCCGCCGCTCGGTCGGTCGCACCGGATCGTGTTTCGATAACGCGCAAGCGGAGTCGTTCAATGCGGCGCTGAAGGTGGAACGAGTCAACCGCACCGTGTATCCGACACGCGAACACGCCCGCGCAGATGTAGCCAGATACATCGAGTTCCGCTACAATAGCAAACGTCTCCACTCGGCGCTCGGCTATCGGACCCCTAAAGAGGTCCACAACGAGTTCCTGAACGAGCAGCTCGCGGCGTAACTAAGACCCATAATAGATGTCCGGAATTTTCGGGGCGGACCACACCGGCTACCACGACGCCACCCCCGACACCCTGCAACGACGCTTCCTATCCACCACAGGAGCCGTCCTCAACCACGGCGACACCATCACCGTCCGACTCAACCGCCGCACCTACTCACCGGTCCTACGCCAAGCCGACATCCCCGACACCACCGTCCCCTGGTGGGGCGACCGACGACTCCACTTCGAGTACGACTGACACCAGAACCTGGGGTCGAACTAGCTGCGCGAAAATCGGCGTTAGCGCCCCGACAGATCAGCTTGCCCCCGAGCGCGCTGATCGTCCGAGGCCTATCCGACCCGATCCGGCCACGATTGACGCCGCACGATCAGCTTCGTTGATCGTGCGGCAATACCCGGCCCCGCCTTGAGCGGGAATCGGCCCCGGTTCCCGCCGCGCGCTCAGGACAGGTTGACGATGTTGCCGTCCTTGTCGATGTCGATCAGGTGGGCGGCGGGGGTGCCGCCGAGGCCCGGCATCGTGCGCATGTCGCCGCAGATCGGGTAGATGAACCCGGCCCCGACCGACGCCCGCACCTCGCGGACCGGCAGCCGCCAGCCCGTCGGTGCGCCCTTCAGCGACGCGTCGGACGACAGGGACAGGTGGGTCTTGGCGATGCAGACCGGGAGGTTGCCGTAGCCGTTCGCCTCGTAGGTCGCGAGCTGGCGCGACGCGGTGAGGTCGTAGTCCACCCCGGCGGCGCCGTAGACCTTCGTCGCGATCGTCTCGATCTTCTCCTTGAGCGTCGCGGAGTCCGGGTAGAGGAAGCGGAAGCCGCCGTCCTGCCCAGCGGGTTCCGCGGCCGCCTCGGCGACCGCCTCG
>DASRII010000310.1:0-2289 GCA_035650075.1 Micromonosporaceae bacterium | reverse complement strand
AGTGGCGTCTCGAGCGCATCGGGCGGTTGCTGGCCGCGGAGGCCCGCCGCAAAGGCGTCGACGTGCTGCTCGCCCCGACCGTCAACCTGCACCGTTCGCCGTACGGCGGCCGGCACTTCGAATGCTTCAGCGAGGACCCGCTGCTCAGTGGTCGGCTCGGTGCGGCCTGCGTGCGGGGCTTGCAGTCGCAGGGTGTCGGCGCCACCGTCAAGCACTTCGTGGCCAACGACTCCGAGACCGAGCGGTTCAGCCTCGATGTTCAGGTCGACGAGCGCGTACTGCGCGAGCTGTACCTCGCGCCGTTCGAGATCATCGTCCGGGACGGCGGAGTCTGGGCGGTCATGGCCGCCTACAACAGCGTCAACGGCCACACCATGACCGAGTCCCCGCTGCTCGACGGGATCCTCCGCGGCGAGTGGCGGTTCGACGGTCTCGTCATGACCGACTGGTACGCCGGTCGGTCACTCGCGTCCGCTGTGGCCGGTACCGATCTGGTCATGCCGGGTCCCGACGGCCCGTGGGGCGACGCGCTGGTCGACGCGGTCAGCGCGGGGATGTTGGACGAGGCCGTCATCGACCAGAAGCTGACCCGGCTGCTGCGCCTGGCCGCGCGGGTGGGTGCGCTCGAGAGTGTCGAAGGCACGGTCACTCCCGAGCCCTGGCCGTCCGACCGCGTGGCGGCGGAGCTTCGGGCCAGCGCGGCGGCCGGCTTCGTGCTGGCCCGCAACGAGGCGGCCCGCGACAGCACCGAGAGCTTGTTGCCGCTCGACCCGACGACGATCCGGCGCATCGCCGTGATAGGTGCGAACGCCGCTGTGGCCCGCACCATGGGCGGCGGCAGTGCCACCGTCTTCCCGCCGTACACCATCTCGCCTCTCGACGGCATCAGGACGGCGTTCGGGCTCGATGTCGACGTACGGTTTGCCCGCGGTGGCCGCATCACTGCGCGTGTGCCGACCGCATCCACGGCCCGGCTGCGCCGACCCGACGGAGGCCCCGGCGCCCGTCTCATGTTCCGCTCCGCCGATGGTCGACTGTTGCGGACCGAGGACCGCACCGGATCGGCGTACGCCTGGCTCAACTCCTACGGCGACGGCCTGGCCTTCACCGATGTCGCGGTCATCGAACTGGAAACCCGCTTCACGGCGGCGCACGCGGGCACCTACCTCGTGGGCTGCTCCGGACTCGGATGGTTCGAGCTCACCGTGGCCGGCACCGTCGTGGCCGAGGAGCACCTCGACCTCGTTGAGGACGCCGACCCGGTCGAGGCGATCATGCGCCCGCCTCAGCTCGTCCGTCCCATCACTCTGACCGCCGGCGACCAGGTGGATCTGGTCCTGCGCTACCGGCCGGCGGGAGTAGGCGAATTCGGCGACGCCGCCGTGGCCAAGGTGGCCTTCCAACTCAATGCCGATCTCGACAGCGACGACGACGCCGAGCTGGTGGCAGCCGTCGCCGCCGCCGCCTCCGCCGACGTCGCGATCGTCGTGGTCGGCACCACCGAGGAGGTGGAAAGTGAAGGCTTCGACCGGACCAGTCTGGCTTTGCCCGGGCGCCAAGACGAACTCGTCACCAGCGTTGCCCGGGCCAACCCGCGCACGGTCGTCGCGGTCAACACCGGCGCACCGGTTCTCCTGCCGTGGGCCGACGACGTTCCTGCCGTTCTGCTGTGCTGGTTTCCCGGTCAGGAGTTCGGCCACGCGCTCGCCGACGTCCTCACCGGTGCGGCGGAACCACAGGGCCGGCTCCCGGTCACCTGGCCGGCTAGCCACGACAACCTGCCCTCCACGACTCCAGTTGACGGTGTGCTCCGCTACCGCGAGGGCCTTCTCGTCGGCTACCGATCGGACGGGCAACACCGGTACTGCTTCGGCCACGGCCTGGGCTACACCACGTGGCAGTACCTCACCGCCGAGGTCATGCCCGGACCCGATACGACCGTGACGGTACGGCTGCGCAACACCGGTCGGCGCGCCGGGCGGGAGGTTGTGCAGGTCTACGCCAGCAAGCCCGGCAGTGGCATCGAACGCCCCACCCGCTGGCTGGCCGGTTGGACAGCGGTACAAGCCCAGCCAGGGCAGGAAGCGACGGCGTCGGTCACCGTGGCGACGCGAGCCTTCGAGCACTGGGACAGCGCCACGCATCGGTGGGCCATCGAACCCGGCCCGTTCCACCTCCACATTGGACCGTCATCGCGGACGCTGCCGCTCCAGGTGGAGCTCACCCCACCCGATCCGGGAGGATCCCCATGCGAGCCAGCGATGCACTAGCCGCACCCCCCACGCTCGA
>DASRII010000309.1:0-12911 GCA_035650075.1 Micromonosporaceae bacterium | reverse complement strand
GGCCACACGCCGTACTTCGGGTAGTCGGCGAAGTTGGTGCTGTTGAACGCGTACAGGAAGTAGGCGCCGGTCGGGTCCGCGGTCTGCGACACCGCGATGCACAGCAGGAACGGCGCGGCGGCGGTGAACTGCGTCAGGATCCACCGGTTGGCGAGCTGGTCGTGCAGCACGATCGGGTCGCCGTACCCGATATTGCAGTTGGCGATCGGCGCGAACAGGGTCGCGATCGGCGTGGTCGGGACGAGCACGGCGCCGGCCTTGTTCCAGATCCCGAAGTGCAGGTTGACCATCTGCACGTAGTGGTTGGGGCCGACGTCGCCCACGATGTCCGGCGGGGTGCAGGCGCACGCGTTGCTGATGCCGTTGAACGTCAGGGACGGCGCTGGCATCGCCACGTCGATGCCGGCCCGGTCCGGCACCGTCGCGGGTTCGCCGGAGAAACCGCGGTCCGTCACGGCGGGCCCGGTCTCCTCCGGCCGCTGACCTTTGACGAAGGCGCCGCCGCTGGCCGCGGCCCGCTTCGCGAGCTCGGTCACCGGCTCGGATACCGCGAAGGCCGCCGGCTTCAGTACCTCCATCGTGGCCGCCGCCTCGGCCTGCTCTGCCGGCCTGGCCGGTGCCGCTGCTGCCGCCGCCGGTGCGGCCGCGGCCAGTGACATGACGGTGGCCGCCGCCAGCGGTACCACCGACCATCGCGTCGCCGTTGTCCACCATCGCGTAACCATGTGAATGATCCCTTCTCGGGTGGCTGGCTGTCCCGAGAAGACTGACGGAAAATTAGTACATTGGCAGTCCTCGATCTGACGTATTTGGGTAAGTCGTCGACCAGCCCTTCTGTCCGGAGTGGACAGACGACATTTCTGGTGACCCTGTTCGTGGTAACGCGGCGGGCCGGCGCGAGAGGGGTGTCTCGCGCCGGCCCAGAGGGGGAGTGGTTGCTAGCAGCCGGGCAGCCGGAAGCTGCTGATGCGGGTCTGCCATCCGGCCGGCGACGAGGCCTGGCCGGCGGCGGTGTAGTACTCGTTGACGTACCAGAAGGTGCAGTCGTCGGTGGGGTCGACGGTCATGGAGCTGTAGTCACCCCAGCGCGAGTTGGCCGTGGTCTGCACGCCCGTGCCGTTGATGATCGTGCCTTCGCCGAGCGGCATCTGGCCCAGCGGGTCGCCAGCGAGGCGGCCGGTGTACCGGATGCCAGGAAACACGTTGGTCCCGTTGACCACGCTGTAGCCCAGCGCCGCGTTGCCCTTCTTGTCCATGGCGATGCTGCCCATCCAACGGTGCACGCCGTCGTTGGGGGCGTAGGTGCCTTGCTGGTGGACGGTGTACGTGCCGTTGGTGCGGCGGATCTCGTACCAGCGTTCACCTGCCATGCCGGGCGTTGCTTCGACCGACTGGTTGGTCACCATCGTCTGGTACGAGCCGAAGTTGCGGTACGCCAGCCGCCAGGTGACCCGTTGCCGGTAGGACAGGATGTCCAGGAACTGGTTCGGGTCGGTGATGCCGGGTTGGGGCAGGCAGTCACGCGATGTCGGTGCGCACGGGAAGATGGAGTCGAACTCGGCCACTGGTAGTTGCGCCTTCAGGGTCAGCGACGCGACCGGGGTGGACCGCCACTTGACGTCGAACTCCCAGACGTTGAGCGCGTCGAACGCGGCGCCGTACGGCCCACCGTTGTCCTGCGAACCCACGATCGGCGCGGGGTCGTCGTTCTTCGGCTTGGTGAAGCCGTCGACGTCCGGTGGCAGCAGCCCGTCGCCCATCAGGTTGATAGGCACCACGCTCGAGTCGAGGACGAAGCTGACCGCGCGCGCAGCAGGATCGCCTTCGATCATCTTGTTGCGTTCCAGGCCGTAGACGCCGATGCCGTAGAAGTTGGGGTCCAGCACGCCGAACTCGCGCGTGGTGATCAGATACGAGTCGCGCCACACGCCGTACTTCGGGTAGTCGGGGAAGTTGAACCCGGTGCTGAATGCGTAGCGGAAGTACGAGCCGGTCGGGTCGCCACTCGTCGAGATAGCCACGCAGTTGTAGAACAGGTTCAACGGCTCGTCGGGGAAGTCGAGACCGCGGGTGGTGAACTGGGTCAGGATCCACCGATCGGCGAACTGGTCGTAGACGACGATGGGGTCGCCGGAGGGCTCGGTGCACTCGTCGATCGGGAAATCGGCCCACAGAGTCCCGGTGTCCACCGGACCGAGCAGGCGCGTTCCGGTCTTGGAAAAGACCGCGAACACCAGGTTGACCATCTCGACGTAGTGGTTGGGGCCCACCTCGCCGTTCGGGTCGCCGGGGTTGACCCGGAATCCGAAGACGTTGAAGTTGTCTTGGTTGCTGACCCCGTCGAAGTTGGCCAGCGTGCCGGGGATCGTTGCCGGCGCGACCGCGGACTGCGCCGCCGCATCACCGGCGTGGCCTCGATTCGTGGTAACCGGCCCGCGATCGGGGCGTACGTCGTCGACCGCTGCGCTGGCCTGCGACCTGGCCGCTGCGGCCCGCGCGAGATCGCGCAATGGCGCCGACGTGTCGAACGCGGCCGCGTTGGTGAACGTCGGGCCGTTGTGTGGAGAGATTGGTGCGGCCTGGGCCGACCCGACTGGGGTGAGCAGGGCCGCCAGAAGGATTCCGACACCCAGGATCCGTTGGCCTCGGAACCGCCGTTGTGTGCCTCCGAACATCTCGATCCCTTCTGGTAGAACTGGACCGATCGGCCGTCACGTTACGACCTCCGATTCCGGGCGAACCGCCTCGTACAGCCACAAGATCGGGCTCGACGCCAGGCCGCGCCACGACAGATCGAGCCATCCGGATGAGTCGATGACGAGGAAGTATGTCGTCAGGCCCAACGCGTCACTCGGCCGAACAGCCGAGGGGAACCACCTCGGGCGAAACGGAGTCACAACCACCGTGAGGAGATCAGTGCTGCTTATGGTGGTCTTGCTGCTGGCGACCGGATGCGGGAGTGCCGCGTCGCCCGACGACCCTCGGTCGACGGCCGATGCGTCCAGGACGGTGTGGGAGCTGCGGTACCTACTGCTGGATCACTACCCGGCCTTCGCCTACTGCGATCCGGACTACTACCCGGTCGCGCGCCGCGACGAACAGTCGGCCGCCGACCAATGGTGGGGCGGGGTCGATCGCCAGTCGCCCGAGATGCGCGCGATCCTCGCCCACCACGGCCTTCGGGAGCCGCTCACCGACGAACAGCGGCTGGCCGCGTACCGGGATCACAAGAAACTGAACGTGATCGTGATGACGGCGTTTCCGGGTGGCTACCAGTACGAGCTGTCGATCAGCGCGTCGGGGGGTGAGCCGGACCAGACCGTTGCCGGACAGGTCACCGCTGCCGGTGACGTCCGTGAAGGTTCGCGCCTACGGCGTCCGGGCGGCTGCCCGATCTGCCTCGAGGCGGACGCACGCATCGCGACCCCAGGCGGCGACGTGCCTGTCGACCGCGTCCAGCCCGGCGACGTGGTGTGGACTCTCGACGCCGCCGGGCGCAGGACCGCCGCCGCCGTCGAGCGGGTCGTGAGCCGGCCGACGCCCGGTCCACATCTGATGCTCCACCTTTCCCTGTCTGACGGACGGGTGCTCGTCGCTGCCGGTGCCCACCCCGCGGCAGACGGCGAGTACCTGCGCCAGCTGCGCATCGGGCAGCGCTACGACGGTGCCGTGGTTGTCTCGATCGTCTGGGTCACGAGTACGGCGTCCGCGACGTTCGACATTCTTCCCGCGGGCGCGACCGGAGCCTACTGGGCGAACGGGATCCTGATCGGCAGCACACTGATGTCTACTGGTATGTGATGACTACCGGCGACGGCGCCACCGCGACCGTCTGGCTCGGGGTGAACGTCGGGGTGTCCTCGTCGTAGAAGTTCTTCCATCCCCAGAACGCCCTCGCCGGTGCGCCGAGATGCAGAGTGCGCCAGGTGTTGAACTTCTGCCCGGCCGAGCCGAATCCGTCCGCGTGCAGGACGATCGACAGCTCGTCGAAGTCGGTACGCAAGCTCGGCCGACCGGTGATCATGTCGAGCCGGAACTGGTGCACCATCAACACTTTCTGCGGCAGCTTGTGGTCGCGGGTGAGGTCGGCCAACCAGGTGGCGGTGCGGTTGATCTCGTCCGCGGTGACCGACCCGATCTGCGCGAGGTGGACCTGGTCCGGCCCGAGGCGCCATTCCGGATCCAGCGCCAGGCCGACATTCGGTTGCATGAGCAGGCTGGTGTAGAGCTTCGCCTGGGTGAGGAAGTCGGTACGGCCGGGCTGTAGATCGAGTATCACGTAGATGCCGGCCTCCCGGGCCGCGTCTACCCATGGTCGCAGCTTGGACAGCGGCGATTCGGTGGAGTAGTTGCCGTCGGTGCCGGCGCCGCGTGAGGCGATCGTGGCGATGATCTCGAGCGTCGGCACCACCGGTTCCTTCACCAGCGGGCGGTACGCGGCGGCGACCTGCCGGGCGCGGTTGAGGGTGGCGCTGAGCGACTGTTCGCCGAGCGAGCCGAGCTGCGAGTTGCCCGGATGCCCGTAGAGGGCGACCAGCCGCCGACCCGGGAAGACGACCTGGCCGCCACCGGGCAGCAGTACCCCGGTACCCGCCGTCTCGACCCGGTTGCGCAGCCGGGCGGCAGGTCCGAACCCGGCGCCGATCGCGACGATGTGGTCGATCGGGTGGCCGGCCAACGCCGTGATGACCGCGTTGCTGGTCCGGGGATCGGGGTTGGCCGTGAGCACCACGCGGGCGCCGCTGGCCCGGGCGGTAGCGACCGCGGCGGCGCTGACCGGCTGGTCCAGGGCGATCACCAGCACGTCGGTGAGCGGGGCTGCGGGCACGACCGTCGGCAGCCGCCCGCTTTCCAGCGCAGCCACCGCCGCGGTGTCGCCCGGTACCGTCGATTCGGCACGCGCCCAGGCCGCGGCGGCCTCGCCAGCGGTGACCAGGGTCGACGCACCGAGCCGGGCCACCTCGTTGCGCAGCGCACTGGTAGCCGGGCTGACCGTGGTCGGTGTCGGCTGGGCGGTGGCCCCCGGCGACGAGGCGGTACGCGACGGCGCCGGCGACGGCGAGGCTGTCACGGGGGTCAGTAGCAGCGGTACGCCGAGCGTGACCGCGGTCTTCGCGGCCCGACCCAGGCTCGCCGGGTCGCCATCGCCGACCAGCACCACCGCTGGCGACCGGGCGTACAGAACACGGCTGGTCGCCAGCGCCAGCTCGGTCGCGGTCCTGCCAGCCAGCACCGTGGTATCGGCGACCGGAACGGTCGTCTGCAGCTGCGCCACCGGCGGGGTCGGCGACGGCGACCGGCTCGGTACCTGCGCACGGCGCGCGGCCGTGCCGTTCTCCCGGACACAGCCGGCGGTCAGCAGGACGCAGACCACAGCAAGCGACGCACGGTAACGATGCATGTCACCCCGGAACAGCGAAGATCGGACCGGTACAGCGTGCCATGCGGGATGGGTACGGGGTACCGCCCCGAAGGGAGCGTTCGCCACCGCCGGCCGGGGGCCAGCAACCGCCCACGCGCCCGGGACGCTACTGTGATACCCGGTGTGCGGCGATCATCCTAACCGCCGGCCGGTGATGTGTGCGCCGGCGACGCCGCACCGCTGAAGGAGACGAGAGATGGCAACCGGTACCGTCAAGTGGTTCAACTCGGAAAAGGGGTTCGGCTTCATCGAGCAGGACGGTGGCGGAGCCGATGTCTTTGTCCACTACTCCGCCATTGCCAGCGGAGGGTTCCGGGAACTGAACGAAGGCCAGAAGGTGGAGTTCGACGTCACCCAGGGCAAGAAGGGTCCCCAGGCTGAGAACGTTCGTCCCCGCTGAGCATCTTCGAGCGCGAGGCCGATGACGGCGTGGCGGCACCGTTCGAGGTAGGCCTCGATCAGGTTCGTCTTACCGAGCTGCCGTTCGTGCCCGAGGTCCGCCTGTACCTGGCGGCGGACGCGATCATTCTCTGGGCGCGGCTGGAGGCCGAGGCGGGCCGGGCGTTGCCGCCACCGTACTGGGCGTCGGCGTGGGTCGGCGGCCAGGCTCTCGCGCGTTACGTGTTGGATCATCCGCAGACTGTTTGCGGGCTGCGGGTTCTCGACCTGGCCGCCGGGTGTGGCCAGGCGGGTATCGCCGCGGCGCTGGCCGGCGCGGCCAGTGTCGAGGCGAACGACACCGATCCATACGCTCACCGCGCGATCGCTCTCAACGCTCGCACCAACGGCGTGGTGGTTGCCGTCAGCGAAACGGACCTACTCGACGGCGCCGGCGCAGACGCCGATGTCGTGCTCGCCGGGGATGTCTTCTACAGCAAGGACATGGCCGAGCGGATGCGGCAGTTCATGCAACGTGTCGCGTCGCGCGGCGCCACGGTGTTGGTTGGCGATCCCGGTCGGGCCTTCCTTCCCCACGACTGGCTGCAGCGGCTGACCACCTACCAGGTGCCTACGGCGGGTGGCATCGAGAACACCGAGATCAAACAAACGCACGTGCTGCGACCGCGAACGAAGCGGATGGGCTCGCCGGACGCCTAACTCTGGGTGCCATTCGGCTGGCCGGGTGAGTGCCGAACTGATGACGTCCGGCGGCGATGCTCGTCGGCATGCAGACGCTGACGTCCCTGGTCGACTCGATTGTGGACAAGAACGGCGGTACCGGCACCCTGACCCTGCTCGGTGCCGATGGCGTGGCTACCGACCGCATACCGTGGCGGGACCTGCACGACCGGGCCAGGCGGATGGCGACGGTGCTGCGCCGGTACGGGCTCGGCGCCGGGTGCCGCGTCGGGCTGGTCGGGGAGACGAGCGCCAACCTGGTCGCCGCGCTGCAGGCGGTCTGGCTGACCGGGGGCGCGTTCACGGTGCTGCCGCCCGCGGGGCCGACCGGTCGGCGCAACCACGACGACCACGTCCGCGCGGTCGCCGAGGACGCGCGGCTCGACCTCGTCGTCGACGACGATGCCGGGGGCCGGGCTGCCGCCGAGCTCGCTCCCGTCCTGTCGCTGACCGAACTGGCCTCGGCCGCCGGTACCGCGCCCCCGGCCGTACCGCACCGGCCGGATCCCGGTGACCTGGCGCTGCTGCAATACACGAGCGGGTCGACGCGCTCGCCGCGCGGGGTACCCGTCACCCACGGCCACCTGGCCGCGAACGTCGGCGCGATGAAGGTCGCGCTCGGCCACGACGCGTCGCACCCGAGCCGGATGCTGAGCTGGCTGCCGCTGTACCACGACATGGGTCTGATCGGGTTCCTCTTCATCCCGTTGAGCTGTGGCTGCGACCTGCTGCTCCAATCGCCGAGCGCGTTCGTCCGCAACCCGGCGAGCTGGCTGGTGGCTATGTCCAGGTACCGGGTCACGATGTCGGGCGCACCGAACTTCGCGTACGCGCTGATGGCCCGCCTGCTCGCGGCCGGCGGCCCGGACCTCGACCTCGGTTCGGTGCGCTGCCTGATCAGCGGCGGGGAGCCGATCGACGAGGCGGTGATGGCGAAGCTCGCGTCGGCCGGCCGCGCCGTCGGGCTCGACCCGGCGGCCGTGGTGCCGGCGTACGGGCTGGCCGAGGCGACGCTGGCCGCGACCATGGCTCCGGTTGGTCGGGGCGTCTCCGTCGACCGGGTGGACCAGCAAACCCTGGAGACCGAGGGCCGCGCGGTCGCGGCGGTCGCGGGTCGGCCCGAACGCCGGCTGGTCCGCGTCGGCGGGCCGGTCCGGGACGTCACGGTCCGCATCGTCGACCGGGGTACCGGTGAACCGGTCGGCGATCGGGTCGTCGGGCACATCGAACTGCGTGGTCCATCGATCGTCGGCCACTACTGGCCGGACCCGCCCCCGCCTCCGGACAGCTGGTTGCGTACCGGCGACCTCGGCTACCTCGCCGGCGGTGAGCTCGTGGTCTGCGGTCGCGAGAAGGACGTGCTGTTCGCGGCCGGGCGCAACGTGTTCCCGCAGGATGTCGAGGCGGTCGCGGTCGAGGTGTCCGGCGTGCGCAGTGGGGGTGCGGTGGCGTTCGGGGTACCGCGTGCCGGCGGCGACGGACTGGTGGTGGTCGTCGAGTCCCGGGGTGCCGATCCGGCGATCGTGCGGCACGCGGTCGCTTCCGCGGTCGTCGCCGAGGTGGGCCTCGCCCCCGCCGACGTCCTGACCGTCTCCTATGGCCGGTTACCCAAGACATCGTCCGGCAAGCTCCGCCGGGCGGAGGCACGCCGCCGGTACCTCGCCGGCGGCTTCGAGTCACGATCGGAAAGGACCGACCAATGGCCACCATCACGACAGCTGACACACGCCGGGACCGGTACCGCCGGGAACTTGCCCTCGTCCTCGACCTCGACGTCGAGACACTGACCGACGCGGCGCTCCTGGCCGACGACCTCGGCCTGGACAGCCTGGCTCGGATGAGCCTGCTCACCTGGCTCGAGACCAAGGGGGTCGCGGTCAGTGGCGTCCGGGTCCAACCCGCGAGCGTCGGGGACGTGCTGGCGTTGCTGGACAAGGCGGACGTGCCCGGCCTGTCGATCCGGCTGATCGACGGCACGGCCGTCAAGACCGGTGGGCTCGCCGACCATCCGGTCGTGCGCACGTCGACGGAGCCGTCGCTGGCGCCGGTTCTCGAGGGTCACGACGTCCGGCTCAACACCATCGGCCCCGAGGACGTCCGGTTCCTCTACACACTCGCGACCCAGCCGGACACGTGCTTCCGGTGGCGCTATCGGGGAAATCCGCCACCGATCGACCGGTTCGCCGCCGACCTCTGGGCCAACGTGCTGGTTCAGTTCGTGGCGCGGCGTACCGGTGACGGAGAACCGGTCGGGCACCTCGTCGCTTACGGCGCCGATGTGGCCCAGGGGTACGCGTACCTCGGCGCGGTGTTCCAGCCGTGGTACACCGGAACGGGTTTGGCCGCCCAGGCGGTGGCGACGTTCGTGCGGTATCTGTTCCATACGCACCCGCTGCGCAAGTTGTATCTGGAGGTACCCGGATACAACTGGGAGCAGCTGCGTAGCGGCGAGGGTCGACTCTTCCAGGTGGAAGGGATCATGCGGGACCACGAGCATTTCGCCGGGCGTTACTGGGACCGCTACCTGTGCGCCATCTACCCCGGCGCGGGCGGGCTACTCTCCGCCGACCGTCCGTCGTATGCTCACAGCGATGCTCCTGGATGGAGATGACTGTAGCTTTCGCATCCTCGGCCCGGTCCAGGTCATAGCGTCCGGCCAACCGTTGCGGTTCGCCCGGCGACAGCAGCTGGACCTGGTCGCTTTCCTGCTGCTACATGTCGAACACGTCGTCACGATGGGGCAGATCGTCGACGCCATGTGGGGTGAGGCCGTCCCGCGTACGGCGAGCGTCCAAATCAAGAACATGCTGTCGGGACTGCGTGGCGCGCTGCACGACGGTACCCGGGCACTGGCCACAGTGGACCGTCAACCGGCGGGGTACCAGTTGCACATCGCCATTGGTTCCCTCGACCTCGCGCTGTTCACCGCGCGAGTTGCGGAGGCCCGAGCCGCGGGGTCGCCCGGCGATGCGGTCCGGCTGCTACGCCAGGCGCTCGGGCTCTGGCGGAGTGCGCTCCCGCTCGCGGGAGTCCGGGCGGCGTTCGCCGACGCCGCCCGCACCCACCTGAAGGAGCAGCGCGACACCGCGCTGGAGGAGCTGTTCGACGCCGAGCTGGACTGCGCCGACCACGCGAAGATCGTGCCCGCGCTGACCGACGCGGTCGCCGAGAACCCAGGCCGCGAGCGGCTCGTCGCCCAGTTGATGACCGCGTTGTATCGCAGCGGCCGGACTACCGACGCGCTCGGCGTATACCGGCGGGCGCGGCAGACGCTGGCCGACGAGTTCGGCCTCGAGCCCGGTCCCGCGCTGCGCGAGCTGGAGCGGCGCATCCTGGTGGGCGACCCTGCACTCGAGCTGTCCGATCCCTCGGTCTCCGTTCCCGTGGTCGAGGCACCCTCGGCCCACCTTGCTCTGCCGGTACCCGCTCAGTTGCCGCTGGATGTGCGAGGCTTCGTCGGCCGCGACGCCGAGCTGGCCGCGCTCGACGCACTCGTGCCGGGTGGGAAGCCCGATGCGGTGGTCGTCGCGGCGTTGATGGGTACCGCGGGTATCGGCAAGACGGCGCTGGCCGTGCATTGGGCCCACCAGGTCACCAACCGGTTCCCGGACGGCCAGCTCTACGTCGACCTGCGCGGGTTCCACCCCGGCGCGCCGGCCATGAGCCCGGCCGAGGCGATCCGCGGGTTTCTCGAGGCGTTCGCCGTACCACCCGAACAGATCCCGGTCAGCCTGGACGCGCAGGCCGCGGCGTACCGGAGTCTGGTAGCCGGCCGGCGGATTCTCGTCGTACTCGACAACGCTCTCGACACCGAACAGGTACGACCGCTGTTGCCGGGTACGCCGGGCTGCCTCGTCGTCGTCACCAGCCGCAGCACGCTGTCGGGACTCGTCGCCGCGGAGGGAGCCCACCCGCTGACCCTCGACGTGCTCAGTGAGATCGAGGCACGTGAGTTCATGGTCGGGCGGCTCGGCGCCGACCGGGTGGCCGCCGAGACCCGGGCCGTGCGGGACATCGCGGCCCAGTGCGCCCGGCTGCCGCTGGCGCTCGCCGTGGTCGCCTCCCGCGCCGCGATCCACCCGCACTTCCCGCTCGCCACCCTGTCGACCGAGCTGTCCGCGGCCCGGGACGAGTTGGGCGCGATAGCTGGTGACGAGCTCGGCCACGACGTCCGGATCGCGTTCTCCTGGTCGTACGAGCGGCTGAAGCCGACGTCCGCGGGACTGTTCCGGTTGCTAGGGCTGCATCCAGGGCCGGACCTCGCGGTTGGTGCCGCGGCGAGCCTCGTAGGCGTTCCGGTCGGTCGGGTCCGCCCGCTGCTCGCCGAGCTGGCCCGGGCGCATCTCGTCACCGAGCACGCGCCCGGCCGGTACACCCTGCATGACCTGCTGCGGGCGTACGCTGCCGAGCTGGCCCGGCGCTTGGATACCGAGGAGGTCCGGCGCACCGCGATACGCCGCACTCTCGACCACTACCTGCACACGGCGTACGCCGCCGCCACACTGATGTATCCGCACCGGTACCGCCTGGACCTGGTGCCGGCCGAGCCGGGCGTCGAGGCGGTCGTGCTCGCCGGCGCCCACCAGGCGCTGACCTGGTTCACGACCGAACACGCGGTCCTCATGGCGGCGGTCGATCTGGCGGCCGCCCAGGGACTGGGCATCCACTGCTGGCAGCTCTCCTCGGCTTTCGCGACATTCCTCGTCCGGCGGGGGCATTGGCACGACTGGGCCGCCACCCAGCGAACTGCTCTCGCCGCGGCGGAGCGGGTCGGCGACCAGGTGGGTCGGGCGTACGCCCACAGCAGCCTCGGCATGGCGTGCAACCGGCTGAAGCGATACGAGGAAGCGCACACTCACCTCAGCCGCGCTCACGATCTGCTCGGCGAGCTCGGTGATGTCATCGGCCAGGCGCAGGCCCATGGGCGGCTGAGCTCGCTGTACGAGGCACAGGGCGACCACGCCACCGCGCTGTCACACGCCGAGCAGGCCCGCGACCTGTACGACGCGGCCGGTTACCGGATCGGGTACGCCCAGGAGTTGAACACCATCGGCTGGAACCACGCGCACCTCGGCCATTACGCCGAAGCCGTGGCCAACTGCGAACAGGCCGTCGCGCTGCACCGGGAGCTTGGCGACCGGCAGGGAGTCGCGCACGCACTGGACAGTCTCGGGTTCGCGTACCACCACCTCGGCCGGTACCGGGAGGCCGTCGAACACTTCCGCGACGCGCTGGAGATGCTGCGCGAGGTCGGAGACCACTACTACGTGACGATCACATTGACGCATATCGGCGATACCCTCCACGCCGCCGGTGACTCCGGAGCGGCCGGCGACGCATGGCGGCAGGCGCTGAACATTCTCGACCAGTTGGGTCATCCCGACGTCGCTCAGGTCAACGCTCGGTTGAACAAAGTCACGGGTGTGTGAGGTCCGGATGAACCGACGGATGCCGTCCGGGTGACTCGGCGGCCGCATGGTGGTTCCACGTTTCCTAGGAGAGAGGGATATCGATGGAACCACAGAAAGCCACACTGCTGCGGGGATCCGGCGCCTTCGCCGTAACGGTACTCGCGAGCATGACCGCGGTTGTCGCCGGCGCACCGCCGGCCGCGGCGGCCCCGCCCACCCCTCGGTTCGGACCGGCGATCGACGGTTACCAGCCCTACGACGGACAGGACACCTGCGATCCGACGCCGAAGCCCGGCGTCGTGGACTTTCAGGCCATGGTGCTGGCGGCGTATCCCGGTACCGGTGATTCCGGTATCAGCCGAGCCTGCGATATCGGTGGCCAGAGCGAACACAAGGAGGGTCGCGCCTGGGACTGGCGGGTGTCCGCGTTCACGCAGCGCGCCACAGCCAACGATCTGCTCAACTGGCTGCTGGCCACGGACCAGTTCGGCAACGCACACGCGTTGGCGCGCCGCCTCGGCATCATGTACATCATCTGGGACGCCCAGATCTGGAGGGCGTACCAGCCTGGTGCCGGCTGGCAGGTGTACCCGTGTTCCGGCGTGACGGACTGCCACCAGGACCACGTGCACTTCAGCTTCGGCTGGCCCGGTGCGCTGCGGCAGACCACCTGGTGGACCGGCCAACGCCCGATCGGTACGACGACGGTGGGGTTCTATCGGCGTAGTGATAGTTCGTGGCATTTGACGAATGACAATGCTGGTCCCTCGGATGCGGCGTTTGTGTGGGGTGCGGCGAACAACGGTATGACGCCGATCGTGGGGGACTGGAACGGTGACGGTAAGGCCACGGTGGGGTTCTACCGGGCCAGTGACAGTTCGTGGCATCTGACGAACGACAACGCTGGTCCGTCGGATGCGGCGTTCGTGTGGGGTGCGCCGAACAACGGCATGGTGCCG
>DASRII010000308.1:0-13938 GCA_035650075.1 Micromonosporaceae bacterium | reverse complement strand
GCCTTCGCCAACCCAGTAGGCGAAGTAGTTCAACCCGGCCGTCTCGCATGCCTCGTCCGGGTGGGCGCGAGCGATGAAGTCACGCAGTGCTTGGGGATCTCCCTGGTTGGCCAGGGAGACGGCAACGGAGCGCGCGGCCGGCCACAGCGGCGACCAGGTGGAGAACCTGGCGAAGAACTGCGATCGGCGGGCGATGGGGCCAAGCCATCGCGCCGATTGGCCGGTGGGATCCAGTCCGGCCAGGAAGCATGCCTGTACGTCGTCCGTCAGGGGGTTGCTGGAGGCGATCAAGCACGACGAGCTCGGGGTACGTGGCGACGGTACGCACTGACGGTCGGGTCGCCGTCGAGCCAGAACCGCCACGGCGTGTCGTGACCACCCGCGACGCCGACCCGCGGACCGCTGCGCACCGAGGCAGCGGGCACGGGCAGCGCGGGGAGAGCGAGCGAGATCGGCCCGGACCCGTCCAGTAGAAACGTTCCGGACTGCGTGCCGTCGACCGCGAGCACAGACGTCAGCCGGGCCGGCCCCCGTGCCAGCGACGCGTCCACTGTGGACGCCCGGCGGGCGCGGGCGCGAGCAGTGTCCACACCGGACACCACCTCCCCGGCCCGCAGCAGCACCGCCGACGCCGTCTCCGGCGGTCCACACACGACATTCAGGCACCAGTGCATCCCGAAGACGAAGTAGACGTACGCGTATCCCGGTGGGCCGAACATGACCGCGTTGCGGCGCGTGCGCCCGCGGTGCGCGTGTGAGGCAGGGTCCTCGCCGACGCCCGAGTACGCCTCGACCTCGGTCAGCCGGACCGTCACACCGTGTGCGGACACGAGACATCCGAGCAACCGCGGTGCAGCAACCCACACCGGCTCAGCCAACAGCACAGGCAACTTAGTCAGCGCGGCACCACCCGCTCCGCGGCCCACAACCGCCAGCCGGCGAGCTGCTCGACCACTGAAGAAAGCTGTGCGGCCACCGCGGCCGGCCCGGTCGAGCCGGGTGTGGTCCGGGCCGCCAGCGCGCCCCGGACATCCAGAACCGCGCGCACCTCCCGGGTCAGGTGCGAGGAAATCGCCGCCAGGTCCACATCGGACACATCCGACAGCGCGCAGTCCCGCGCCACGCACAGCGCCACCAGCCGGCCGGTCACCTCGTGCGCCTCGCGGAACGGTACCCCGCGCCGGACCAACCAGTCGGCCACCTCGGTGGCGAGGGTGTAGCCAACGGGTGCGGCGGCGACGAGCCGGTCCACCCGTACCGTCATCGTGGCGATCATCCCCGCGAGCGCCGGCAGCACGAGCTCGAGCGTATCGACGGCGTCGAAGGCCGGTTCCTTGTCCTCCTGCATGTCCCGGTCGTACGCCAACGGCAGGCCCTTCAGCATGGTCAGTACGGTCACCAGCCCGCCGATCAGCCGGGCGGACTTCCCCCGGGCCAGCTCGGCGATGTCCGGGTTCTTCTTCTGCGGCATGATCGACGAGCCCGTGGTGAACCGGTCGTCGAGCTCCACCCAGCCGAACGACGGCGTGGTCCAGAGCACGACCTCCTCGCCGAGGCGGGACAGGTGTACCCCGGCCAGCGCCGCGACGAAGAGAAACTCGGCCACGAAGTCCCGGTCGGCCACCGCGTCGACGGAGTTCGCCGCCGGAATGCGGAAACCAAGCTCCCGGGCGACCTGTACCGGGTCCAGCGGTAGCGACGAACCGGCCAGCGCACCGGCCCCGAGCGGGCAGACCGCGGCGCGGACGTCCCAGTCGCGCAGCCGCTCCAGGTCGCGCAGCAGCGCCTGGACGTGCGCGAGCAGCTGGTGTCCGAAGGTGATCGGCTGGGCGGGCTGCAAGTGCGTCATGCCGGGTGCCGGAGTGTCCACATGCGAGGATGCCTGGTCGGTGAGCGCCTCCCCCAGCTCGACCAGCCGCGCCGCGACGCCGCGGGCGTGATCCCGCAGGTACAGCCGGAGGTCGGTGGCGACCTGGTCGTTGCGGGACCGACCGGCACGCAGCTTGCCGCCGAGGGCGCCGAGCCGCTCCAGCAGCCCGCGTTCCAGCGCGGTGTGGACGTCCTCGTCCTCGACAGTGGGTCGGAAGTCACCGGACGCGCACGCCGCCTCGAGGTCGTCGAGTGCCGCGAGCAACTGGCCCAGCTCGTCGGCGGCCAGCAGGCCGGCCCGGGCCAACACCCGGGCGTGCGCGCGGGACGCGGCGATGTCGTATGGCGCGAGGCGCCAGTCGAACTGGACGCTCACCGACAGCCGGGCCAGTGCCTCGGCCGGACCACCAGCGAACCGTCCACCCCACAGGCGCATAGCGCCGGTATCCATCAACGATCGGTCGTTCACGCCACCATTCTCGCTGGTGCCATGTCAGTCCCTGTCGACGGCACCGGTCGCTACGCGGGCCGGTGTCGCGATCTGGCCGGCGGCGAGGCCGGCGTCGCCGGCCGCTGCGCCGGGGTACTTGAAGATCTCGTACATGCTGCGTGGGGTCAACGGCCCTACGTGCGGGATGCTCTGGCCAGCGGCCTCGACGACCTCTTTCACGGTCGTGGCGCAGTTGGGGCCGAGGTAACCCCACGGCTCGCCGTTGACGGAGTGGCCCAGGGTGAGCGCGCGGCGCAATGCCGCGTCGGCCTCCGCCGCCTTTACCGCCACGGTGGCCACCTGGTAGCCGTCCGCCTGCAGGGTCGCGACGTCGCGGGAGAACTCCGGGAACCAGCGCACGCCGTCCCTCAGCTCGAACAGGTGGTAGAACTTCGTCGCGCCGTCCTTTGTGGTCACCCCGACGACGTTGTGTCCGTAGACGAGTCCTCTGGTGCCCTCGCCGGCTTCGTACGCAACGTGGACGGCCGACTCGCCGTGCTCCGCCTGGTAGGCGGCGCGGGCCGCGTCGGTCGCCTCGTCGAGGCTCGCGCCGGTGGTACGGGCGATCACCCCGGCCTCGGCCGCGATCTCGGCCTCGGCGCGAGCCGCGGCGATCGTGGCGCGTTGGGCGAACCGGGTCGCCAGGCCCGGCCCGAGCCCGGCGCCGACGTCCACGCCCACGCCGACCCACCGGGCCTTGTCCTCCGGCACGCCGGCCCACTCCGCCGCCGCGGTAGCGCCCTGGAACGTGTAGCTCTCCTGCGCCTTTCCATGCCAGAGCGTGCGCCAACCCGCCCAGAAGGTGTCCGCCCCGTGTACCACCAGCGTCCCGCCGGCCACCTTGCTGAGCATCGTCGGCTCCGGCGCGATGAGCAGGAGACCACCGGAGACGACTTCCACGCCGCCGCCGACCAGCTGCAGTACGCCGATGACGGTGTCCCACCCGCTCCCCCCGGAAGGCGGTTGCTCGGGCGCCTTCGTCCCGCTGGCGACCTCCTGCTGGTCGGCGTTGACCGAGACGGTACGGGCCAGCGTGCGCAGCCGTTGCGCGCCGTAGTTCAGCCAGGCGACGTCGTACGTCATGACGTCGCCACCGAGTTGCTCGCCGAGCGGCCCCCAGATCGGGCATCGTTCCTTGACCATGTCCCGTAGCGCACTCGCGAGCTCGTCGGCGGCGGCGGCGACCTGTTCGCACCAGCCGGCGTACCCGCGCAGCGCCTCCGGATCGGCCCCAAGCATCCCCGCGCTCACTGCCGGCCTCCGCTCCGCTGCGCGCCCTGTGCGGCGCCTTCCCTCGGCGCCACACCACGGCCTAACGGCCGGTGACTGTTCCGGGTCGCTGCGCGGCGCCAGACGCGCCGAGCCGGAACGGTCATGGTCGCCTCGGTCCAGACGCCGCGGCGCTCCGCTGCGCTCATTGCCGGCTCGCCTTCTGCTGGCGGTCCACAGTGGACCGTACGAGGGCGGCCCGCGCCGCCATCCGTTCGGCCGCCTTGCGCATCTCGGCGGCGAAGGCCCGCACATCGGTCTCGACGTTCTGATGGTCGGGTCCGTGCCAGGCAACCGTGCCGAGTTGGGCTACGGCGCCGGTGGAGAGCCGGCTCATCCGGTCGGCGATGAGGTCGAGGTACCGCGCGATCTCGTTGGCCTGCTGCTGCTCCAGCCCAAGGAACATGTCTACCGCCTGACCCGGTAACCGCTGTTGTCGCGGAGGATGAAGAGGACCTCCGGTGGCAGCGGCTTGCCGAAGTCCCGGTGATTCGGGTCGCTGGTGACCCGGCGGTACGCGTCCGCCGCGACGGCATCGGCCTGCTCCCGGGTCAGCTCGACGGTACGCCCGTCGTAGACGAGCAGCGTGCGGTCGCCCAGGCGACCATACGGCTCGAGCTGGGCTCCCGCGTCGATGACCAGACCGCTCATGGTGTTGATGTTCGCTACCCGCAGGGCGTCGTTCTGGTCCATGACGCCACGCATGGCCGTCTTGATCTCAGTGATCGCGCCCGCGTCACCGGCGTCGAAACGGACCATCGCGTCGGGGCTCTTCATGTCCGACAACCGCACCCGGCTGTGTACCGAAGCACCGTTGTCCGCGAGCCACTCCGCGGCCGGCAGGTCGTCACGGAAGGTACCGAACTGGTGCCCGCCCTCGTACACACCCGGCTGGAAGGACTGCCCGAGCGCCCCGCTCTGGGTCGACGGGTTGAATCGGCCGCCGCCACCGCCGAAACCACCACCGCCACCATCGGAACCACCACCGCCGGAACCACCGCCGGAACCACCGTCGGAACCACCACCGCCACCGCCGAACCCACCACCGCCGCCCCCGCCGCCGGATCCGCCACCTTCCGCGCCGAAGTTCGGCCCGTCCCCCAGCACGTGGCGCAGCTCGGAGTCCACCAGCGGGAGGTCCCACAACGCCAACGCCTCGACTATCTTCTTTCCGCCGCCGCTCGCTCCGGCCCGGACCATCTCCTGCCCGCCCCGGCGAGCCAGCGCCTCACCGCCCTCGCGGGCGCCTCGCGCCGCCACTCCCGCCAGCTTGGCCGCTCCGGCGATGCCGCCGGCGAGGCTGAGCGCGAAGTCCACCCCGTAGCCGAGGTGCTCCTCGGTCCACGTCTTCTTCACCTCGTCGTCGGGGTTCTTCAGTGTGTTGTAGCCAGCGACCATGCTGTCGACACCGTGCAGCGCGATGGCGCCCCCGATGAAAATGGGGACGACGCCCTCGCTGCCGCCGAACGCCACGGCGACGCCGGCGACGAACTCGTCCAACCCGCCGAGGATCTGGAAGACCCCGATGACCTCGTCCCAGATGCTCTCGCCCAACCCCCAGTCCTGACCGGACGCCGCGGCGGCCAGGTCCTGGTCGCCCGCGTTCTGCCGCGCGCTGGCCTGGAAGTTGGCGAGCCGGTCGGTGCCGCCGGACAGGCCGTCGGCGAGCTGGCGCAGCGTCGCGGAGAGCGTCTCGCCGTTCGCCCCGAACACCGGACAGCGGTTCTCCGCGATCGACCGCAGGCTGGCGGCGATGGTTTCGGCCCGGGACGCGGCCTTGGCGCACAGGCCCGCGACCTGGTTCGCCAGTACGTCGGTGTCGGCTCCCTGGAACGTCACCGCACCCACGCTAGGAGCGGCGGTCGGATCCGGTCCACCGCCGCGGGCCGGAAGCTTCCGGATACGTTGCCCTGGCGGCATCACGACGAGTGTGGATACCGTCCAGGGCGTGAGCAACGAGGGTTACAAAGTCTCGGCCAGCTTCCAAGGAGCGGCGGTCGAGGACGTGCGCGGGCTCGCCAGGGACCTCGAGCACCAGGTCACGGAGATCCGCCAGCTGATGAAGGATGTCCTCGCGGCGTACCAGCAGGCCAAGTGGACCGGCCCGGACAGCGAGGAATTCGCCCGGCAGCTCAACGATTTCAACGGTTTGATGCTGCGCCGTACCGGCGCCATGGCCACCGCCTGCCGCGACCTCGTGCGCGTCGCCAACAACCAGGTCAAGGCGAGTTCTTGACCGGAGGTCAATCACCCGCCACGCGTGCGTCACGGGCCGCGGCGAGCCGGCTGGGCAGACCCCACAACTGTACGAAGCCACGCGCCAGCGACTGGTCGAACGTGTCGCCGGAGTCGTAGGTGGCGAGGCCGAAGTCGTACAGCGACGCGTCCGAGCGCCGCCCGGTGACCACCGCGCGTCCACCGTGGAGGGTCAGCCGCACGTCCCCGGACACGTAGGCCTGCGTCGAGTCGATGAAAACCTCCAGCGACCGCTTCAACGGCGAGAACCACAACCCGTCGTAGACCAGCTCACCCCAGCGCTGGTCGACACCGCGCTTGAACCGGGCCAGGTCCCGCTCTACCGTGACGGCCTCGAGCTCCTGGTGCGCGGTGATGAGGGCGATCGCGGCCGGTGCCTCGTACACCTCGCGACTCTTGATACCCACGAGGCGATCCTCGACCATGTCCAGGCGGCCGACGCCCGCCGCGCCCGCGCGGTGGTTCAGCTCGACGATCGCCTGGTACGGCGTCACGGCCCGGCCATCCAGCGCCACCGGTACGCCGGCCGCGAACGTCACCACGACCTCGTCCGGCTCGCGGGGCGTTGCCGGGTCCATTGTGTACGCGTACAGGTCTTCGATCGGCGCGTTCCAGATGTCCTCCAGGAACCCGGTCTCGACTGCCCGGCCCCACAGGTTCTGGTCGATCGAGTACGGCGACTTGTGCGACACGTCCAGCGGCAGGCCGCGCGCTTCGGCGTACTCGATGGCCTTGTCCCTCGTCCACGCGAAGTCCCGGGCGGGCGCGACCACCTCGAGATGTGGGGCCAGGGACCCGATGCCGACCTCGAACCGCACTTGGTCGTTGCCCTTGCCCGTGCAGCCGTGCGAGACGATCGTGCCGCCGTGCCGGGCGGCGGCGGCCACCAGGTGTTTGACGATGAGTGGGCGGGACAGTGCCGACAGCAGCGGGTAGCGGTCCATGTAGAGCGCGTTGGCGCGCAGCGCGGGAAGGCAGAAGTCCGTGGCGAACTCCTCCCGCGCGTCGACCACCTCGGACTCGACGGCCCCACAGGCGAGGGCGCGCTTGCGGATGACCTCGAGGTCCTCGCCACCCTGGCCGACGTCGACGGCGACCGCGACGACCTCCGCGCCGATCTGCTCGGCGAGGTACGGGATGGCGACGGAGGTGTCGAGTCCCCCCGAGTACGCCAGCACGACCCGGTCTGTCATGTGAAGTTCCCTTCTGCTGTATCCGCCCAGGCGGAGAGTTTCGTGGCGAGCGCCTCGCCCGCCGCGGCGCCGTCGGCCCGCTCGCGTGCGACGACGAGGATCGTGTCGTCGCCGGCGATCGTGCCGACGACCTCGGGCAGCCCCGACTTGTCCAGCGCGCTGGCGAGGAACTGCGCGGCGCCCGGCGGAGTCCGCAGCACGAGCAGGTTTCCACTGTGGTCGGTGCCGGTGAGCAGATCGCGCAGCAGCCGGACCAGCCGGGCCGGTGCCTGTTCGGCGGGGCGCATGGGCGCCTTGCCCTCCTCCGGAATGAGGTACGCGGCGGGTCCGCCGTCGGTACCGCGTACCTTCACCGCGCCCAGCTCCTCCAGGTCGCGGGAGAGGGTGGCCTGGGTCACCTGGATGCCGGTGTTGGACAGCATCTCGGCCAACTCGGTCTGGGAACGCACGGCCCGCTCCCGGATCAGGTCGACGATGCGGGCGTGCCGGGCGGTCTTCGTCACCGGGGCTGTCATTGCCGTGCTCCTTCGGAGAGAAGCCAGATCAGCAACGCTTTCTGGGCGTGCAGCCGGTTCTCGGCCTCGTCGAACACCGCGCTGCTCGGACCGTCGAGCATGTCGTCGGTGATCTCCTCGCCGCGGTGCGCGGGCAGGCAGTGCAGCACGATCGCATCCGGCTTGGCGTGGCCGAGCAGCGCGGCGTTGAGCTGGTACGGCAGGAAAGGCGCCATCCGGTCGAGCCCGTCGCCCTCCTGCCCCATCGAGGTCCACGTGTCGGTAGCCAGGACGTCGGCACCGTGCGCCGCTTCGGTCGGGTCGACGAGCGCGGCCACCGAACCGCCCGTGTCCGCCGCGATCTCGGCGGCTCGGGCCACGACCGTCGGGTCCGGCGCGAACCCTTCGGGCCCGGCCACCCGGACGTGCATGCCCGCGGTGGCACCGCCGAGGAGGTACGAGTGCGCCATGTTGTTGGCGGCGTCGCCGACGTAGGCGAGCGTGCGGCCCTGGGTACCGCCGAGCCGCTCGCGGACCGTCTGCAGGTCGGCCAGCACCTGGCACGGGTGGAACCCGTCGGTCAGCGCGTTGACGACCGGCACGGTGGCCGCCGCCGCCAACTCGGCGAGCCGGGTGTCGGAGAACGTGCGGATGACGATCGCCTCGACGTACCGGGACAGCACCCTGGCCGCGTCGTCGATCGTCTCGCCGCGGCCGAAGTGCGTCGCCTGGGCGTCGATGACGACCGGATGCCCGCCCAACTGCGCGATACCGGCGTCGAACGACACCCGGGTCCGCAACGACGGCTTCTCGAAGATGACCGCGACCGACTTCGGTCCGGCCAGCGGCTGGTGCGCGAACGGATCGGCCTTCACGGCGTCGGCGAGGTCGAGTACCGTCTTCTGCTCGGCGGGCGTGAGATCGTCGTCCCGAAGGAAGTTCTTCACACCGACACCCCCGACAGCGCGTTGACGAACGACTCCGCCTGGGCGGGGCTGAGCACCAACGGCGGTGCGAGCCGGATGACGTCGGGCTGGGCCGGGTTGACGAGGAAACCCTTGGCACGCAAGGCGGTCGCGACCGCATCGGCGACCGGGTCGGTCAGCACGATGCCGAGCAGCAGGCCGGCCCCGCGCACCTGGGCGACGAGCGGGTGGTCGAGCGCCTCGATGCCGTACCGGAGCTGTTCCCCGACGCGCTTGACGTGATCGAGCAGCCCGTCGGCGGCGATCGTACGCAGCACGGCGAGCGCGGCGGCGCAGCAGACCGGGTTGCCGCCGAAAGTACTGCCGTGGCTGCCCGGCCCGAGCAGGCCGGCGGCCTCTCCGAAGGCCAGGCAGGCGCCGATCGGCAGCCCGCCACCGAGTCCCTTGGCGAGCGTCACGATGTCCGGCGCGACGCCGTCGGCCTGGTGGGCGAACCAGTGGCCGGTACGCCCGATGCCGGTCTGCACCTCGTCGAGGACGAGGAGCGCACCCCGCGCGGTGGTGATCTCCCGCGCGGCCCGGAGGTAGCCCGGTGGTGGCACGACCACCCCGGCCTCCCCTTGGATCGGCTCGAGGATCACCATCGCGGTCTGCTCGGTGACCACGGCGTCGAGTGCCGCGGCCGAGCCGTACGGCACGTGGGTGACCCCACCCGGCAGTGGCCGGAACGGGTCCACTTTGGTCGGTTGACCGGTCAGCGCCAGCGCGCCCATCGTCCGCCCGTGAAACGCGTTCTCGGCCGCCACCACGTGCGTCCGCCCGGTACGCCGGGACAGCTTGAACGCGGCCTCGTTGGCCTCGGCGCCGGAGTTGCACAGGAAAACCCGGCCCGGCCGGCCGGTCAGCGCGAGCAGCAGCTCGGCGAGGGCCACGGCCGGCTCGCTGATGTACAGGTTCGACACGTGGCCGAGCGTGCCGATCTGCTGAGTCACCGCGGCGACGACGGCCGGGTGCGCGTGCCCCAGCGCGTTGACCGCGATGCCGCCCAGCATGTCTACATAGGACGTTCCCGCCTCGTCCTCGACCACCGCACCGTCGCCGCGGACCAGTCCCAGCGGCGGTGTGCCGTAGTTGTCCATCAGCGTCCGGCCCCAGCGCTCCGTCAAAGCACTCATGCGGTCACCATCGTCCCGAAACCCTCCGAAGTGAAGACCTCCAGCAGGATGGAGTGAGCCACCCGGCCGTCCACGACGTGCGCAGCCGGTACCCCACCCCGTACGGCCCGCAGGCACGCCTCCATCTTCGGCACCATCCCGCCCGACAGTCCGGGCAACAACTCGGCCAGCTCGTCGGCGGACAGCCGCGGGACCAGGCTGGCCTCGTCCGGCCAGGCGGCGTAGAACCCGGGCACGTCGGTGAGCACGACGAGCTTCTGGGCACCGAGCGCCACCGCCAGGGCGGCGGCCGCCGTATCGGCGTTGAGGTTGTGCAGCACGCCGTCGGCGTCCGGTGCGACCGTGGCGATGACCGGGATCCGCCCGGCTCCGATCAGTTCGGTGACCGCCGAGACGTCGACCGCGGACACGTCGCCGACGAGCCCGACGTCGACCGGCTCACCGTCCACATAGGCCGAACGGCGCACGGCGGTGAACAAGCGGGCGTCCTCCCCCGACAGTCCGACGGCGAACGGCCCGTACTCGTTGACCAACCCCACCAGCTCGCGACCCACCTGCCCGACGAGCACCATGCGCACGACGTCGATCGCCTCCGGCGTCGTGACCCGCAGGCCGCCCCGGAACTCGGTCTCGATGCCCAGGCGCCCGAGCATGGCGGAGATCTGCGGCCCACCACCGTGGACGACGACCGGCTTCAGGCCGGCGTACCGCAGGAACACCATGTCCGCGGCGAACGCCCGGCGCAGTTCCTCGTCGGCCATCGCGTGGCCGCCGTACTTGACGACGACCGTGGCGCCGTGGAACTTCGCCAGCCACGGCAGCGCCTCGATGAGCGTCGCCGCCTTGGCCTGGGCATTACTCAGATCCCGACTCAGCACCGTGACCATCATGTCGAGTACGCCGAGTTCTCGTGGACGTACGCGACCGACAGGTCGTTCGTCCACACCGTGGCGGACGCGGCCCCCGCGTGCAGGTCGATGGTGATCGTGACCGCCCGCCCGGACAGGTCCACTTTGGAGCGATCCTCGGCGGCCGCGCCGGAGCGGCACACCCAGACCCCGTTGACCGCGACATTCAACTCATCCGACGCGAAGGACGCGCCAGTCGTTCCCACCGCCGCCAGGATCCGGCCCCAGTTCGGGTCGTTGCCGTAGAGCGCGGTCTTCACGAGGTTGCTGCGGGCGACCGCCCGGCCGGCCTCGACCGCGTCGTCCTCGCTGGCCGCGCCGACGACCTCGATCGCGATGTCCTTTGTGGACCCCTCGGCGTCCGAGAGCAGTTGCTGGGCCAGGTCGTGGCAGAGCGCGGTGACCGCGGCGGTCAGCTCGGCGGCGGTCGGCTCGATGCCGGAGGCGCCGCTGGCCAGCAGCAGTACCGTGTCGTTGGTCGACTGGCAGCCGTCGGAGTCGATCCGGTCGAAGGTGACGCGGCACGCCTCGCGCAGCGCGGCGTCCAGCGTGTCGGTGGACGCCACCGCGTCCGTGGTCAGCGTGCAGAGCATCGTGGCCAGCGATGGAGCCAGCATGCCGGCGCCCTTGGCCATACCGCCGACCGTGAAGCCCTCGCCCGTCACGACCGCGGTCTTCGGCCGGGTGTCGGTCGTCATGATGGCGACCGCCGCCTCCGGCCCGCCATCCCGCGACAGCGCCCGGGCCGCCGCGCCGATCCCGGCGAGCACCTTGTCCATCGGCAGGCGCTCGCCGATCAGCCCGGTCGAGCAGACCGCCACGTCGGCCGCACCGAGCATCATCCTGCGACCGCGCAACACGGCGGCGGTCTGCTCCGCGGTGGCGTGGGTGTCCTGGAAGCCCTCCGGTCCGGTGCAGGCGTTGGCGCCGCCGGAGTTGAGCACGACGGCCCGCAGCACGCCACCGCGTACCACCTGCTGGCTCCACAGCACCGGCGCCGCCTTGACCCGGTTGCCCGTGAACACCCCGGCCACGGTCGCGTCCGGACCGTCGTTCACGAGCAGCGCGAGGTCCAGCGCGCCGGTCCCCTTCAGACCGGCGGCCACTCCGGACGCGCGGAAACCCTTCGGCGCGGTGATGCTCATGGTGCGACTCCGTTCACTGGCAGCCCCAACGTCTCGGGCAGGCCGAGCATGAGGTTGGCGCACTGGATGGCCTGTCCGGCCGCTCCCTTGCCGAGGTTGTCGATCGCACTCGTCACGATGATGCGACCCGAGTCCGCGTCCACTGTGGATTGCAGGTGGCACGTGTTCGCGCCGAGCGTGGCGGCGGTGTGGGGCCACGAACCCTCGGGCAGCACGTGCACGAAGGGCTCGTCGGCGTACGCCCGCGCCAGCACGTCGGCCGGCGACTCCGCGCCGACGCGGCGCGCGGTCACCGTGGCGAGGATGCCCCGCGGCATCGGCGCGAGCACCGGGGTGAACGACAGCGTCCGCGCCCCGGTCGCACGCTTGATCTCCGGTACGTGCTGGTGCTCACCCACCTTGTACGGGGACAGGTCCCCCATCACCTCGCTGCCCAGCAGGTGCGCCTTCGGGGTCCGGCCGGCGCCCGACGTGCCGGACGCGGCTACCACCACGACGTCGTCCGGGTCGGCCACCCCGGCGGCGAGCAGCGGCGCCAGCGCGAGGATCGTCGCGACCGCGTAGCAGCCGGTGTTCGCGACCCGGCTCGCCGCCGCGATCGCGGCCCGCTGACCGGGCAGTTCGGGCAGGCCGTAGGGCCAGGTCCCGCGGTGGTCCGCCGCGAGATCGACAACCTTGACCGCCGGCGGAAGGGCGACCGCGAACGCCGCCGACTCACCGTGCGGCAGCGCCAGGAACACCAGGTCCGCGCCGGCCACGGCCGACGGTTCGGTCGGCCGCACCGTCAGGTCGAGCGAAACCAGGTGCGGGTGTACGGCGGACAGCGGCGCGCCGGCATTGCTGTGCCCGGTGACGGCGCACACGTCCAACCCGGAGTGCCCGGCCAGCAGCCGGAGCAGCTCGCCGCCGGCGTACCCGGTCGCGCCCGCGACAGCCACCCGGATGCCCATACACCCCAGCGTATCACGATGCACGCCGCCCCCGAAGTCACCCTTTTACGCGACGGCCCGCCTTCCATACCCCTGTGATGTGGGACGGGTCGGCGAGTACCGCGATGTCGGCCAACGGATCGGCGTCCAGCGTCAGCAGGTCCGCGTCGTAGCCGGCGACGAGCTGGCCGGAGCGCGGCGCCTGCGGACCGAGAGTCGCCGGCCCGGTGGCGGTGGCCGCCTCGATCGCCTCGATCGGAGTGAACCCCAGCTCGGTGAGCAGTACCAGCTCCCGTCCGTTGCGCCCCCACGACGCGGGCAGTTCGTCACCGGACAGCGCGAGGTCGGTACCCATCGCGACCCGTACCCCGTTCTCGCGGGCCAGCGTCATCGCGGCGCCGTGCCGGTCGGCGATGGCCTCGAGCTTGGCTTGCCCGTACGGTGGCGCCGCCTTGCTCTCCAGGATCTCCTGCACGATCGTGCGGGTCGTCACGAGGATCGCGCCGGTCTCCCGCATCGCCGCGGCCGCCTCTTCGTCGAGGAACGTACCGTGCTCGATCGTGCCGACCCCCGCCTCGACGGCCGCCATGATGCCCGGCTTGCCGTGGCAGTGCGCCGCGACGGTCCGGTCGGCCATCCCGGCCACCTCCACGATCGCGCGCAGCTCGGCGCCCGTGAACTGCTGGTGGATCGGATGGTCCACTTCGGACAGTACGCCGCCCGACGCGCAGACCTTGATGACCTTCGCGTTCCGGCGCAGCTGCTCCCGGACCGCCTTCGCGCACTCCGCCGGCCCGTCGGCCAGCCGCAGCTCACCACCGGTGTGTCCATAGTCGACGATCCACGGCAGCGGGTACCCGTGCAGGTCCCCGTGGCCGCCCGTGGTGGACAGGATCGCGCCCGCCGGGTAGATGTGCGGCCCCTCGACCAGGCCCTCGGCCACCGCGCGGACGAGGTGGATGCCGAGCCCGCCGACCTCGCGCACGCTGGTGATGCCCGCGTTCAGCGCCGCCCGCAGGTCCCGGGTGGCCCGGGCGGCCCGCAGCGCGGCCGGTTCCTGCGGCATCCGGCTGAGGTCGAGCGACCGTACCCCGATGAAGTGCCCGTGGCAGTCCCACAACCCGGGCATCACCACCGGTGCGCGGACCGTCTCCGCGTTCGACGACTCGGGCGCGGTCCGCGCCGGTCCGGCGTACGTGACGGTGGCGTCCTCGACCACCACGACGGCGTCGCGGGTCGGTTCGCCCCGTCCGGGGATCATCAGGTTGGCCTCGATGCGCAACA